>CAZZYS010000095.1:0-13345 GCA_964658285.1 uncultured Verrucomicrobiota bacterium
CGGTCCAACCGGCGGGCAGGCCGAGGCGCGCGTCGAGTTCGGCGGCCGTGACGACGCGCGCGGGCCAGTGGACGGCGGATTGGACGAGGCGGAGGGAACGGAGGTGCATGGGGATGACGCAAACCGTTATAGCGCAAAGGGGTGCGCGCATCCTATCGATAAAACGCGCGGCGCCATCGCCGGGAACGATGGCCTGCCGCCGATTTTTTCGTCAGGCGGGAGTCAGCCGTCTGGATTGCCGCCGCTGCCGCCACGCTCCGACGATGAGCCACGCCACGCAGCCCGCCGTGACGAAAACGGCCGCCGGCCCGAGCCACGTGTCGAGAGGCCGCGTGCCGTGGCCAAGATACAACCGCGCCGACAGGGTGGCCTCGTCCCCGGGGAACGGCGCGGTGGCCAGTTCGCGGCCTTCGCTGCTCACCGCCTGCGAGATGCCCGAACTCGCCACGCGGAAGATCGGGACCCCGTACTCGGCCGCCCGCACGGGGGCGACGCGTTCGTGGAGTTCGTGTTCGCGGCGGCCCCAGCGTTCCACGTCCATCGTGGGCACGATGAGAGCCCGCGCGCCGAGACCTACGAGGCGGTCGGTGACGCGCCGGTAGCTCAGGTCGTAGCAGATGCAAAAGCCCAGCTTCCCCCACGGCGAATCCCACACCGCCTGACTGGGCGCGGGCAGGCCATCCGCGAAAAACTGGATCGGCACGCTCTTGCCCTGCTTGAAGACGATCTCCCCCGTCGGCCCGACGACGAAGGCCGTGTCGTAATAGGCTCCGTTGCTGCCCGGCGCGGGGTCCTCGCCGCCGATGACGAGGTAGCGTCCGTGGTCGCGGCACCAAGCCTTGACCTTGTCCGGCACGGGGCCGTCGCAGGTGTATTCGCTGACGACGAGGAGTTCGGCGTCCGGGTACTTGACGACGAGCGCATCGAGGTTGGTGAGGAGGCGGGCGGTGGAGGGAAATTCCATCTGCACGCCGGCGACCTGCAAGGGGCGGTCCGCGACGGACTTGCCGGCGAACCCACCGACGACGACCAGCGCGACGGTCGCGAGCAGGGTTTTACGAGCGCGAGCCAGCCAGCACGCGCCCAGGAACGCCATCAGGAAACCCAGCCCGTACATCCCGAGCAGGTGGAAAAGGGGTGCCGCCCACGAACCGCTCAGGGCATAACCGACGTTCAACCACGAAAAGCGCAGGTAGTAGACCTCGCCGCGGAAATATTCCAGGCCCATCCAGACGGTGGCCGCGAGCAAGGCGGCGGGCGGACCGCTCAAACGCCGGAAAATCCCGTGCGCCAGCGCGACGTAGAGCGCCGTCCAGAACGCCAGGACCGTCCAGAGCACGACGCCGAACGGACCGAAAATTCCGTAGAAAAACATCGATTGCGGCGCGACACAGAGCAGCCCCGTGAGCAACGCGGCATAAAACGCGAAGCGCGGCGTGGCGAGGCGGACCAGTTGGGTCAGGCACGCGACGTAGCCGAGGATCAGCACCCCGCCGTACGGCAGCAGGTAAGCCGCGTGAAAACACCCCGCCGCACCCGCGATGAACAACGCGGTCTTCCAGGCGGTGAGCGGCGGCAGCAGGGTGGGCGGCATCGGGGGCATCGCAGGGTAAATTATCCGCGCGGGGCGGATCAGGCGAATCCGAATTGTTCAAGCCGCCTCGCCCGCCGCGTGCCCGCTGGCCCAAGCCCACTGGAAATTGAAACCGCCGAGTTGCCCGGTGACATCCACCGCCTCGCCGACAAAGAACAACCCCGGCACCGCGCGCGCTTCCAGGGTCTTGCCGTGCAGGTCGCGCGTGTCCACCCCGCCGAGGGTGACTTCCGCCTTCGCGTAACCCTCGGTGCCGGCGGGAAGCAGGGTCCACTGGCGCAGGGTGCGCTCCAGGGTGGCGAGCGGTTTGAGTCCGTATTGACGCAGCGGCCGTGGCGGCGAACCCAGGGTCCGCGCGAACGCCTGCGCGACGCTGGCAGGCAGGCGTTCGGCGAGGAGGTTAGGCAGGAGCGCATCGCGTCCGGCGGCGTGCGCGTCGGCGAGCCAGCGTTCGTCCGCCGCCGCGTCCGGCAGGAGATCGAAATGCACCTCGGCCTCCGCCGTGGCCGGCAGGTAGGAGGAGATTTGCAGCACCGCCGGGCCGCTCAACCCGCGATGGGTGAAAAGCAGATTCTCGCGGAACGTCCGCGCGGGAACCCCGCCGCCGGGTGGCGTCCGGGCGGCGCACGGCAGCGAGACGCCGCTGAGTTCCCCGCACATGGCGAGGGTGTCCCCGGCAAACGTCAGCGGCACCAGTCCCGGCCGCGCGCCGACGATCCGCAGCCCGAACTGCCGCGCCAGCCGGTACGCGAGGTCGCTGCCGCCGAGTTGCGGCCAGGACAACCCGCCGCACGCCACCACGAGCGAGCGCGCGCGGAGGGTCCGGCCGCCGTCGAGCCGGATTTGGAAAACGTCGTCCGCCCCCCGCGTCACCTCGCGCACGTCGCGGCCCGTCTCGACCCGTACCCGCGCGTCGGCGCATTCGGCGGCGAGCACCGCGACGATTTCCCGTGAACTCCCGTCGCAAAAGAGCTGCCCGAGCTTCTTTTCGTGGTAGGCGACGCCGTGGTGTTCGACCAGCGCGATGAAGTCCTCCGGCCGGTAGCGTGCCAGGGCCGAACGGCAAAAATCCGGCTGCGCGGAGACGTAATTTTCCGGCCCGGCGTGGAGGTTGGTGAAATTGCACCGGCCGCCGCCGGAGACGAGGATTTTCTTGCCGATGCGCTCGGCGCGTTCGAGCACGCGCACCCGCCGTCCGCGCCGCCCGGCGGTGAGCGCGCACATCAGCCCGGCCGCGCCCCCGCCGAGGACGATCACGTCGTCTGCTTCCGTCCCATCCGCGCCCCCGGAAATCTGCGTATTAGCCAAGGCCATGAGGAATATTACCGGACGCGTGAAAAAAACCTCACAACATTTCTCGCCCGCCGCTGTGCGTTCGCGCTAGGCTGGTCCCCGGTTCCTCATGGCGCAAATTTTCCGCAAAAGCAGCAACGGCTTTGCGCGGGCGGTGATCCTCGGGACGCCGCTGGCCGTCGCGGCGATTGTCGGCGTGCTCTACGCCGTGGAATGGTCCCCGTGGGCCACGCGCGAGTATGCACCCATCGACCAGCCGGTGCCCTTCAGCCACAAGCACCACGTCGGCCAGCTCGGCATCGACTGCCGCTACTGCCACTCGGGCGTCGAGAAAAGCGCGTACGCGGGCATTCCCCCGACGGAGACGTGCATGACCTGCCACAGCCAGCTCTACACCGATCAGGCGATGCTGGCCCCGGTGCGCCACAGCCTTACCGACAATAAACCCATCGCGTGGAACCGCGTACACGACCTGCCGGATTTCGTGTACTTCAACCATTCGATCCACGTCAACAAGGGCATCGGCTGCACGGCCTGCCACGGCAACGTCGCCGAGATGCAGCTCACCTGGCAAAACCAGACGCTCTACATGGCGTGGTGCCTCCAGTGCCACCGGCACCCGGAGAAATTCATCGCCGACAAAAAGAATAATTTTAGCACCGAGCGGGTCGCGCTCAAGGACGAGGAAAAAATCGACGAGGCGCGCCAACTCGTGAAGGATTACCACGTCCAGAGTTCGGGTGTGCTGACGGATTGTTACACCTGCCACCGGTAAAAAGATGAGCTCGTCCGCGCCCTGTTCACCCACCTGCGGTTGTCATGCTGCCGCCACGCCCCGGCTGGACCTCGCGGCGGTGCGCGCGCGGCTGGCGTCGTCGGCGGGCGACGGCAAGAAATATTGGCGCAGCCTGGAGGCCGTCGCGGAAACGCCCGAGTTCCACGACTGGCTGCACCGCGAGTATCCGCGTGGCGCGAGCGAATGGCCCGACGGTCAGAGCCGGCGCGATTTCCTCAAGATCATGGCGGCGAGTTTCGCGCTGGCCGGGATGACCGCCTGCACCCGCCAGCCGCAGGAAAAAATCCTGCCCTACGTCAAGCAGCCCGAAGAACTCGTTCAGGGCATCCCGCTCCAGTACGCGACGGCGATGACCATCGGCGGCTACGCGACGGGCTTGCTCGTCGAAAGCCACGAGGGCCGCCCGACGAAGATCGAGGGCAACCCCGACCACCCGATGAGCCTGGGCGCGGCGAACGTCTTTCATCAGGCGTCGATCTTGGAACTGTACGACCCCGAGCGGACGCGCACCGTGCTGCGCGCGGGGGAGGTGAGCAGTTGGGATGAGTTTCAAGCGGACTTGGTGAATGCGCTGGCCGAGCAACGCCCCAAGCAGGGGGCGGGCCTGCGGTTGCTGACGGAAACCGTCACCTCACCCACGCTGCTGGCGCAAATCGGCGAACTGCTCAAGAAGTATCCGCAGGCTAGGTGGCATCAGTACGAGCCGTGGGGCCAGGACAACACGAAACATTCCCCCGTAGGCTACGATTTCAGCAAAGCCAAAGTGATCGTTTCGTTCGACAGTGATTTTTTATTTGCCCACCCTGCGAGTCTTGCCTACGCGCGTCAGTTTGCGCAAGGCCGCAACAGCGTGGCCGAATCCACCGATCCAGCGCAAGCGGCGATGAGCCGTCTCTATGTAGCTGAGCCGACGCCGTCCATCACGGGTACGATGGCCGACCACCGGGTGCCGTGCGGCGCGGCGGAAATCAAACGGTTGGTCGCCGCATTGCTAGGAATGGTGCGAGGCGACCAGGCACCTTCTTCAAAGCTCGAAGGGACCAACGGTCAATGGCTGGGAACGGCCTACCGCGATCTCTCGGCGAATCGAGGGACTGGTATCGTGATCGCGGGAGAAGGACAGTCGGCTGACGTGCATCGCGCGGTCTTGGAAATCAACGACGCCTTGTCGAATCATGGTCAGACGACCTTTTACCAAACGACCTTTCCCCACTCGGAGGATGCCGCCGCGCAGCCGGTGCTGCAAACCGAGTCCCTTGCCGATCTCGTTCGCGCGATGCATGCCGGGCAGGTGGACTTGCTCGTGCAGATCGGTGGCAATCTGGCGTACAACTCGCCCGCCGACTTCGACTTTGGGGAAGCGATGGGCAAGGTGAAACGCAACGTGCATCTCGGATTGTTCTACAACGAAACCGCGCAACGCTGCCAGTGGCACTTGCCGGAGGCTCATTATCTCGAATCTTGGGGCGACGCGCAGGCGTTCGACGGGACGGCGTCGGTAGTGCAACCGCTCATCATGCCGCTTTACGAAGGACGGACCTCCCACGAGTTGCTGGATGTGCTCGTGCTGGAGCAATCCACGCGCGGTAGTTATGACATCGTGCGCGAACAGTGGCAGGCAATGTATCCGGGCGAAGGGTTTGAGAAGACATGGCGCAAGCTAGTCCACGATGGACTGGCAACCGGATCGCGGTGGATAGTTGATCATGGGCTCGGGTTTGAAACCAACCTCTCCGTTGGTGCCTCGACGCCAAATGTGCTGGAGATCGTCTTCAAGCCCGATTACACCGTGTGGGACGGCCGATTTTGCAACAACGGCTGGCTCCAGGAGACGCCCAAGCCCATCACGAAACTAACATGGGACAACGCCGCGCTCCTGAGTCCGAAACTCGCCGAACGTCTCGACGTACGCAACGAGGACGTGGTTGAACTTACCTTCAAGGGCCGCAGCGTCCACGCGCCGGTGTGGATTCAGCCCGGTCAGGCGGAAAACTCCGTCACGCTCCACCTCGGCTACGGCCGCACCGCCGCCGGGCACGTCGGCAGCGGGCAGGGGGTCAACGCCTACGCGTTGCGCACGAGCGACGCGATGGGTTTCGGCACCGGGTTGGAAATCAAGAAGGTGCCCGACGTGAAATGGCATCTCGCCACCGTCCAGCAACACCACAGCATGGAAGGCCGCGAGGTGTACCGCACCGGCACGCTGGAGGAGTTCCGCAAAAATCCGGGCTTCGCCCCCGCAAAGGCCGAGAATCCCGGCGCGGACGACACCCTTTACCCGCCTGACCATACTTATCCGGGTTACGCATGGGGCATGGCCATCGACCTGAACACTTGCATCGGCTGCAACGCCTGCACGGTCGCCTGCCAAGCGGAGAACAACATCCCCATCGTGGGCAAGGGCGAGGTCATCCGCGGACGCGAGATGCACTGGATTCGCGTGGACGGTTATTACGAGGGCGAAGACCTCGACAACCCGGCGATGTATCATCAGCCCGTGCCTTGTATGCATTGCGAGAACGCGCCGTGCGAGGTCGTCTGCCCGGTGGCGGCGACCGTCCATAGCCCGGAGGGATTGAACGAACAGGTCTACAACCGCTGCATCGGCACGCGGTATTGTTCCAACAACTGCCCGTACAAGGTCCGGCGGTTCAACTTCGTGCAGTATGCGGACAACGTGAACCTCACCGTCAAGATGCAACGCAACCCGGACGTGACGGTGCGTTCGCGTGGCATCATGGAAAAATGCACGTTTTGCGTGCAGCGCATCAACGAGGCCAAAATCACCTCCGAAAAAGAAAATCGCAAAGTGCGTGACGGCGAGATTCTGACCGCCTGCCAGCAGACCTGTCCGACGCAGGCCATCGTCTTCGGCGATATCAATGACCCGGACAGCCGCGTGTCCCGGATCAAGAAACAGCCGCGCAATTTCGGGATGTTCGCGGACCTCAACACCCGTCCGCGCACGACCTACCTCGCCCGCATAACCAACCCGGCATGAAATCGCGTTTCTGCCGCGTAAGCGGCGTCCAAACCAAGGTAGGGATGCCTCTCCGAGGCAGTCCCAAATTTTGCTTGGAAGACCATGCCATTCTCTCTCACGTTTCCAGAAAATCTGGGGACTGCCTCGGAGAGGCATCCCTACCTTGGCTAAACGATGCCTGACGCCCCGACATCCTTGAACGACCGCCGCAGCGGCGCGAACGGCCACGAACCGCGTTCGCCCCTGGGTTACCCCGCGCACATCATCGCGCCGGGCGAAACCCTCGGCACCGTCTCGACCAAGATCGGCGACATCGTCCTCAAGGGTCAGCATCCGAAGGGCTGGTGGGTGGGTTTCGCCGTCTCGTTTCTGCTGCTGATGGGGTTCCTGATTTCGATCACCTACTTGTTCTACAAAGGCACCGGCATCTGGGGGCTCAACGTGCCGGTCGCGTGGGGATTCGCCATCATCAATTTCGTCTGGTGGATCGGCATCGGCCACGCGGGCACGTTCATCTCGGCGATCCTCCTGCTCGTCTTCCAGAAGTGGCGTAACTCCATCAACCGCTTCACGGAAGCGATGACGCTCTTCGCCGTCGCCTGCGCGGGCATGTTCCCGATTCTGCACCTGGGCCGTCCGTGGGTCGCCTACTGGATCATCCCGTATCCGAACACGATGGGACTGTGGCCGCAGTTCCGCAGTCCGCTGGTGTGGGACGTGTTCGCGGTGTCCACGTATTTCACGGTGTCGCTGCTCTTCTGGTACGTCGGACTGGTGCCCGATCTCGCCACGCTGCGCGACCGCTCGACGGTCCGCTGGCAACAGGTGCTCTTCGGCCTCGGCGCGTTGGGTTGGCGCGGGTCGGCGGTCCACTGGCAGCGTTACAAGATGACGTACCTGCTCCTGGCCGGGCTGGCCGCGCCGCTGGTGATCTCGGTGCACAGCGTGGTGAGTTTTGACTTCGCGGTGGCGATCACGCCCGGCTGGCACACGACGATCTTCCCACCCTATTTTGTAGCAGGCGCGATCTACTCGGGATTTGCGATGGTGCTGAACATCATCATCCCCGTGCGCAGGATTTACGGGTTGCAGGCGTACATCACCGAGCGCGTGCTCAACAACATGGCGGTCGTCATGCTCTGCGTCGGGTTGATCCTGGCCTACGGGTACATGGCGGAGGCGTTCTTCTCGTGGTTCAGCGGCGAACCCTACGAACGCTACCTGATGTACAACCGGCTCGCGGGCCCCTACGCGTGGTCCTACTACGCGTTGCTACTTTGCAACATCATCGTGCCGCAGGTATTATGGTCGCGCCGCGTGCGCGAGAATACCGTGCTGCTGTTCATCGTGGCGCTGTTCGTTAATGTCGGCATGTGGCTGGAGCGGTTCGTTATCGTGGTCACGAGTTTGCAGCGCGAGTACCTGCCTTCGCGTTGGGGGATGTATTACCCGACGTTCTGGGATTATGCGGTGTTCGCGGGCACCATCGGGTTGTTCTTCACACTGCTTTTTTTGTTCATCCGCTTCCTGCCGATGATCTCCATGACGGAAGTGCGCGAACTCGTCGCCGAGGGCGAGAGCAAACCCGTTCCCACGCCGGAACTACCGCCTGTCTTCGCGGAACTCGCCAAGCGTTGAAGCCGTTGCCCATGAAAGCCACCGTCAACGCCCCCACGGCCATCGCCACCAAGGCGGCGTTCGCCGAACCGCCCACGCCGACGACGCCGTGGGGTCTGGTGGCGCGTTTCGGTTCGGCGGAAGCGTTATTGGAAGCGACCAGGGTCGCCTACCTCGCCGGTTACCGGAAGATGGATGCGTACACCCCTGTACCCGTCGAAGGGTTGGCGCAGGCGCTCGGCCGCCGCAAGACCGTCATGCCGCTCATCGTGTTGCTGGGCGGGATCGCCGGCGGGGTCAGCGGATATTTCATGCAATGGTATTCGATGGTCGTCGATTACCCTTACAACGTCGGCGGCCGGCCCTTTCATAGTTGGCCGTCGTTCATCCCGGTGACGTTTGAACTGACGGTGCTGTGCGCGGCGATCTCCGGGGTGTTCGGCATGTTGTTCTTGAACGGCCTGCCGCGTTTTCATCATCCGATCTTCGCCGCGCCCGGGATCGAACGGGCGACGGTGGACCAATATTTCCTGTGCATCGAGTCAGCGGACGCGAAATGGCACGCGGAAGAAACGCGTCGTTTCCTGACGGACGAGGCGCACGCGAAAGAAATCGTGGAGGTACCGCGATGAATCGTGCGTTCTGCTTGCTCGCGTTCGCCCTGCTTGCCCTCGCCGGGGTGGGCTGCCGGCAGGACATGTACAACCAGCCGAAATACAAACCGCTGGCCGCGAGCGAATTTTGGAACGACGACACCTCGGCCCGGCCGCTGCCGCCGCACACGATCCCGCGCGGGCACCTGGACGAGGACACCGCATTTTTCACCGGCAAGAACGACGACGGCACGCTCGCCGCCGCGTTCCCGATGCCCGTCACGCGCGAGTTGCTCAATCGCGGCCAGGAACGGTTCACGATCTATTGTTCGATGTGCCACGGCGCGGAGGGCGATGGCAACGGCATGGTGGTCCAGCGTGGTTATCCGCCGCCGCCGTCCTACCATGTGGACCGCCTGCGCAACGCCCCGCCGGGCTACCTGTTCAGCGTCATCACCAACGGCTACGGGATCATGTACCCCTACGCCTCGCGCGTGGAAGTGCCCGACCGCTGGGCCATCGCGGCGTACATCCGCGCGCTGCAACTCAGCCGCCACGGCACCCTCGACGACGTGCCCGCCGACGAACGCACCAAACTGGAGGCCAGCGCAAAACCATGAGCGCCACCGTCACCGCCCCTGAGGCGAAACCGGCGCTCCACCCCGAGCCGGACTCGGCGCTCGCTCCCGCGCTCGCACGCTGGCAGCGGGTTGCGCTCGTCGTCGGCGTGGTCGGGCTGGCCCTGAGCGGGGTCGGGGCGTTCTTCGATCCGCGACAGACCGCTTTCGCGTACCTTTTCGGCATCGTGTTCTGGACGGGGATGTCGCTCGGGATGTTGTGCATCCTGATGATGCACTCGCTCACCAACGGCGGCTGGGGTTTCGTCATCCGGCGCTTTTTGGAAGCGGGCGCGTACCTCCTGCCGCTGCTGGCGTTGCTGTTCGTGCCGATCTTCGCCGGGCTGAGTTACCTCTACCCGTGGACCGACCCGAATGTCGTCGCGCACAACGAAGCGCTCCGCAATAAACACCTCTACCTCAACGTGCCCGCTCTGGCGGTTCGCATGATCGTCGCGTTCGGATTTTGGAGCGTGGCCGCCTGGCTGCTCAACCGTTGGTCGTTCGCGCAGGACCGGACGCCCGACGCCGCGTACACCCGGCGCACGCGCGCGTTCGCCGCGCCGGGGTTGGTGGCGTTCGCCCTGATTACCTCGATGGCCATCATCGACTGGATCATGGTCCTGGAAAAAGACTGGTACTCGACGATCTTCGCGCCGCAGGTCATCATCGGGCAGATTCTGGTGGCGTTCGCTTTTTGCGTGGTGCTGTTGTCGTTCGTGCGGCCGTACTTGCCCTGGCGCGGGGTGGTGAAAACCGAGCATTTCCATTCGCTGGGTAATTTCCTGCTCGCCTTCACGATGATGTGGGCCTACCTCGCCGTGTCGCAGCTCATCATCATCTGGTCGGGCAACCTGCCGCACGAGATCGAGTGGTATCTGCACCGCGTCGCGGGAGGCTGGAAACCCCTCGCTATCTTTCTCGGCGTGTTCCATTTCGCGGTGCCGTTTTTCGTGTTGCTCGGGCGCGAGAACAAGGAAAACATCCGTGTCCTGCGGGCAGTCGCCGTCGGGATTATTTTCGTGCACGCGTTCGAGGTGTTCTGGCAGATCGAGCCTTCGCACTCGCAGGGCGGACTGAGCGTTTCGTGGATGCATTTCACGGTGTTCTTCGGCCTCGGCGGCGTGTGGCTGGCGGCGTTCCTCGCCCGGCTCAAAAACCACGCGCGGCTGCCGAGCAACGACCCGCGTTTCGAGGAGGCGATCACGCATGGACATTGATACCCCACCCACACCGCAAAACGCCGGTCCCATCCTCCCGCCGCACACCGAAGAAGCACGCGCGGCGCTCGCGGCCGGGCACGAGACGACCGACGTGAGCGTGCCGGGATTGTTCATTTTCGCCGGGTCGCTCTTGGCGGTGCTGGTCGTGGTGTTGGTGGGGATCGTGGTCCTGTTCAAAGTCTACGGGGTCATGGATCGTTCTCTCGATAAGCATCGCGCCGAAGGCGAACCCGGCTCGAACTCGCTCGTGCGCGTGCAGTCGAATTACCAGGGTCCGCTGCTCCAAATCCGCCCCGAGCAAGACCTCCACCAGATGCAAGGTGCCAACGCCGCCGACCTGCGCGGCTACGCCTGGGTGGATCGCAACAAGGGGATCGTCAGCCTGCCCGTGGATCGCGCGATGGAACTCGTCGCCCAGCGCGGACTGCCGCCGGTCTCGCCGGGCATCACCGTCGAACAGATGCAACAACAGCGCGCCAACCCGCAAGTGTACGGCCAGAGCCTCCGCCCATGAAAGCGCGCTCTTGCCTCACTGCACCTCCTGCCACCAGCAGAAAAAGGTCCACAGATTACGCAGATTTACACAGATTAGGCGGAAAAGAGGGAAAGGTTCATCCGTCTTTTTCCCTTCTTCTAATCTGTGTAAATCTGCGTAATCTGTGGACAAATTCTGGTCTATCCCAAGGGGTAATTCTCCTGGCGCTGTTCGTCTGGTCGGCATGGCCGTTGCGCGCTGCGACGGACGAAACCACCGCCCCTGCCGCCGCCGCGATTATCCAGCAAGCCGGGTTCGACCAGAAACTCGGCGCGAACGTGCCGCTCGACGGCGTGTTCCGCGACGAGAACAACCAGCCGGTCACCCTCGACTTCCTGCTTGGCGAGACGAAGCGCCCGGCCGTCCTCGTGCTCGGTTACAAGGAATGCCCGATGCTCTGTTCGCAGGTGCTCGGCGCGCTCGTGGAAACGCTCACCGACCTGCGCCTGACGACGGGGAAGGATTTCGATGTCATCGACGTGAGCATCGACCCGCACCAGTCCGCCGCCGACGCGGGCGCGCAGAAACGTCTTTACTTCAAACGCTACGCACGCCCCGGCGCGGATGCCGGGTGGCATTTCCTCACCAGCCCGGACGAACCGACGATCCGCCGTCTTGCCGACGCCGTCGGATTCCACTACGCGTACGATCCCGTCACGAAACAATACGCGCACCCCGCCGGGCTCGTCGTCCTCACGCCGGACGGTCGCGTTTCGCAATACCTTTTCGGGGTGAACTTCGACCCCGTCGCGCTGCGGACGGCCCTCGTGACCGCGACGACGCAACAGATCGGCTCGCCCATCGAGCAATTCCTGATGCTGTGTTTTCACTTCAACCCGGTCTCGGGCAAGTACGGTGCGCTCATCATCGGCACCCTGCGCGTGGCCGGTGTGCTGACCCTGCTCGGTATCGGTGGCCTGCTCGCCCACCTCATCCGCCGCGATCCGGCGCGCCGCCCGGTCGGGCAAGTCTGAGCCTCCCTGCCGCCATGACCTTTCCTCTCGTTCCCGAGCAAGCCTCCTCCGTGGCGGGTCAGGTGGATTTGCTGTTCTGGTTTCTCGTCCTGCTGACGTGCGGGGTGCTGGCCATCGTCTTCGGACCGATGGCGTTTTTCCTCTACAAATACCGCAAGGGCAGCAACGCCGACCGCACGCCGGACCATTTCCGGACCTGGATTCCCGAGGTGATCTGGTCGGGCATCCCGCTGATCATCGCCGTCGGCATCTTCCTGTGGGGCGCGACGCTTTTCGCGCACATCAAGACCCCGCCCGACGCCGCCGACGCGCTGGAAATCAACGTCATCGGCAAACAATGGATGTGGAACATCCAACATCCCGAGGGCCACCGCGAACTCAACGAACTCCACGTCCCCGTCGGCCGCACGGTGCGTCTCGTGATGACCTCGCAGGACGTGATCCACAACTTCGGCATCCCGGCCTTCCGGCTCAAGCAGGACGTGCTGCCCGGCCGCTACACCATGCAATGGTTCAAGGCGACGAAGCCGGGCCGCTACCATGTTTTCTGCGACCAACTCTGCGGCATGGGCCACGCGGAGATGATCGGCTGGGTCACGGTGATGTCGCCGGTCGAGTACAACGAATGGATCAACACCGGCACCGAGGATGGCACGCTCGTCGCACGCGGGGAACGGCTCTTCCGCGCGCTGGGCTGCAGCGGGTGCCACGGCGAAAATTCGCAGATTCGCGCGCCGAGTCTCGTGGGCCTGTACGGCCATCCGGTGCCGTTGGACACGGGCGAGATCGTCACTGCCGACGACCGATACATCCATGACTCGATCCTGCTGCCGCAAAAGCAGATCGTGATGAGCTACGGACCCCCTAGCGTGATGCCTACCTACGCGGGCCAAATCGGCGAGGAGGAAGTGTTCCAATTGATCCAATACATCAAGAGCCTGGGTCGTTACACTCCCGACGAATATCTCCGCCAGAACGAAGGCGTGGGTGGACAAACGCAGGTCCACGTCCCGACCACGCAGAACGTCCCCGCGGGCACACCGCCCGCGCCGACCACCGTGCCCCCCGTGGGCCCGACGCCGCCGGACGCCGCGCCCTCGCCCGCGTTCAGCCCGCAACC
>CAZZYS010000095.1:13355-14230 GCA_964658285.1 uncultured Verrucomicrobiota bacterium
TCCTACTGACCCTGCCATGAGCACCCAACTCGCCGCCCCGACCGAGGCGTCCGATGCTTCCATCGGGCCGCCGCAGCCGAAGAATTACCTGAACGAGGAAACGACCATTCGCTCGTGGCTGCTGACCACCGACCACAAACGCATCGGCCTGTTGTACCTGTTTACCATCCTGATTTTCTTCACCATTGCCGCGTTCGCCGCCGCGCTCATGCGGATCGAGTTGCTCACCCCGCGCGGTGACTTCGTGTTGTCCGAAACCTACAACAAGCTGTTTACCATCCACGGCGTGTTGATGGTGTGGTTTTTCCTGATTCCCGCCATTCCTACCGTCCTGGGTAACTTCCTCGTTCCGATGATGATCGGCGCGCGCGACCTCGCCTTTCCGAAGCTCAATCTCGCCAGTTGGTACATCTTCATCACGGCGGGCGCGTTCACGTTGTATTCCGTGTTCGCCGGTGGCGTCGAAACGGGATGGACGTTCTACACGCCCTTGAGCACCAAGTACACGAACACCCACGTCTTCGCGATGGCGATGGGCGTGTTCATCTCGGGGTTCTCGTCCATCCTCACGGGGCTGAATTTCATCATCACCATCCACAAGATGCGCGCGCCCGGCCTGACGTGGATGCGCCTGCCGCTGTTCTGCTGGTCGATGTACGCGACGAGCCTCATCATGGTGCTGGCCACGCCCGTGCTCGCCGTCGTGACGATGCTCCTGGCCGTCGAGCGGGTGTGGGGAGTCGGTATCTTCGACCCGGCGCTGGGTGGGGACCCGGTTTTGTTCCAGCACCTTTTCTGGTTCTACTCGCATCCGGCCGTCTACATCATGATCCTGCCCGGCTTCGGGGTCATCAGCGAACTCATCACCTGCTTCT
>CAZZYS010000096.1:0-14198 GCA_964658285.1 uncultured Verrucomicrobiota bacterium
CTCTGTGGTCCTCCGTGTCCTCCGTGTTAAAACAACACGCGACCCGAGGACGGGTGTGACAAGCACGCATCACCCACCCTTTCCAATCTGGACATCGCTTCAACGCACCCCGGGTATCGGTGGTGGTGACGCAGACTGCGCCGGTTGCTCCAGCGGCAAAATCCCCGTCTGCGTGCTCCGGCCTTCGCCGCGCGCATGTCGGCACAACAGCCAGACGGCGACGGCCAACGCGAGCGCCGACGCGACCAGACCCAGATACCAGCAGCCGAGATACTGCGCACCCGCTCCCTCCGGAGCGAGCGTCAGGTCGGATTCCGCCACGAAGTCTTTCTTCATGGTTTGATACGTGCTCGAACCCACCATCTGCGGGAACTCCGTTTTCAGTTCGAGCCGGAGCGCGGCGACCTTGCCCACCAGCGAATTTTCGTTGGGCACGATGAACGAAATCCACGGCGAGCTGCGGCTGTCCTTTTCGCTGGACTTGACCGAGATCGTGCCGCTCCAACTGTTCTCCTTGGCCGTGGCGGGCCACTGGTCGGCGGAGGTCCCAAGCGCGTCGGCGTTCATCACCTGGACGCTCGGCTGCCCGCGCCAGTAATCTTTCAGGCTGGTGATTTTCTCGGGCATGTAGAACGTCGTCTTGTCGCCGGGTCCGACTACCGGCGGAAAGAACGGCTCGTTCAACGGCCAATCGCGCACCCGCCTGACCGCTTCCGCCGCCGGTAGCACGAGCACGCCCAGGAGCAGCAAAACATAGACGGCCGGTCCCGGCTTGCGCCAGCCCGCGTCGAGGTGCGGCTGGTTGCCCGCGCCGGGGGTGTCCAGCCGCACGATGCCCTTGGCCATCGCGGTCTCGGCCAACCGCCGGTTTTTTGCGAGGTCGCCGTTGTGGTCGCGGAAGGATGTCCACGCCTCCGCCGCGGCGCAGAATCCCACCACGAGCAGGACCGTCAACGTCAGGCCGGGGATCGTCACCGCGTCGGCGGCGGAGAGGCACGCGATCACCGCCAGGGTGATCCAGAGGCACCATCCGTAGCCGACGTAGCGCGCGCGGCGGTATTGCGCCGACATGTCGGGCTGGTAAAAGCCGCATTGCGGGCACGGTTGCTGGTCAAAGGTCGTGTTGATCGCCGTGTCGAGCTTCTGGCGTGCTTGCGCCTGTGCGCGCTCCGGCGAGGAGGCGGTGGCGAGCGCCTGCCGTTTAAATAAATATCGGTAAAGCGCGCTACAGCCGGCGCAGCGATGTTGTTTCCAACACTGGAGGCTCTGGGTTGACTTGTATTTTGCCATGAAAAAGTGGTTCGCGGAAAGGACCTTCCGCCGGGCTGATCCTAACAAGGTCGTGCGGGCTGAACAGCACCTTTTTCGCATGGAATTTTTCCCGGTGCGGGGTCACGGGCCGACGCGGTTTTGCTCCGTGCTTGCCCGGCGGGCAAACGCCCCTTACCATCCCGGCTTTCCCACCACCTCATGCGCCTCGCCCTCATCTTCCGGGGAGTTTTCTTACTGTTGGTCGTCACCGGCTGCGAGTCGCCGTGGCGCTCGCGTTTTCCCATCGGCACCAAGCTCTACGCACAGGACAACCGTCAGTTCTTCGGCAAGGTCGTCGCCTATGAAGACCACCATAACTTCCAGAACGGCACCGACCCGGCGCCGTCCATCCTGATCGAACAGGCCGATGCCTCGCACACGCAGGTCTGGGGTTCGTGCGCGACCTGCGCGGCGACGTTCCAGGTCGTCCCGCCGGATGGGAAGTGAAGAAAAGGCAAAAGGCAAAAGTCCAGAAGGAGAATCCAGGAGCTTCCGCCCTCTGATCTCTGACTTTTGCATTTTGCATTCTGCCTTTTGCATCTAAGTTTTTTCCATGTCCGTAGATCCCAACGCCATCCAGACCGACGAACTCAAAGCCCGCGTGGGTCAGTTACGGAGGTATCTTTGACTTACCCACCAAACAGGCGCGCCTGAGCGAACTCGAATCGCTCATGGCCGAGCCGGGGTTCTGGGACCGCAAGGAACAGGCCCAAAAGCAGGTGGAGGAAGTGTCCGCGCTCCGTGCCCGCATCGGCCCGCTCCTCGCGCTGGAGACCCAGGTGTCCGACCTGGAAACCCTCCAACTCCTCGCCGACGAAGAGACCGACGAAGCGCAAAAGGCCGCTGCCTACGCCGAATACACCGCCGAGAGTACCCGCACCCTCGCGGCCCTGGAGGAATTTGAACTCCAGCAACTCCTCTCCGGCGAAAACGACAAGTCCAACGCGTTCGTGACCGTGCACAGCGGCGCGGGCGGCACGGAGTCGTGCGATTGGGCGGAGATGCTCCTGCGCATGTACGAGCGTTGGGGCGAACACCACGGCTTCGGCAAGCAGATCATGGACATCCAGGAAGGCGACGAGGCGGGCATCAAGTCGGCCACGATCAAGGTCGAGGGAGCGTATGCCTTCGGCTACCTGCAAACCGAGCGCGGCGTCCACCGGCTCGTGCGGATTTCGCCCTTCGACTCGAACAAACGGCGGCACACGAGTTTCGCCAGCGTGGACGTGGTGCCCGAGCTGCCCGACGACGCGCCCATCGACATCGACGAGGCCGACCTGAAGCTCGACACCTTCCGCTCCGGCGGCAAGGGCGGCCAGAACGTGAACAAGGTCGAGACGGCGGTGCGGATCACGCACATCCCGTCGGGGATCATCGTCGCCTGCCAGGCCGAGCGCAGCCAGATGAAGAACCGCATGACGGCACTCAAGCTGCTCAAGGCCAAACTGACCCAGATCGAGATCGACAAGAAAAAGGCCGACATCGACCGCCAGTACGGCGAAAAGGGCGACGTGGCCTGGGGCAGTCAGATTCGCTCTTACGTTTTCCAGCCTTACCAGATGGTCAAGGACCTGCGCACGGGCGTGGAAACCGGCGACGTGCAGGGCGTGATGGACGGCGAGATCGACCCGTTCATCCACGGCAAGCTGCGCGGGCTCAAGCGCGATAAAAGCGGCGCGGGCGCGAACGACGACGCGGACTTGGCGTGAGTGGGACCACCGTCAAATTGTGATGATGCAAAAGTATCTTTGATGTAGGTTCATGTTGCTATGGGCATGACATGGAAAGAAATTTGCAATGATCCAGTGCTCGCCGAGCTGCCGTACAAAATCGAAAGCGATGAATGGGGTAATATCGTCATGAGTCCTCCGGCAGGAGCTGACCACTGTGATTTTCAGGGTCAGATCAGCGCCACCCTGCTAAGGCTGCTGCCGTCAGGGCTTGCCCGCGCAGAATATCCTCTGCAAACCACCAAGGGAGTGAAGGCAGTTGATGTAGTCTGGGTTTCACGCGAGAGGCGGAGGCAGAAACCCAAGAATTCCATCGTCCACCTCATCGCCCCGGAGATTTGCGTGGAGGTCCTCTCGCCTAGAAATTCCCGGACAGAGATCAACCAGAAAATTCGTCTCTATTTCGAGCGTGGCGCCCAAGAATGTTGGATCTGCGACCGCAAAGGCAACTTGAGTTTTTTTGCGCCGAGCGGACAGATTGACCGTTCGCAGCTTTGTCCAGAATTCCCTGTCAGGATCGAGCAGGATTGATTCTCCCATATCGCGCACGAAGACCTGGGATGCCCCGCCTGCCCACGCTGACCTACGACCGTGGGACGTTGATCTTGCACCCGCCACCGCGCGGCAAGGCGTGGGTGGAACACGCCGAGTGGGACGACCGCGTGGAGCGTTTCCGCATCCCGGCCGACCGTTACCGGCCGCTGGTCGAGGCGCTCGCAGTCGAAGGCACGACCATCGAGGATCACGCCCGCGCGTTCACGGAACTGCCCCTCAAACTCGGGACCAACGCCCACGCGCCACACCCTCATCAGGCCGGGGCGCTCGCGGCGTGGGAAACCTCCGGTCGGCGCGGCGTCGTGGTCCTGCCCACCGGGGCGGGCAAGACGTTCGTCGCGCAACTCGCCTTGCAATCGACCCGGCAAAGCGCGCTGGTCGTCGTGCCGACGCTCGACCTGCTGCACCAATGGTACGCCGGACTGCGCGCGGCGTTCCCCGGCGTGGAGGTCGGTCTGCTCGGGGGCGGTTCGCGCGACTACGACGCGCCGCTGCTCGTCTCCACATACGTGTCGGCCGCGGCGGAGGCTGAGCGGTTGGGCAACCGTTTTGCGCTGCTGATTTTTGACGAGGTGCATCATCTGCCGGCGGCGTTCACGCGGGTCATCGCGCAATACTCCATCGCGCCCTACCGGCTCGGGTTGACCGCCACGCCCGAACGTTCCGACGGCCGTGACCGCGACCTGCTTGCCCTCGTCGGCCCGACCGTCTACAGCCGCACGCCCGACGAACTCGCCGGGGACGCGCTCGCGCCCTTCGACGAAATCCGCCTGCGCGTCTCGCTCACCGCCGACGAACGCACCCGCTACCAGGCCGCCATCGCGCGGCGCAACTCGTTCCTGGAATCACGCCGCATCGGCCTCGGCTCATTGCAGGGTTGGCGAAATTTCGTGCGGGCGAGCGCGGGTTCGCCGGAGGGCCGCGCGGCGATGATCGCGCACCGGGAGGCGCGGCGCATCGCGTTTCACGCGGAGGAAAAGTTCCGCGTGCTCGACGAGATTCTCACCAAACACGCCGGGCGGCGCACGCTGATTTTCACCGACGACACGACGATGGTCTACCGCGTCGCCGAGGAATACCTCCTACCCGCCATCACGCACCAGACGCCGGTCAAGGAACGCCACGCGACCCTGGCCCATTTCCGGGCTGGCCGGTATCCGGTGATCGTCAGTTCGCGCGTGCTCAACGAGGGTGTGGATGTACCGGAAGCCGCCGTCGCCATCGTGCTCTCGGGCACCGGCGCGAAACGCGAATACATCCAGCGTCTCGGCCGGGTGTTGCGTCCGTTGGAAGGTAAGCGCGCGGTCCTCTACGAGATCGTCGCCGAGGGCACGGGCGAGGAGAATGTCTCCAGACGCCGGACAGCCCGCTCTTAAAATGATCAGTGGCGCGAAATTCCGAACGACGGATCACGGTGGTGATGACGAACGACCAAAATGCGAACCGTCTCGCGTGTGAGACGAAAAAAAATGACAAGGAAACCTCCGCAGGTTCACGCGGCGCAGCCTCTGTTGGCGTTGCGCGAACGATAAGGGATTTGCAGCCGCTTCATCGAAGCGTGAAAGCAGCTCCTGATAAAACTCGTCCGCCAGTTCCCGCGAGCCGGTTTGCTCGTAGTATTCAATGATGCCAGAAACGTCGGCACGGGTTCGGAGAGGAATGATGAGCCGCATCAGTGCCGATGACGTTCGATTTGCTCTTTGAACTCCTCGAGTGACATCCCGAGCGCAGGATTTGCATCGAGCTCGGCGTCTCGCCGCAACGCTTCTGCGATTCCTTCCTCGTCATCGAAGTCTGGAGGAAGCGATTCCAGCAAGCGAGTCACCAAATGTGCCCGGTCGTTTTCCGGTAAATCGAGTGCAAGTGCTTCCACTTCTGCAAGCATTGGCATGTTGCGATGGTAATGCGAGGGAAGCGGCCAAGCAAGCTCCCCCCTTTGCAGCTTGGTGAACCTTGCACGAGGCTTCCTTCCGCTCGCGTCAATGCTCCCTTCCGATCTTCTCATCACCCGTCGTCGTCACGGGACGCTAAATCCGCACCGGCTCGCGCTGGACGCGGATAGCCGCGCACTCGCGGGCGAACTGATCGCGCTTTTCGCGGAGGCCATCGGTCAGCGCCGCAGCCATCTCGACGGCGTGCTCGCGGCGTTCGAGGGCGAGGACACCGCCTTCAAGGTCAAGCGTGGGTTGGCTCACCTGCTCGCCAACGATTTTTGCACGTTCGAGACCGTCGCGCCGCTCGACCCGGCGGAGTTGCGCGAGCGGGTTTTCGCGTTGGGTGCGGAGAGCACGCCTTCCCGCCAACGCCGCGACGCGGTCCTCGCGCACGCCGCCGATTCCCTCGCGCTCGAACGCGGCCGGCTTGTCACGCCCGACGAACTCGCCGCCGGGTTGTTCGCCGACCTGCCCACGCGTCAGGTGCTCACGGTGTTCGATCCGCCCGCGCCCGACGCGCTCATCCACCGTTACAACCTCGCGCAGGCGCAAGGGGTATTTTACCGCGCGCACGAGTTGACCGTCACCGCGCACCGCAACTCCCCCGCACGGTACAAGCAACTCTTTCGCTACATGAAATTGTTCGGCCTGATGACGCTCATCGAGGGCGACGCCGATCATGGGTTCACCCTGCGCGTGGACGGACCGGCGAGCCTGTTCGAGCCGAGCACGCGCTACGGCCTGGCGATGGCCAAGCTGCTGCCCGCGCTCCTGCACGTCACCAAATGGACCTTGCGCGCCAGCCTGAAACCGCGTCCGCGCGAGGACGACGAAACCGCCTCGGTCTCCGCCCGCGTGCGCGAGGACGACGGACGGCTATCGGAGACCTTTGCGCTGGATGCCAAATGCGGGTTGGTCAGCCACTACAAGCCGGGACAGGATTTCGATTCGATCCTCGAAGAAGCCTTCGCCACGCGCTGGGAAAAACTCGACACCCCCTGGAAGCTCGAACGCGAGGTGGACCTCGTGCCGGTGCCGGGCAGCGCGATCATCCCGGATTTCCGCGTGGCGCATCCCGACGGCCGCAGCGTGCTGGTGGAGATCGTCGGTTTCTGGCGGCCGGAATATCTGCGCAAGAAATTTGCCCTGCTGCGCAAAGCGGGACGGCGCGACATCGTGCTGGCCGTCAGCGAACGCCTCAACCTGGAAGCAGCCGGTGTGAAGACGGACGAATTCGCCGACCGGATCGTGTGGTTCAAAGGCAAGCTGGAACCCAGGGCGGTACTAGAACGCGTGGAAGCGGTGGCAGGTGCGCTCCCGTGAAGCGTCACGGTCTGCTCCACGCGGTCGTATCGACCAGCACGACGCCGGTCGGACGGATGACCGGGCCTAGCGCCTTGTCGTTTTCGACGGTGCCCGTGATCGTCAGGACTTTGCCGTCGGAGGACAGGAGCAGTTCCTTGACATCGTCGCTCGCCTTGGACAGTTCGCAGGTGAGGGAGCCCGGGTCCACTTCCGGATAGGTCGGACAAATGAATCCCAGCAGCTTGCCGCTGATCTCCGCCGATTGGAACAGGTACACGTCGAGCTTGACCGTTTGCCCGAAATACTTGGCCTTGTTGGCGTAGACCTTGACGAATTCTTTTTTCATCCGCTGGCGGACCTCCGGGGGCGGCGGTTGGGATTTGGCTTTCATGTCCGCCATCGCTTTCAGCAAGGGGTTGGCTTCCTCGACGGCGACGGGCGTTGACGCGGCGGGAGTAGGGGAGATGACTTGGGCCACGGCCGGCGGGGTGGTAAGCGCCGTGACGCTGGCAGACGGGGCAGCGGGCGGGACGGGGGGTGCGGGCGCGGTGCTGGCTACCTCCGAAGTCGTCGCCGGAGCGACCGCCGGAAGGGCGGTTCGTGGTGGGGCGCGATGCGAATGCCACCACCAGCCGCCCGCCGCAGCACACGCCAATGCCGCTGCCCCGACGCCGTAGCTGACCCCGCGCCGGCTCCGCCCTCCCCCGGCGGCGGCGGTGACCGGCGGTCTGGTCACTTCCTGTCCGAGGATTGTTTGCACCGTATCCCCAAGGTGCTGGAGATGCGCTTTCAGCGGCGGTTGGAAGGCGTCGAGCCAATGCGACGTGCTCAGGAAATATTCCAGCGACTTGGCGGGCATGACCTCCTCGATGCGCACGGGAATGACGATGGCGCCGTGATGCACCGCGCGCTCGACCTCGCGTTGGATTTGAGGCGAGGCGTTGGCGTTACTGGAGAGCAACAACACCATGATCCGCACGCTGCTGATGGCTTCCAGGATGGATTCGCCCCAGTTCGCCCCGGGCCGGATGTCGCGCGGGGCGATCCAGCACCGGATGTCGCGCGCTTCCAGCGCATGGCAGGCCGCGTCGGCTGCCGCCTTGTCCTTGGACGAATGGCTGATGAACACGTCGTACCCGGGCGGACGAGCCCCGGGAGCGACGGCGGCGGGCCGGATCGGTTTTGGGAGTGAACTCATGCCTGTTGGCCGGGAATCGTTTTGCGCTGCTCCATCCGTCCGCCGGACGGACGCGCTACCCTTATGGCGGGAAGACTCCCATCGGAACAAGCCAGAATTGACACGCAAAGGCCGTGCGAGGCGCGAATCCCAGTCAAATCAGTTGCTACCGGAGGTTTACATTTATGGCTACCAACACTGGCAAGGGTTCACGCAAAGGTTCGGTCGATGATCGCACGCAGGTCAAAAACCCGGCGACCAAAGATTACGTCAAACGAAACGAAGACCCCAAGAGCAGCCAGGACGGCAAGTTCATGGCGGTCAAGAAGGACGGCAAACCCTTCAAAGGGGTCGCCAAGGAACCGGACAAGCGGCGCAAGTAGAACGAAGTCATTCGCCGCTGCGCACGTTGTTGCCGCTCAGGCCCTCCTGGGCGGCGGCGAGCATGTAGTCGCGGTTCATCCGCGCGATGAACGACGCGCTGATTTCCTTCGGACAGACCGCCGAGCAATTGTAGATGTTGGAACAGTTGCCGAAGCCTTCCTTGTCCATCTGGCGGACCATCGCCAGGGCGCGTTTGCCGCGTTCGGCCTGCCCCTGCGGCAACAGGGAAAGCTGCGCCATCTTCGCGCTGGTGAAGAGCATCGCGCTGGCGTTCGGGCAGGCCGCCGCGCACGCGCCGCAGCCGATGCACGCGGCGGCGTCCATCGCGAGGTCAGCGGATTGCTTGGGCACCGGAAGCGCGTTGGCGTCCGGTGCGCTGCCCGTGCGCACGCTGACGTAACCGCCTGCCTGGATGATGCGGTCCAGCGCGGAGCGGTCCACGATCAGGTCGCGCACCATCGGGAACGCCTTCGCGCGAAACGGCTCGACGTAGATCGTCTCGCCGTCCTCGAACGTGCGCATGTGGAGCTGACAGGTGGCGATGCCGGCCTGGTTGTTGCCGTGGGGCACGCCGTTGATCGTCAGTGAACACGTCCCGCAGATGCCCTCGCGGCAATCGCTGTCGTGCGCGATGGGTTCCACGTCGCGCGTGACGAGGCCCTCGTTGACGATGTCGAGCATTTCCAGGAACGACGCGCTGGCGGGGATATTCGTGGCCTCGTGGTCTTCCAGTCGGCCGGGGCTGTGCGCGTCGCGCTGACGCCAGATTTTTAGATGGAAGTTCATTGGAAGTTAGGACGCTGGTTGATCGGGCGAGTGTTGTTTTAACACAGAGGACACAGAGAACCACAGAGGCCGGAGGAGGGAAGAAGAGAACCTAATGGATGATGGGAGAAGCTTGGAAATCTGGCGGATCGTCAGGCGATGGACGCCCCCCAATGTATCCATTCGTCAAACGATGAACCCCCTGCTTCAAAACTGTGACGTGGAAGTTAATAATTAAGCCTACCCGCAGTTTGCAAAGGCGCAGATAGGTAAGCAATTGAGGCTTGTCGGTCGGAGCGAGAGCATCCTTTGCTTTCACATCCACGATGACTTGGTCACCTACCAACAGATCGAGACGCAACTCGGTCGCAAGAGAGACATCCTTGTACCGGATCGGGACGCGCTGCTGACGCTTGAAGGGGATGCCACGCAAATGAAACTCGTGGCAAAGAGCCTCTTCGTAAACTGCCTCGAGTAAACCCGGGCCGAGCAATCGATGAACCTCGATTGCACTGCCGATAATCTTTCGGGTTAGCTCTGTGTCATCCATAGGATCAATCTCTCCGTCCTTTCCTTCTTCCCTCCTCCGGCCTCTGTGGTTCTCTGTGTCCTCTGTGTTAAAACAACACTCGCCCTTCACTTGTAGCTACGCTGGGCAAGATGGACCTTCTCGAAGTTCAGCGGCTCCTTGTGGAGTTCAGGTTCGGCACCCGCGCCCTTGTATTCCCAGGCGCTGACGTAGGCAAAATTCGCGTCGTCGCGCAACGCCTCGCCTTCCTCCGTCTGACTCTCCTCGCGGAAATGACCGCCGCAGGATTCCGTCCGTTGCAAGGCATCGCGGACCATCAGTTCGCCGAACTCCAGGAAATCCGCCACCCGGCCGGCGAGTTCGAGCGATTGATTGAGGCAATCACCGCTGCCGGGCACGTTGACGTTCCGCCAAAACTCTTCCCGCAGCGCGGGGATTTTCCGGAGCGCCTCGCGCAGGCCGGCGTCGTTGCGCGCCATGCCGCACTTGTCCCACATGAGCAGGCCCAACTCGCGGTGGAAACTCGTCACGGTGCGCTTGCCCTTGATCGACAATAGTTTTTGCACCTGCGCGTTGACGGCGGCCTCCGTTTCCTTGAACGCCGGGTGGTCCGTCGTGTAGGTCTGCGTCGATTTCTTGATGCTCGCCAGATAGACGGGGATCGTGTACGGCAGCACGAAATACCCGTCGGCCAACCCTTGCATGAGTGCGCTCGCGCCGAGGCGGTTCGCGCCGTGGTCGGAGAAATTCGCCTCGCCTAGCACATGCAGGCCGGGCAGGTTACTCATCAGGTTGTAATCGACCCACAACCCGCCCATCGTGTAGTGCACGGCCGGAAAAATCCGCATCGGCCGCGTGTACGCATCCTCGCCGGTGATCGTGCGGTAGATGTCGAACAGGTTGCCGTAGCGTTCGCGGATCGTCGCCACGCCGAGACGCTTGATCGAGTCCGCGAAATCCAGGTAGACGCCCAGCCCGGTCTCGCCGACGCCGCGGCCTTCGTCGCACGCCTCCTTGGCGGAACGCGAACTAATATCGCGCGGTGCGAGGTTACCATACGCCGGATATTTGCGTTCCAGATAATAGTCGCGCTCGTCGTCGGGAATATCGCCCGGCGCACGCTTATCGTGTTTTGCCTTGGGCACCCAGACGCGGCCGTCGTTGCGCAGGCTCTCGCTCATCAACGTGAGCTTGCTCTGGAAATCACCCTCCACGGGGATGCACGTCGGATGAATCTGCGTGTAGCAGGGATTGGCGAAGTACGCGCCGCGTTTGTGCGCGCGGTAGGTCGCGGTGACGTTGCAGCCCTTGGCGTTCGTCGAAAGGTAGTACGCGTTGCCGTAGCCGCCGGTGGCGAGGACCACCGTATCGCCCGCGTGCGAGGAAACTTTTCCCGTCACGAGGTCGCGCACGACGATGCCCTTCGCGTGCCCGTCGATCACCACGATGTCGAGCATCTCGGTCTTCGGATACATCTTGATGGCTCCGAGCGCGATCTGGCGTTCGAGCGCCTGGTACGCGCCAAGCAGGAGTTGCTGGCCCGTCTGGCCGCGTGCGTAGAACGTCCGCGACACCTGCGCGCCGCCGAACGAACGGTTCGCCAACAGCCCGCCGTACTCACGCGCGAAGGGCACCCCTTGCGCCACGCACTGGTCGATGATCTCCGTGGAGACCTGCGCGAGCCGGTAGACGTTGGCCTCGCGCGAACGGAAGTCGCCCCCTTTGATCGTGTCGTAGAAGAGACGGAACACGCTGTCGCCGTCGTTCTGATAATTCTTGGCCGCGTTGATGCCGCCCTGCGCGGCGATGGAGTGCGCGCGGCGCGGGCTGTCGTGAAAGCAGAACGCCTTCACGTCGTAGCCCTGTTCGGCCAGCGTCGCCGCCGCCGAGGCACCCGCCAGCCCCGTGCCGACGACGAGCACGGTGTACTTGCGCTTGTTGTTGGGGGCGATGAGCTTCGCGTCCTGCTTGAAGCTGTCCCACTTTTGCTCCAGCGGGCCGGGAGGAGTCTTGCTGTCGAGTTCGGTGCTCATGGCGGGAAGGAAGGGGAAAGTCGTTTATTTGATCGGCCACTGGACCCAACCGAAAAGGATCGACAGCGGGATCAGGCTGTTGCCGATAAAAAGCAGCCCGCCCAGCACGTAGCTGCCCTTGTCGAGCAACGGGGCGATGAGCTTGTTACGAATGCCGAAGGTCTGGAAGACGCTCGAAAATCCGTGCGAGATGTGCATGCACAGCAGACCCATCGAAACGATGTAGAAAATCGAGATCGGCCAGGAACTGAACCCTGTCACCACCATGCGGTAAACGTCGGGCCGCGACTGGGCGTCGTAGTACCCCTGGTACTCGGGTTTGACGATTTTCCAGGTGAAGTGCGCCAGATGGAAAAGGATGAAGGCGAGCAGGACCAGCCCGCTGACGATCATGGTCATCACCGGCACGCTGGCGCTGATCTTCGCCGGGCGCGCGTAGCGTTGCGGGCGGGCGGCTTTGTTCTCGCGGTACAGCAGGACCGTGAAATAAATGTGTCCGACAAAGAAAACGAGCAGGAGGATGCGCGCCAGCCAGAGCAGCGGGCCGAGGTCGTGGAGATGCTCGGCGTAGCCGTTGAGATGCTCCTGCCCGCCGTGGTTGGGCCAGAAGATTTGCAGGTTGCCGAGCAGGTGGACCACCACGAAGCCGATGAACGCGAGGCCCGTGATGGCGACGATCCACTTTTTGCCGATGGAGGTGTTGGCGAGGGCAAGGATTTTCATCTCACGCGGACGGAAGGGCCACCTGAGACGCACCGGGAGGACGAAGGGGAACCGGCGGGGCAGCTTTGGTTAAACTATTAGATTTGCTAATGACTGTCAATCCTCATTCCGCGCCGGGAACGACGCGGTAAATCAACACCGCCGGCCGCCAGTCCGGGGAGGCGATTTTCCGGAACGGCTCCAGCCCGTGGACGGCGCGGAACTCCGCCAGTTCGGGGAAGAGTTTTACCGGGGTCGAGGCTTCGGAGGCGATGTAAACGAGGTAGTCGATTTTTTGCAGGCGGAGGTCGTCCAGGAAACCCGCCGGATCGCGGCGCAGGCTGGAACTGTCGCACGCGTGGTCGGGCATCAGCCCCGCCTCGACGCGCACGACGATGCTGTCGCAAAAAACGCGGTTCGGATGCAGCGAGGCCAGTAGTTCGCCAGCCTGCCGCTGGAAGAGGAGGTTGCCACGGGTGTCGCTGACCACCTTGAATTCGTAGCCCGCGTGCACGACGATCCCCGCGCCCAGCAGCAAGGCAGCCAACCGGTGCGTGCGCGTGCCGACGCCTTCCGCTAGCCACCAGACCGTCAAGCAGACGCCCAGCGGCTGGTAGATCAGACCGTAGCGCACCCAGAGCACGGGCTGTGACCGGGTCACGTAAGCCGCCACGAGGAACGCCAGCAGGAACAGGTAAACGACCGCCAGCGCCACGGCGGCGAAGGTCTCGGGCAAGGGTTTGCGGCGAGTGACGAACCGGACGACCAGTGTTCCGATGGCCGCGAACGCCCCCAGCACGACCGGCAAACAGGCCCCCTGCCGCAGGTTGGCGAAGTCCCACTGGGCCCATTTCGCCGTGAGGTGGAGGCGTTCGGGCTCGTAGGCGAGGTAATCGGCGACGTAGGCGTTGCGGATCGTGAAGTACGCGCGCACGTCGCCCTTCGCCGCGTAAGAGATCGCCAGCCAGGCCGCCGGCGCGACCAGCACCAGCAGGATCGGCACGATCTTGATTTTGCGCTCGGTCAGGAAAGCTGCCGCGGGCACCAACGCCGCCAGCGGCCAGGCCTCGATGCGGATGAACCCCGCGCAGACCAGGATCACCGCCGACGCCGTCCAACGGCGGGCAATCAGACGGTCCAACGCGCCGAGGACGAGTGCCTCGAAGGGCAGTTCGGTCATGGAATTGGACGAGTAGAGCAGTTGCCAGGGATCGAGCGCGACGGCCAGCGCCCCGAGGGCCGCCACGAGCGGACGGCGGGTCATCGCCACGAGCAACCGATAAACGAGCCAGCAGGCCGCGAGACCGGACACGCCGGACACGAGCTTGCCGACGAACATCAGGTGGCCGCCGCCCGGGAATACGAGCGAGACGCCCGCGACGGTCAGCGGATAGAGCGGCAGCCAGAAAAAGAAAAGGTCACGCACCTGCAAGCTGCCCGCGAGGAGGGCCGCGCGCAGTTCGCGGGCCTTGTCGAGGTAGCAATAGGCATCGCCGTCGACGTTGGGCAGCAGGAAAAACGCGGCGACGCGCGCGGCCAACGCCAGCCCCACCAACACGAACAACGCGGGGACGATCCATTGCCGGGCAGCGGAGGAGGATGTTTCGCGGGGAAGAAAGGCAGTGAGGGACATGAGGCCGGAGACGAGATAGAGGGAAATTCGATGGCCGTACAGAATTTACTCAGGGCCGCGCCAGCGGCTTCCAACCAAGGTAGGGATGCCTCTCCGAGGCAGTCCCTAATTTTTTCTGGATAACCGTCACCGCAGCAACA
>CAZZYS010000097.1:0-14152 GCA_964658285.1 uncultured Verrucomicrobiota bacterium
CGACCCCAAGTCCTACGCCCGCGCCCTCAAGCCCCCCAGCACCTGTCAGTCCGACGCCCACAACGGCCTCCGGCGCGCCAATTTCGCCGACGCCCGCGAGGTCTGCCGCATCCCCCTCCGCAACGCCAAGTCCCACGCCAGCGAAACCTTGAACATCCGCGAAGGCCGCCCCAAAAAATCTCTGTCATCCTGAAAGGGAGTGCAACGAGCCGAATGACCTCTCGGCGTAGTTCACACTCGCCCACACACAACGACCTGCCCAAAAGGCAGCCGTGTACGTTTCGGAGAGGTCCTTCGGCTCGTTGCACTCCCCTCAGGATGACAGAGGGTTTAATAGATTTGCGCGCCCTGCCGGGGTATCAGTTTCGTGCTTTCATTCCGGTGAAACCCGCTTAAATGCGTAGGATGCTTCCTTCCGACGATCTCCCTGCCGCAGCCTTGGCCGCCATTGATGCCGAGGAGTTCCTCAGCCACATCCGCACCCTCGCCTCCGACGAGTACGAAGGCCGCGCGTTAGGCGGGCGGGGCGAGGAACTTTCCGTGGATTACATCACGGAACAATTCAAAAAAATCGGCCTCCGGCCGGGAAACCCGGACGGGACCTACCTCCAGAAGGTGCCCATCGCCGGGATCGTCACGCAAACGAGCATGACCCTGTCCGCCGGCGGCGAGACGCGCGCGTTGCGCTACCCGGACGACTTCGTCGCGTCGTCCTCGCGGCTCGTCCCCGAAATCCGCGTCGATGACTCGGAGATCGTTTTCGTCGGTTACGGAGTCGTCGCGCCGGAATACGGTTGGGATGATTACAAGGACGTGGACGTGCGCGGCAAGACGATCCTGATGCTCATCAGCGACCCGGCCGTGCCCGACCCGCACGATCCGTCGCGGCTGGACGAGTCGATGTTCAAGGGCAAGGCGATGACGTACTACGGCCGTTGGACCTACAAATACGAGATCGCCGCCAAAAAAGGGGCTGCCGCGGCGATCATCATCCACGAGACCGGCCCGGCGGGCTATCCGTACACGGTGGTCCGGTCGAGCTGGGCGAAGGAAAATTTCGTCGTGGACGCGCCCGACAAAAACATGGGCGCGGTGCCGGTGCGTTCGTGGATCACGTCGGACGCCGCGACCGCGCTGATGGCCGGTGCGGGAGAGGATTTCGACGCGCTCAAGCGGGCGGCGGTGCGGCGGGATTTCCGGCCGGTGACGTTGGCAGGCGCGCGGGCAAACGTCGTGGTGAACAACACCGTGCGGTCGTTCCATTCGAGCAACGTCCTCGGCCGCCTCGACGGGGCCGATCCCGCGCTGTGCGACGAGTGGATCATCTACAGTGCCCACTGGGACCACCTCGGCCGCGTAGACGACGCGCCCAACCCGCCGCGCATCTACCACGGCGCGGTCGATAACGCCTCGGGCGTGGCGGCGGTGCTGGCGCTGGCGCGGGCGTTCGTAGCCCTGGAGACGCCCATGCCGCGCTCGATCCTGTTCATGGCCCCGACGGCGGAGGAATCCGGCCTGCTCGGCGCGAAGTTCTACGCCGAAAATCCGCTTTATCCCCTGGCGAAGACCTTGGCGAACATCAACATCGACGGCATGAACATGTGGGGCCGCACCCGCGACATCGAAAACATGGTCAGCGGGCACTCGACGCTGGATGGCCTGCTCGTTGAGGCCGCCGCCCGACAAGGCCGCGTGGTCGTGCCCGACACCCAACCCGAGAAAGGCATGTTTTACCGGGCGGATCACTTCGAGTTTGCCAAGGAGGGTGTGCCGGCAATCTACACGTCGGCGGGCAAGGACGTACTCGGCCAGCCGGAAGGCTTCGGACAGAAAAAATTCGACGAGTACGTCGCGCAGCACTACCACCAGCCTTCCGACGACCTGGACCCCGCCTGGAACCTCGAAGGGGTGGTCCAGGACACGGAGTTATTCTTTGAAATGGGTTACCGTCTCGCCCTCGGCGAGCACGATCCGCAGTGGAACGAAGGGGCGGAGTTCAAGGGGCGACGGGACGCGATGTTTGCCAGCGCCGCGTCGGGTGCCTAGGACCTATCAGCCATCCTCCCCCCGCGCGAGATGTCCAACGCCGCCGTCAAAAAATGCCTCGGCTTCGCTTTGCAGGTGATCGTCACGGCGGCGCTGCTGGTCTGGATTTTGCATGATCCGCAAAAGCGCGCGCAGATGGCGTCGGCCATCCTGCACGCGGATTGGCGCTGGCTCGCGGCGGGGCTGGCGGTGTACGGCGGGGTCGAGGCGCTGGCGGTGATCCGCTGGAAAACGCTGCTGCACATCCAACACTTCCGCATCGGGTGGAAGCAGGCCACGGGCATCCTGTTCATCGGCGAGTTTTTCCTGACGTTCACGCCGGGTCTCGTCGGGGGCGACGTGGCGCGCATTTATTACCTCGTCCGCGACCAACCCGAGAAAAAGGTCGATGCGTTTACGGCGGTGTTGATGGACCGGGTCATGGGGATGCTTTCGCTGATGCTGCTGGCCACCGTCATCCTGGGCACGCGCTACCAGTGGCTCAGCCGCGCGCCGGTCGCAGCGGGGTTGGTGAAGGTAGTGGCGACCATCCTCGGGCTGGGGGCGGTGGCGCTCGTGGCCTCGCTCGTCGTCGCGCGCGCGGGGGTGCTCGACCGGCCGGCGGTGCCGCGATTCCTGCATGACCTGGGCACGGCCTTCGGGCAATTTTCCAAGGATTGGCTGCGGACCGTGGCCGCGTTCGCCACCACGCTCTTTTCGCACCTGTGTTACTACGCGAGCTTTTGTTGCGCGGCGCGGGCGTTGAGCCGTGGGGCGTCGCCGTCGATGGGCGACGTGTTTTCCATCATGCCGATTGAAAATACGCTCACCGCCCTGCCGGTTTCCTTCGCGGGCATCGGCCTGCGCGAGTCCCTTTTCCAGAGCTTGCTGCATGACCTCGCCGGGGTTGACCGGGGAGTGGGCGCGCTCATCGGCTCGCTCGGATTCGCCACGAAGGCGCTCTGGGCCTTGCCGGGCGCGGCGGTGTTCATCGTCTACGGTCTGGCGAACCGCAAGCACCGGGCGTTGGCCGCGCCGAAGGTCGGTCGCGGGGACGCCGGGCCGGTCAGCGCGCCTCCGGCGGCTTGAACGCCTCGAACGTCGCCACCGTCGTCGCCATGTCGAACGCCCGCTGCAACACCGGGTCGCGCAGCGGCGGCCTAGGCGGCGGATCGCCCCGGCGCAGGGCGGCCTGACGGTCACGCGCGGCGTCGAACTCGGGATTGATTCCGCTGACCAGCGCGGCCTCGTTAAACCGCAGCCGTTCGGTCTCGAAGACGAACGGCACGATGCTCTTGCCTTGGCTCTGGGCGAAGATGGCTGCCTTCTCCCCGCGCGGTGCTTTCACGGCGAGATCGGGTTTCACCCCGTCGGGGAAGATGCTCAGGTTGGCGGGGAGCACCACCTGGCTGACGGCGACGCGCAGCAGTGTCCCGCCGCTCAGGCGCAAGTCGGCGTACTCCACCGCCTGCCCGGCCGTCCGCTCGCCGACGACCAGCGCGCGGTCGTAGTTGCGGATGACCGCGGCAATGGTCTCCGCCGCGCCGGCGGTGTCCGCGTCGGCGGCCAGCAGGATCGTGCCGCTGAAGGCCGGATCGCCGTTGGACGTGAAGAGCCGTTCCTGGTTGTTGCTGGGTTTGCGCAGGGTAAAGAGAGGCTTGCCCTTGGGCACGAAACGCCGGATCACGTCGGCGGCCAGTTCGTAGTCGCTGCTGCCGCCGGTGGCGCGCAGGTCGAACACGAGAGCGGGAAGTTTCTTGTCGCCGAAATCCTTGAGCGCCTTGTCGAGATCGCCGAGGTGGTCGCGGGTCAAAGCTCCCAGACGCACGTAGCCGGTGCGGTCGTCCACCACCTCGGCGGCAAACGCGTCGGGCAGCGGGTCCGCGACGGGACCGGCGGGCGGGGTGCCGGGGTTTCCGCCGGGTTTGGGCAGCAGCATCGCGCCGTGGTCGAGCCGTCCGAGGAGACCGTCGAGCGTCGCGCGGGCCACGGCGCGGTCGTCCACCTCGTCGGGCCGGACGTAGTTGGCGCGCAGCAAATTGACCGCTTCCTGCAACTCGCCGGGATTGAGGGAATTCACGAGCGCATCTTGCCCGTTGCCCGACGGAGTGGCAGGCGGTGGGGTGGACTTCGTGACGGCCGGCGGCGTCGGGCCGGGTGCCGGTGTCGGCGGCGGCGTCGTGGGCGCAGGCGGCGGCGTGGGTGCCGATGGCGACGGAGCAGGAGCCGCCGTCGGCGGGGGAGGGGCCGCCTGTTGGGCGTTCGTGACCGGTGTCGTCGCGAGCAGGCCCGCGATCAGGATGGCGGGTCGGCGGAAGCGGCGGCCGGGTTGCATGGCGCGGAACTTAACCGACCGTGCCCTCCGCCGCAATATCCCGTCGCAGGGTACGCCCGTCGAAGGTGATGCGTTCGGCGGCCTCGTACGCACGGCTGCGGGCCTCGGCGAGATCGCGTCCCAGCGCGGTCACACCGAGGACGCGTCCGCCGGCGGTCACGGTCTTTCCGCCGTCGAGACGCGTCCCGGCGTGGAAAACGAACAGATCGTCGGCCTCGGGCGACACCGTTTCGAGGCCGGAAACGATCTTGCCCGTCTCGTACGATCCAGGGTAACCCGAAGAAGCCAGGATCACGCAAACGGCCGGTCGCGGGTCCACTTGCATTTCCACCTGATGCACGCATCCGTCGATGGTCGCTTCGAGCACCGGCAGCAGATCGGACCTCAGGCGCGGCAGGATCACCTGAGTTTCCGGATCGCCGAAGCGCGCGTTGAATTCCAGCACGCGCGGTCCCGTCGGGGTGAGCATCAAGCCGGGAAAAAGAAGTCCCTGGAAGCGGAGTCTCTCCGCGTGCAGCCCGGCCATGAAGGGCTGCATGATTTCGGTTTCGACCCGGTGCGGAATGTCGTTGCCCAGGTTACCCACCGGCGGGCTGGCCGCGCCCATGCCGCCCGTATTCTCACCGGTGTCTTTCTCGCCGATCCGCTTGTAATCCTGGGCCACGGGCAGGAGCCGGTGGTGCGTGCCGTCAATCAGCGCGTGGAGGGAAATTTCGCGGCCGGTGAGGAATTCTTCGATCAGTATCCGCCGTCCGGCGTCGCCGAAACGGCCGGCATTCATCATTTCATCCACGGCCCGCGCGGCGGTAGCATAATCCTCCGCGATGATCACGCCCTTGCCGGTCGCCAGGCCATCGGCCTTGACCACGAGCGGGTAACTCCGCTCGCGGCAAAACGCCAGCGCATCCTCGCTTCGCTCGAAACGTCCGGCGGCAGCGGTCGGGATGCCGTGTCGAACGAGAAATTCCTTCGTGTAAATCTTCGACCATTCCAATCGTGCCGCCGCACGCGTGGGTCCGAAGATGCGCCGGCCGTCGGCCTGGAAACGATCCACGACACCTGCCGCGAGCGCGTCGTCGGGGCCGACCACCGTGAAGTCCACCGACCGGTCGCGGGCAAACGCCAGGAGACCTTCCACATCGGTGATCTTCAGCGGGATGTTTTCGCCGAGCCGGGCGGTGCCGGCGTTACCGGGCGCGCAGTAAATCTTTTTCACGGCCGGAGACCGCGACAGCTTCCACGCGAGCGCGTGTTCACGGCCGCCGCCGCCGATGATGAGGAGGTTCATAAAAACAGGCTGCGTTCAGGAGAGCGGCGCATCGTGGCACAACGCACGAATGTCGTGGCCGGAATGTTCCCAGCGGTGACTGCGTTCGATGGCGTGCGTGACGTAGTTTTTGGCGTAATCGACCGCCGCCGCCAAACCGGGGAACCGTGATAGATGCGCGGCGATGGCGGCGGAGAACGTGCAGCCGGTGCCGTGGACCGAACCGCTCGCCACAAATTCCCGCCGAAAGTCCTGCGTGCCGCCCTCCGGCGTGCAAAGAATGTCGCACGCGGATTCTCCCCCGAGGTGGCCACCTTTCAGCACGAACGCCGTGCCGAACCTCGCGGCCAGTTCGCGGCCCGCCGCGCGCATGGCATCCACGTCGGGCAGCGGGCGGCCGCCGAGCAGGGCGCTGGCCTCGTCGAGATTTGGCGTCACGACAGTGGCGAGCGGGAACAATTTTTCGCAGTACGCGGCGACGGCGTCCGGCGCGAGCAGACGATGCCCGCTCGTGGCCACCATGACCGGATCGACCACGAGCGGCGGACGGCTGCCGGCAGCGATTTCGCCGTACATTCCGGCGACGAGTTCGACGACCTCGCGCGATTGGAGCAAACCGGTCTTGATGGCTGCGACCGGATAACGGGCCAGCGCGAGGGAAATCTGCGACCGGATTACCTCCGACTCCACCGCCTGCACGGCGGCGACGCATCCCGGCACCTCGGCCACCACGCACGTCACGGCGGTCAAGCCGTGTACGCCGCTGGCCGCGAAGGTTTTCAAATCGGCCTGGATGCCCGCCCCGGCCGAACTGTCGGACCCCGCGATGGTCAGGGCGACCGGCGGAGAAAGTTCGTATGGCATCGGCGTGGAAAGGCGCAGGGAGCGAATTGACAAGAGGGTGTTCCGAGCCTTCCGTAGTTTCTGGCGCGGGGGCCACTCACGGCTCACCGCGAACGATGAAAGCTCAACCGCCAGTCTATTTCACGGCTCCGACGCCGTTGCAAGAGCGCGAGGGACTCTGGGCGCGCGTGGATCGGGTGTCGTTCGCGCCGGATTTCGACGCGCCACCGGACCGGCCGCACCCGTTCCTCTACACGGTGACCGTGCTCAACGAATCCGGGCAGCCCGTGACCATCAAGGCCCGCAAATGGGTCATCAAAGACCTCGTCGCCGGCCGCTGCCACGTCGTCGAGGGCGATGGCGTGGCGGGTCGTTCCCCGCGGTTGCTTCCCGGCGAGATGTTTAGCTACGACAGCTATCACGTCGTCGCGGCGGACAGCACGGCGGAGGGCGCGTTTCTGGCGTGCGATGACCTCGGCCAGCCGTTGCTCGTGCGTGTGCCTGCTTTCAGCATGTACGTAAGCCGCTAACACCGAGGCGGCTACATCGGGCAAATAGGGTGTTTACCGGTCCGTAAAAGCGAAAATATCGTGTTGCGGGGTGGATATTCTAGGGCAACATTTACTCTGGAAACACGGTTTCAGAGGGCATCTCCCCAATATTCGCCCGCCCCGTCCGTTCCCATCCCCCGAAAAGTATGGATAACATCATCGCCGCGCAAGAGTTGCAAATCGAACGCAAACATTTTTACATCGAGTTTCGTGAGAACGACCGCGGACGTTTTCTGCGCATCACCGAGGAGGCCCACGGCCGCCGCAACACGATCATCGTGCCCAGCACGGGGTTGGAGGAGTTCAGCACGACTCTGAACGAAGTGCTCGACACGGTGCACAGCAGCGCGCCGGCCCCGGCGGCCTGAGCCACAGGCTGCCGCCGGATAGACTTTACGGAAGGTCACTTTTTGCGAGCAGTGGCAAGGACTGTTTGCAGATGCGGGCTCTGTTCCTCGCGTGAGACGACCGAAACTTCCACGGTCTCGAAACCGGCGCGCTCGATGAACTGATGCAGTTCGAGTTCGCTGAAACCTAGCCACAGATCGGCGTAGAGTTCGCGCGCCTGCTCGAATCCGTGCGCGAGCAGGTCGAGCACGACCAGACGGCCACCGGACTTCAGGATCGTGTGGGCCGCGCTGATCGCCCGCTCCGGTTGGCTCGCATGGTGCAGGGCCTGACTGAAAATCGCCAGGTCCACGCTGCCCGCCGCGATGGGCGGCGTCTGCATGTCGCCGAGACGGTATTCCAGGTTCGCGAAACCGTGGTCGCGCGCCAGGGCGGCCCCGAACTCGACCATTTTCTCCGAATTGTCCACGGCGATCACCTGCCGGGCTCCGCGCGCGAGCAGTTGGGAAAGCGTGCCTTCGCCCGCCCCGAGGTCCGCGATGACCATCGGCGGCAGCAGACCGAGCAGCATGTGCGACATCCCCTGCCACGACCGGCCGGGGCAATAGCTGCGGCCGAATTTCCCCGCTAGACGGTTGAAGTATTCGCGCGCCTTGTCCTCGCGCTTCCTGAGCACGAGGGCGAGGGCGGTGCGGTCCGTCGTGCTCTCGGGGATTTCCTTCGCGCTCGCCGTGACGATCTCCCGCAGTTGCGCGGTGGACGCATCGGCGGCCTCGTCGCCGGACGCCGCCGCGAGCCCGTAGTGGATGTACTTGCCCGCGCGCCGGTCGCGCACCAACCCGGCGCGCTTGAGCTGGGCCAGATGGGTCGAGATACGCGACTGACCCATGTTCAGCACCTCTTGAATTTCGGCCACGGTGAGTTCGGCCTGTTCGAGCAAAAGGAGCAGCCGCAAGCGGGTGACATCGGCCAACAGCCGCAGGGATTTGATGATCGAAGCCATGTCGTCAACGTAATATATCTAAATATCGTGATTTGTTGATAAAGATTTTCTTGCGCGAAGGGAAAAGCACCGCTAAAGCTCTTTAAACCGGCCGCCCGGTCACCAAAAAATCCTTCTTCAGCGCATGGCTCGTCATTACATCTTTTCCAGCGAATCCGTCACCGAAGGCCACCCCGACAAGGTGTGCGATACGATCAGCGACCGCATCCTCGATGCCTGCCTCGCGCAGGACGCCAAGAGCCGCGTGGCCTGCGAGACGCTCGCCAAGGGCAACGTGGTCGTGCTGGCGGGCGAGATCACGACCAGCGCCAAGTTCGACTACCTCGCGGAGACCCGCGCGGCGATCCGCGAAATCGGCTACACGAACAAGGATTGCATGTTCCAGGCCGACACCTGCCAGATCCTCTGCGCGCTCAGCGAGCAGTCGCACGACATCGCGCAGGGCGTGGACGACGCGGGCCACGAGGGCAAAGACACCGACGAGCAGGGCGCGGGCGACCAGGGCCTGATGTTCGGCTACGCCACCAACGAGACGCCCGAGTTGATGCCGGTGCCCATCCAGTTGAGCCACCGTCTGGGTCAGGAACTGGCCCGGTTGCGCAAGAGCGAGGAACTGCCGTGGCTGCGGCCCGACGCCAAGACGCAGGTTTCCGTGGAGTACGAGGACCACAAACCCGTGCGTGTGGACACGATTGTCGTCAGCACGCAGCACGCGGCGGACGTGAAGCACAAGGAAATCCGCGGCGTCATCATCGAGATGCTCATCAAAAAAGTGATCCCGGCGCAATGGCTCGACGCCAAGACGCGCTTTTTCGTGAACCCGACCGGCCGCTTCGTAGTGGGCGGTCCCGAGGGCGACAGCGGGTTGACGGGGCGCAAGATCATCGTGGACACCTACGGCGGCATGGGCCGGCACGGCGGCGGTGCGTTCTCGGGCAAGGACCCGAGCAAGGTGGACCGTTCGGCCGCGTACATGGGCCGCTACGTGGCCAAGAACGTGGTGGCGGCGGGGCTGGCGGAACGTTGCGAGGTACAGTTCGCCTACGCCATCGGCTTCCCCGACCCGGTGAGCATCAACGTGAACACCTTCGGCACGAGCACCGTGGACGAACTCAAGATTGAAAAGGCCGTCCGCGAGGTGTTCGACTTCAAGCCCGCCGGCATCGTCCGAGAGCTGAACCTGCTGCGTCCCATCTACTCGAAGACGACCAACTACGGTCACTTCGGCAAGGAGGACGACCTCGAATCTCTCACCTGGGAAAAGCGCGACAAGGTCGAGGCGCTCAAGGCCGCCGTCCACTAACCATTCACCACTTCGTAGCTGTACCGACCGCAAACGCTAGACATTATGAGCACATCCGCCACCGCAGAATCCGCCAAGACCCAGGACTTCGCCGTCCGTGACCTCTCCCTCGCCGACTTCGGTCGCAAGGAACTCGAAATCGCCGAGCAGGAGATGCCCGGCCTGATGGCGATCCGCGAGAAATACGCCAAGGACCGTCCGCTCGCAGGCGTCCGCATCACCGGCAGCTTGCACATGACCATCCAGACCGGCGTGCTCATCGAGACGCTCGTCGAACTCGGTGCCGACGTGCGCTGGGCCTCGTGCAACATCTTCTCGACCCAGGACCACGCCGCCGCCGCCATCGCGGTCGCCGGTGTGCCCGTGTTCGCCTGGAAGGGCGAGACGCTGGAGGAATATTGGGATTGCACCTGGAAGGCCATCGTCAACAAGGACGGTCAGGGCCCGCAGATGGTCGTCGACGACGGCGGCGACGTGACCATGCTCCTCCATAAGGGCTACGAACTCGAAGACGGCGACGGATGGGTGAACACCCCGTCCGATTCGCACGAAGAGAGCGTCATCAAGGTTCTCCTCAAGAAGATCAACGCGGAGACCCCGTACATTTTCCACGAACTTGTGAAGGAATGGAAGGGCGTGTCCGAGGAGACCACGACCGGCGTGCATCGCCTCTACAAACTGCACCAGCAGGGCAAGCTGCTCGTCCCGGCATTCAACGTGAACGACACGGCGACCAAGTCGAAGTTCGACAACCTCTACGGCTGTCGCCACTCGTTGGTGGACTCGATCAACCGCGCGATGGACCTCATGATCTCGGGCAAGGTCGCGGTCGTGTGCGGTTACGGCGACGTGGGCAAGGGCAGCGCGCAATCGCTGCGCGGCCAGGGCGCCCGGGTCATCGTCACCGAGATCGATCCGATCAACGCCCTCCAGGCGGCGATGGAAGGCTTCGAGGTTTGCCCCATCGAGGACACCCTCGGCCGCGCGGACCTGTACGTGACGACCACCGGCAACGTGGATGTCATCACCATCGAGCACATGGCCAAGATGAAAGACCAGGCCGTCGTGTGTAACATCGGCCACTTCGACAACGAGATCCAGGTGGACAAGCTGGTGAAGTTCCCCGGCGTCAAGCACACGAACATCAAGCCGCAGGTGGATAAGTACCAGTTCCCCACCGGCAACGCGATCTTCCTGCTGGCCGAAGGCCGCCTCGTGAATCTCGGTTGCGCCACGGGCCACCCGAGCTTCGTGATGAGCAACAGCTTCGCCAATCAGACCCTGGCGCAGCTCGACCTCTGGGCGAACCGTGACACCTACAAGCCCGGCGTCTACATCCTGCCCAAAAAGCTCGACGAGGAAGTCGCCCGCCTGCACCTGGAGAAGATCGGCGTCAAGCTGACGACGCTCAGCGACAAGCAGGCCGAATACCTCGGCGTGCCGGTCGAAGGGCCGTACAAACCGGCTCACTACCGCTATTGATCCACGGGAAGGCAGGTCCTTCCCGATTCCGATCCTGGCGCGCTGGCAGGTCTCCGACGAGATTTGCCAGCGCGTTTGTTTTGTGGGGCGAAGATGCCCTCCGGACGGCACTTGTCTGGCACGGGGCGTCTGTGTCATGCTGAACACCGTGCAAATCCCCTCTTTGCGAACCACCCGCCTCGGCGTCCTCCTCGTGCTGGCGGCGATCACGATCTGCGACCGTCCGATCCGCGCCGCGGACGCGCCGACGGATGACGCCAGGACGCGCGCGACGTTGTTTGAAAAGGAGGCTCGCCGGATTTTTGAAAAGGACCAGTGGACCATCGTCCGCAAAGGGGTCGGAACCTTCACCGCCATTCACCCGGCCGCCGACAAGACCGCGGACCCGGCGCAGGGCAAGGTGGACACGGAGTCGCCGCTGATCGTGCACGTCTCGATCACCTTCAATCCCAAGAGCCTCAGCAACACCGATTGCGTGGTCAAAGTGGAAGGCTTCCGCCTTATCAGAAAGAGGGGCGAGCGTTCGCATCTCACCGGACCCTTCAAGGCTGATTACCCGGAGAATGCAAACTACATCCGAAAGGTCCTGGAAAACGCCGAGGATGAACTCGGCCGGAAGTACCCGAAGTACGAGGCAAAATAGAAACCCGTCGCACGATGCAAACGATGCGGTCCACCTGGCTGTTCACCGTCCTCCTGGCCCTCGCCGGTGCACATCTGGTGGCAGCCGCACCACCACCCGGCAAGGAGGCCAAGGCACGGGCTGTCCTCTACCAGACGGAAACGAGCTTCGTTTTGCAGGCCGAGCACTGGCGCATCACCACGAACGCGGTCGGTCGGCTCGTGGCCACTCACCCGCTGGGACCGAGGCAGCCCGGCTACGATCCAATCGGCTACGCGAGCCTGGTCGTCACGTTCCAACCCAAGAGCGGCACGGACACGGAGTGCGGGATCAACTACGTGGGATATCTCTACGGGAAGAACAACGGCGGGGAGTTCAACAAATCCTTCACCGGGCCGTTTCCATTGAACAACCCGGACGCGGTGAAAGAGATCAACGACCTGCTGGCGACGGCCCGCAAGCGCATGTTGGCCACACACCCCGAGTACGGGGCCACACCGGTGCGTTGACCCGGTGTCGGGGGATGGTGGAGGTTGCTGTCATCTTATGGAATTGACCGCCGTCGAGACCCGCGTCCTGGGCTGCCTGATCGAGAAGGAGCGGACCACACCCGAGAATTATCCCTTGAGCCTGAATGCGCTGGTGGGCGCGTGCAACCAGCTCACCAACCGCGAGCCGATCATGGTGCTGGGAGATCGTGAGGTGGAGGAGGCGCTCGACTCCCTGCGCCAGAAGAAACTGGCCACCGTCATCTTTGGGGCGGGGTCGCGGGTGCAAAAGTACCGGCACATCCTCCCGGACATTTATAACTTCACCCCGCAGGAATCCGCGCTCCTGTGCGTGCTGCTCCTGCGTGGTCCGCAGACGGCGGGTGAGCTGCGCGGGCGCGCCGAGCGGATGGCTCCGTTCGCCTCGCTCACCGACGCCGAGAACGTCCTCCACGCGATGGCCGAAGGCAGCGAACCGCTCGTGCGCCTGCTCGCCGCGCGGCCGGGACAGAAGGAGCGGCGTTACGTCCAACTCCTCTCCGGCGAACCGGCCGAACCTGCCGCCGACGAACCGCCCCCGGCGCGTCCGCCCGCCACCGCCGCGGAGTCCCCGCAGCCGACGCGACTCGAAGCCGTCGAGAACGAGATCGCCTCCCTGCGCGGAGAATTGGCGGGGTTGCGGGCCACCTTCGAGGAGTTCCGGCGGCAGTTGGGAGGGTAGCCAGCGCTAGGTGGTCATTCGATGGCTTCGGAGCATTTCCCGGTGGTCTCGTGTGCCTGCGCCCTTGCCAGAAGCGCCCTTTGCCGTCACCTTGCACGGCTTTGAAGAATCAGAAAAAAACGAGCCCGATCCTGCGGGTTTTCAGTTACGTGCGGCGTTACCCAGCCCTGGCCTCGGGGATGATGACGTGCGCGGTGTTGGGCACGGTGTCCGTCGTCGTTTTCCCTTGGCTGACGGGCGGCGTGGTGGATGAGGTCAAGCGCGGCGGCCGGCCGGAAAACCTCCTGCCCCTGGCGCTCATCGCGTTGGGCACGTTTTTCGTCCAGCAGGTGCTCAACGCCGTCCGCATCTACATCAACAACGTCTTCGAGCAGCGGGTGATCTTCGACCTGCGCAGCGACCTGTACGCGCACATCCAGCGTCTCCCGCTGGACTGGTTCGACGACCGCGCGACGGGCGACCTGATGACGCGCATCCTTGAAGACGTGAACGCGGTCGAGCGCGTGCTCATCGACGGGATCGAGCAGGGGGTGATCGCGGTGCTCCAGATCGTCATCGTCGTGGCCGTCCTGCTGCACTACAGCGCGTGGCTGACCCTCGTGGCGCTCTCGCCGGTGCCGTTCCTGGTCGGCGGCGCGCTGGCGTACACGCTCACGGCGCACAAACGCTACAAACAGCAGCGCGTCGCGTCGTCCGCCATGAATTCACTCCTCCATGACAACCTGGCGGGCATCCGGCAGATTAAGACCTACGTGCGCGAGGACGAGGAACACCGCCGCTTCAACGGCGTCAGCAATCAGCTCCGCGAGGCGACGCTGGTCATCATGCGGACCTGGTCGCTCTACAATCCGTCGATGACGTTTTTCACCAACGCGGGTCTCGCGCTGGTGCTGCTGTTCGGCGGTCGGGCGGTGTTGGCGCACAGCATCGAACTCGGCGTGTTCACCACCGTTTTGCTTCTGGTCGGCTTCCTCTACGAGCCGATCCGGCAGTTGCACAGTCTCAACCAACTCGTGCAGGCCGGACGCGCGGCCGGTAGCCGGGTGTTCGAGATCATGGACACGCCGCCGGAGATGGCGGACGAGGCGCGCAAACACGAGCCGGGCCGCGCGGAGGCCGCCGGGATTACCGGCGACGTGAAGTTCGTCAACGTTGGGTTCGCCT
>CAZZYS010000098.1:0-8694 GCA_964658285.1 uncultured Verrucomicrobiota bacterium
CGCACCTTTTGGACCGCCTTCGGAATCGGGACCTCGATAGTCTCGCGGCTCGGACGATCAAACGCGCGGACGAGCAGGCCCAACCCGAAACCGACACCTAGTGCGGTCAGGATCGCCGGGAACGGATTTTCCCGGACATAAACCTCGGTGGTCTGCATCGCCCCCGTCCAAGTATCCGCCGCGCTGCTGCCGATGGCGCGGCTTTTCTCACCGATACTCGACCCGAAGTCGCTCATCGTCTGTCCCGCGCTGCGGGCGGCGGGCTTCTGGGCCGCGAGTTCGTCACGGAGACCCCGCACGGAGTTATGCGTGGCGAGCACCTCCTGGAACTGCCGCTGAACGATCTCTTTCAGCGTGTCCGAAAGGTTGGAATTCGCCGCCTTGCGGTACTCGGCGACCGCGCTGTCTTCGCCGCGTTCGCATTCGGCGAGGATCGCGTGGTTGTCATTGCCCGTCAGCGCCGTTTTGAGGTTGATCCAGCCGCGGTGGAGACTCGCGACGACCGTGCTCGAATCCGAAGGCCCGGGCTGGCCGAGGGCGATCACCTCGTTTTGGAGTTCACCGGCAAACTTGGACCGTTGCAGCGAGCAGGAAAAAAGAAATCCCTTGAGATCCTCATCGTCCGCGATGGCCTCGGCCGCCAGACGAAAGCCTTCCTGCCCATCCTTGCACGTTTCGATCAGTTTGTTCAGGGTCGAAATGGAATCGGAGAGAGAGTTGCTCATACTTGCTGGCTGATTCGCAGTTGGTTGGACGATTGCGTCCCCCAAAAAATCTCCTCCGCCCGTTTCGTTCACGGAACGAGCCCGATGCTATCCCCATGTCCGGCGCTAGGGAGCGTACTTGCTTTTGTACTTGTCGTAGAGGCGCGTTTGTCGATTCGCCAGGTCCACCGGACGACCATCGATATAAGCGCCTTCAACCTGCGTCATGATCTCCAAGGGATCGCCGGTGGTCACGATCAAAGTGGCGTCCTTGCCGACCTCCAAAGATCCCAACCGGTCGCCCACCCCGAGAATCTGCGCCGGGTAAAGGGTCACCGCCTTGAGTGCTTCGTCGCGCGGCAGGCCATGCGCGGCAGCTTGCGCGGCCTGGTAAGGAAGGTTGCGATCATGCGCCGCCTCGAAGTCCGACCCGTCGTTGGCGACGCAAAAACGCACCCCGGCCGCCTGGAGTTTGCCGGAATTGGCGTAGGCGGTGTCGTACCCCTCCCAGCGCCGCAACGGCAGCGCGTTGACGGGGCTGACGATCACCGGCACATCGTGTTGCCTTAAGAGGTCGGTCACCCGCCACGCATCCTGTCCGCCGACGATGACCAGCTTGAAGTGTTCAGCGGTTGCCCAACGCACGGCGGCCTCGATCTGGCGGATGTCGCTCGCGTGCACGAAGACGGGCATCTCTCCTTTCAGTACGGGCAACATCGACGCGAGGCGAACGTCCTCGTGAGCGGGACCACCGGTCTCTACCGCCTTCCGGTACGCCCGCGCCGAGTCGAACGTTTCCTGCAAGTGCCGCAGCCGCGCGTCGATCTCTTTTTGCTGGTCCTCGGGCGTTTGCGGGTAGCGCGGGTCCCGCTCGATCCTCAATGTCGGCCAGAAGACGTGCAGGCCGACAGTGGCCTTCACGGTCATGCTCTCCCACGTCCAGCCGTCGAGATGGATGAGCGCGGAAATCCCCGAGATCAATCCATCCCCCGTTTTCGGCACGGCCAGCGCGGTCAGGATGCCGTTGGATCGTGCCACGGGCAAGAGTTCACTGTCCGGGTTGATGGCAATTTGCGCGCGGGCATTCGGATTCACCGCCCCGGCCTCGGCCACGTCGGTACTGCCCCGGATCGATTGCACCTCGGTCAATCCGAGAACGGTATGCGCCGAAATTAGCCCCGGGTAGACGTGCTTGCCCGTTCCGTCGATGACCTTCGTTCCTTCGGGAACGTGCAGGTCGCGTCCGACACCGGTGATCTTGCCGTTTTCAAAGAGGATTTCGCCCCCCGGAATCTCCACCCCGCTCACCGGATGGATCGTCGCCCCCCGGAGGAGGATCGGTTGCGACTGCGGCGCGGCGGGCGATTCGTCGCTGGCACGAACACCGGCAGCGAGAGAAAGCGCAGCCGCCAGCACGAGCACAGCGATGGAGACGTTTCGCCCGATCTTCATGGAAAGCGCGTTCAAAATCCGGCGTTGGAGCAGTTGTGACGATCCAGTCCGTCCTGGTAGAGGCCCTGATGTTCCAGCGCGTGGTGGATCGCGCGGTGCAGCAGCATGTTCGCAAAATCGCTCCTGTTTCCCGCGTCCGACGTATCCGGCTGCTTGGCGTCCGCGTCGTCCTTCCCGTCCTCGTTGTTCGCCATCGTTTTTCGGCGTTCGGACAAAGCCCTCTGGATCAACGCCTCGCGCAGGACAGCCACTTCCTTGCGCGCCTGTTGGTCGCGGGCATAATCGAAATAACAGCGGCCGTCGATCCACGTCTGTTCGGCGCGGGTGTACGTCGAGAGCGGGTGGCCGTTCCACAGCACGAAATCGGCGTCCTTGCCGGGTTCGAGCGAACCCGTCTGCCGGTCCAACCGCAGTTGCCGGGCGGGGTTGATCGTGACCAGCGCCAGCGCCGCCTCTTCGCTGAGGCCGCCGTATTTGACGGCCTTGGCCGCCTCGGTGTTGAGCCGCCGGGCGAGTTCGTTGCTGTCCGAGTTGAACGAGGTCACCACCCCGGCTTTGTCGAGCATCGCGCCGCTCTGTGGGATGGCGTCGAGAGCCTCGGCCTTGTACGCCCACCAGTCGCTGAACGTCGAGACGCCCGCACCCAGTTTGGCGATCTCACCCATGATCTTGTACGCTTCCAGACCGTGGTGGAACGCCGCCACGGTGAGATTCATCTCTTCGGCCAGACGCACGAACATCAGCATCTCATCCTGTCGGTAAGAGTGGATGTGGATGATCCTCTGCCGGTTGAGGATTTCGACCGCCGCTTCCATCCGCAGGTCGCGGCGGGGCGGCGGGGCGGCCCCCGGCGGCTGCTTGCGGTATTCTTCCCAGGATTTTTCGTAATCACGCGCTGCCAGGAACGTATCGCGCAAAATCTCCTCCACGCCCATCCGCGTCTGCGGGTAACGGCTCGTGTAGCGGTCACCCCAGTTGCTCTGTTTGACGTTCTCGCCGAGGGCAAATTTCACGCCCGGCATCGCGCCCGCCAGCTTCAGTTCTTCCGGCGGCGAGCCCCACCGCAGCTTGATGACCTGATCCTGTCCGCCGACCGCGTTCGCCGAACCGTGGAGGATGTGCGCGACCGTGACGCCTCCCGCCAATTCGCGGTAGAGCCCGATGTCAGTGGCGTCGAGCACGTCGCCGATGCGGACCTCGCACGTCACGGAGGAAGTCGCTTCGTTCACCCCGCGGCTGATGGCGGTGTGCGAATGGCAGTCGATCAATCCCGGCGTGACGTGCATGCCGGTCGCGTCGATGATTTTTGCTCCCGCCGGCGCGAGCAGTCCGTGGCCGATCTCCTTGACCTTGCCGTCCTCGACGAGCAGGTCCGCGTTATCGAGACGGCCGGCCGGCCCTTCGGTCCAGATCGTCGCGTTCTGGACGAGCAGCGTTTCGGGTCGCGGCGGTTCATCCGCCCGCCGCCCGAACGCGCCGGCCGGGTACGCGGCGGGGATCGCCACAGTCTTCTCAGGCTTCGACTTGCCGTCCTTGTCGGCCTTCGGCGCGGGCGCATCCGTGGCGGTGCGTTTTGCACTCCAGCGAAACGATGAACCGTCGGCCAACTGCCCGGTCCCGTCGAGCGTGGCCGGTTCGCCCCCGTTCCACACCCCGGTCAGGCGCACGACGCCCGTGTCCTCACCGGCACCGAAACTCTTGGCGGGGGCAAGGACGACGATCCCCTCCCCTTTGATTGAAACCGCAAAACTTTCCTTCCCCCCGTCCGTCGCCTTCGGCTTCTCGGGATCGTCCCCTTCGATTTTCAGCGTGCCCGGTCCTTTGATTTTCTCATCCGAGAAAGTAACGGCGTACGTGCCGCGGAAATCCTTTTCCTGGTTCTTGTCGGTGTCGAATTCCTCGCCGTTGACCCACGCCGCGAGCACGGCCGCGTGCTCGTCGGTGAACAAGTTCCCGCTGGCAACGATCAGGTTTGCCGTCTTTCCTTTTTCGAGGGTGCCGTAGCGGCTGTCGATCCCGAGCATTTTGGCGGGTGCGGTCGTCAACGACGCCAGAGCGTCATCGGCACCCAACCCTCGTTGCACCGCTGCACGCAGGCGCGGCCAGAACGTTTTTTCCGGCCTTTCGAGGCCGTCGGTGGTCAGCGCGAACGGCACCCCTGCTTTCGCGAGCGCGCCAGGGTTGGCGGGTGCCTCCTGCCAGTGTTCGAGTTCCTCCAGACTGACATCCAAAGCCTTTTCCGGCGTCTCCACGTCCGGTGTTTCTGGAAACAGGAGCGGCAGGATGATGGTCGCACCCGACTTCTTCAACGGGTCGATCATGCGGTACTCATAACCACTTCCTTGCAACACGGGCCGCAGCTTGAACTCCTCCGCGATCCGCAAAGCCCGCAGCAGGTCGAGTTCGTCTGCGGTTTCGAAAACGATGGAAGTCTGGCCGGAGGCGACCCCGCCGAGCGCACCGAGGGCCTGGTTGGCTTCGGGTCGTTCGCCTGCGCCCGGATGTTCGCGGTAAAACTGCCGTGCCGTCCGATACCACTGCGCGTCCAGCAATGTCTGGCGAACGAGCGCGATGCAACCCATCAGCGAGTCGGGATACTGTACTTGCGAATCCTCCCGATTTTCGTCGAAAGCCACGTGCTGGAATGTCGCGCCAGGCACGAGGCTACGGTTGCCGTTCTTGCCGCCGAGGTCCGCCAAGGCGCTGCTGCCGCGAAAGATGCCGCGCCCCGGTACCACGAGCGCGTTCGTGAATCCCAGCGCGCGCCACTTCTCCGCCTGTTTTTCGTCGGTTTCGATCAGCCGCGCGGCGTCCGTCTGCGGGGTGACCAGTGGGTTCCACGAGCCTGCCCCGGAGGGCTTCCCGGAGTCTTTCTCCGCTTGGACGTTGGGACGGCCGGGCTTTTCGGGCCGGAGCGGTCGCGGTCGGTCCTTGGCGGCGAGACCGTAGCGTGTATAGGCGTCGATGAATCCGGCGTAAACCGTTTTCCCGGCGAGGTCCCACACCCGCGCGTCGGCAGGCGGCTGCACGTCGCTGCCCACCTCGGCGATCAGCCCATCACGAACGACGAGGCAACCATGCTCGATGATCTTGCCGGGGGCGACGACCAGTCGCACGTTGACGAGGGCGTGAACGCGCGGCGGATTGCTGTGCAGGCCCTCGGTGGGAGCCGTCGGAATCTGCGCCCGTACCGTCCCGGCAAGCCATCCCATCGACAGGACGAGCGCGACGACGTTGGCTCTGAGGGCGGGAGCGTTCAAGGCTAGCTATTTTGCAGATGCACGCCACGTTGACAAGCAAATGCCGGCCGACCCTGAAGTGATCTTTTTCGATGCGGTCGGCACGTTGATCGAGCTGCCGAAATCCGTCGGTGAACACTATCGAGAAGTGGCTCTGCGGTTCGGCGTCGCACCGGATGCAGCCGCTTTGGACAGGGCGTTCCGGGCGGCCTGGAAGACGGCTCCGGCGCGGACAGTGACGGACGGCCCGCGGCCCGAGGACGACAAGGGCTGGTGGCGCGACCTCGTGGGGCGCGTCTTCGTAACCGTGCTGACTCCCGCCGAACTCGAAAGATTCGATCTACCCGCCTATTTTGAGGCGGTTTACGCGCACTTCGCGGAGCCGGGCGTCTGGGAGGCGTACGCGGATGTACACGATGTTCTCGCGGCACTACGCGGTCGCGGGCATCGGCTCGGGGTCATCTCGAATTTCGACGGCCGGCTGCGCAAAGTGCTGGCCGACCTGGCGCTGGCGCCGTACTTCGATCACCTCGTGATTTCCAGCGAGGTCGGAGCGGACAAACCAGATCAGCGGATTTTTGCGAAGGCGCTCGAGCTTTTTGGCGTCGCACCGGGCCGCGCATGGCACGTCGGCGATGACCCGCAAAAGGACTGGGGGGCAGAGGCAGTCGGGCTGCGGGTCTTTCGGCTCGAAAGACCCCGGCACACGCTGCGCGACGCTCTGACGTTCCTTCATCAAGCGCCCCGCACGTAAAAAGGGAACTTGCGCGCTGGGAGCTTTAGATGTAATTCAACCCTTCCCAAGGGGGCTGATAGCTCAATGGTTAGAGCAATCGCCTTTTAAGCGATTGGTTCTGGGTTCAAGTCCCAGTCGGCCCATTCTCTCGCACGGCACCCGCGTTGCCCAGTTCCTCTGATTTTGGGATCGTGTGCCACTGTTGGATGAAGTGCGCGGCGACGCAGCAGAGGATCGCCCACACGCTGCCCACGCACCAGCCCGCCAGCACGTCGGTGGGATAATGCACGCCCAGGAACACGCGGCTGAATCCGACCAGTCCGATGAGCACGACGGCGACGGCCAGGAAATAGATTTTTGTTCGCCAGTCCGGCACCGCGCGGGCCAGCAGCGCCGCCAGCGTCAGATACGCAACCGACGACAGCATGGAATGCCCGCTCGGAAAACTGGCCGTGGAAATATCGGTCAGATGCGGCACCACGTCCGGCCGCGGCCGGTGGAACATTTCCTTGAGAAACAGGCCGAGGATCGTCCCGGTAAAAATCGACCCCAGCACGAACACCAGCAGCCCGAACCGCCGCTGGAGAACGAGGTAGCCGGACACCACCGCCGTCACCATCCCGATGCCGACCGGGCCACCGAAAGCCGTCAGGTCTCGCGCGACCTGCAATCCCCACGACGGGCCGACCGGCACCGCCAGGTTGCCGGGTTGGCGGAGGGCGAGGAGGATGCGTTCGTCAAACTTGGCCGGGTCCCCCTCGATCACTTCGGCAGCCATCGCGCAGAAGGCCCACAACGCCGCCACGACCACGAAGATTGCCAGGAGAATACAGACTTCCAAGCGACCCGCGCGCCGTCCCCACGACAGCCAGCGGACGGCGAAATTTTCCTGGGGCGAAGCGACGGGTTCCATTTGAGCGACGGAGTGAAACGATCTACACGAGGGCAGGCGAAACCTCGCCTGCGGCGAGTTGGATATCCTTCGCCTCGGGACCGAAATACGCCAGCGCCGCCACCGCCAGGGCACCGCATCCCACGAACGCAGCCAGCGCCACGGCGTAGGCATGCACGGTGTTCCCGTTCTGTTCAGCGAGCCTCGTCTGGATGATCGGCGTGGAAGCCGCGAGGAGATTACCAACTTGGTACGCCAACCCTGGAAAGGTCCCGCGCACCGCCGCCGGGGATAGTTCGTTGAGGTGCGCGGGCACCACGCCCCACGCGCCCTGCACCGCGAACTGCATGAAAAACGCCGCCACCGCGATGGCGACCGGCGTCGTGCAAAAAGCCCACGCCGGGATCATCGGCAGCGCCAGCAAGGACGCGGTGATGATGGCCCGCCGCCGGCCCAGTCGCTGCGACCAGGCACCGAAAAGGATGCCGCCCGTCAGCGCGCCGAGGTTGTACACGATGGCGATGTTTCCGACGGTCTGCTCGTCGAGGCCGCGTTGTTTTTCGAGGAACTTGCTCGGGTAGAGGTCCTGCGTGCTGTGGCTGAAGGCGTTGAAGGCCGCCATCATGATCGTCAGATAGACAAAAAGTTTCCAGTTTTCGCGCACGGTCGCCCACATGGCGCGCGTGGTCGTGCCCAACCCGACGGCGGTTCGCTGCTGCCGTCTCTGTTCCCACGCCGGCGATTCCTCGACCGAACTGCGGATGTACAACGCCAGCAGCGCCGGCACCGATCCCACGAAAAACATCCACCGCCACCCACCCCACGGAAACACGCACTTGTACACGACCGCCGCCAGGAGGTAACCCACCGGATACCCTTCCTGAAGGATGCCTGAGAGCACGCCCCGCGTCCGGGCAGGGACCGTTTCCATGACCAGCGACGCGCCGACCCCCCATTCCCCGCCCATGCCGAACCCGAACAGCGCACGCAGCACCAGCAGCCACCCGAGCGTCGGCGCAAAGCCGCTGAGCAACTCCATCAACGAGAAAAATGCGACGTTGAACATCAGCGTCGGCCGCCTGCCGTGGCGGTCCGCCAGGTAACCGAATACGAGCGCGCCCAAGGGACGCATGGCCAGGGTCAAAAAAAGCGCCGTTGAGATGGAGTACGGCGATTTGGGCAAACTTTCTTCCACCCGGTGCAGCATCATGACCAGGATGAAAAAATCGAAAGCGTCGAGCGTCCAGCCCAGGTAGCTGGCCACGAGGGCGTTCCGCTGGGTACGCGTCAACCCCCGCAAGGTTTCCCACACCCCGGGCTCCCGGTCCGGCTGATGGACGGAGGGTGCCGTCATCGGCGGGCCGACCTCTTGTCTTCGTGCGCGGCGACTGCTTCGAAGTGCCGCTCCTCCGCGTCGATCACGGAGAGGAAGATTTTCTCCAGCGCGCCGCCCGCCTCCTGGTTCTGGCGTCGCAACTCGTCCACGGTTCCCAGCGCGACGAGCCGGCCGTGGTTGATGATGCCGATGCGATCCGCCATTTCCTCGGCGACGGACAGCGTGTGCGTGGAAAGAAAGATCGTGCAACCCGCCCGGCTGCGCGCCTTGAACTCGTCCTTGACGATCCGCGCGTGCATCGGGTCGAGACCGACCATCGGCTCGTCGATGATGAA
>CAZZYS010000098.1:8794-14117 GCA_964658285.1 uncultured Verrucomicrobiota bacterium
GCCCGGCCGGAACTCGGACGCAGCAGGCCGGTGAGCATCTTGATCGTGGTCGTCTTGCCGGCGGCGTTCGGACCCAGGAACGCGAAGAACTCCCCTTGGGTGATGTCGAGGTCCAGACCATCGACCGCGCGCAACGAGCCGAAGTTTTTGCTGAGTACCTGGGCCCGGATCATAGGTGACGTTTTTGGCGGTGGTCAGGGGGACAGCGTCTCGTCGTAGAGATCATAACCCAGGAATGTTTTCACCGCGAGAACTTGACCGAGTTGGTTGACGTGGATGGCAGTTTCCATTCCTTCGCCCTGGTGGACCGTCACCTCGAAATCCTCGATGTCCTCGTCGTTGATACGCAGGACCCCGCGGTGGGCGGTCAGGGTCGTGGCGGAAGCCTGCGGCCCCAGGCGCGAGAGAGTGCGTGCATCGATCCCGTAGGCGCGGAGTTCGAGTTTGTCCAAGATTTCCTCGGGCGTCCCGCTCCCCTCGCGCAGGGTCTGGGTGCCTTGCGCGACTTGGTAGCGCCACTGGTTTTCCGCCGGACTCCCGGCAAGATGCAACGACACGCCCGGCGTGTTTTGCTTGGGCTCGTGCAAGCTGAGAGACAGGTCCACCCGGCGGACTTGTTCATGGTCGTCCAGTTCCAGGCTGCCGTGAAAAATGACGCGCTGGCCGGACAGTCCCGGCAAGGTCAGCAGGAAATTGCCGCTGAGCATTACCAGGTTGCCCGACGCCGTCTTGCCATCGGCAGACACCGAGAGACGCTTGGGCTGGAGATGGAAGCTGCCGTCCATCCGCCTTTTCTGGGAGTACAGGATCAGGTCCGACGGCTGCTCGTGTCGAAAGACCAGGTGTCCGACGTAATCGACCGGCACGGGCAGACTGCTTCCCCGGTCGGGGAACAGCTCCGTGCGAATCAAAAGGGTCCCCATCAGCAGCCAGAACACGACGATGCCGGCGGCGAAGACGCGGTAGAACACAGCCGCACATTAGAGCAAACTACAGGCCCGGGAGCAAACGTTGTGCGCGCATCCGTCCAAATCCGTCTGCCCGTGCGTTAGTTGACGATACAGGAACCGCGCCACGCCGCTGCACGGGTGAAAGCTGCGCCCGGTGAAACGCGTTCGGCTCCTTGTCGTGCCCGTGAAAGTCGAACATAAAATCGTTGCCGCCTTCGTCCTGGCGTTCCTGGCCATCATCTTTTTCGGCGTCGTCATCTTTCACGAGGCGCGGATGCACGGCGACTACAACCGCTGGGTCGTGCACACCTACGATGTGCTCGACAAGATCGCGGGCGTTTCCAGCGGCGTCGACGAGATCGAAAGCGGCGGTCGCGGCTACCTGTTGACCGGCAAGAAGGATTACCTCGAACCGTACCAGAACGGTATCGACATCGTCGGCTCACGGCTGGAGGAGTTGCGTCGTCTCACCTCGGACAACCCCATCCAGCAAGGCCGCATCGAACGGGTCCAAACGCTCGTCAACCGATCCATCGCCTACCTGCACGACAAGATCGAGCTTCGCCAGAAAACCGGGGTCGAGACGGTCGCCCCGACCATCGGCACGGAACCGAAGGAAAACGTCGACCAGATCCGTTTCGCCACGGGCGAGATGAAACGCATGGAGATCGACCTTCTCCAGCAGCGGACGGTGGAATCCGGGGGCAGCGCGCAGAAGACGCTGACGAGCTTCGTGATCTTCCTGGCGCTGACGATGGTGACACTCGGAGCGTTTTTCGTCTTCATTTGGCGCGATCTTGCCAACCGCCGGCGCGCGGAAGAGGCGTTGAGGGAAAGCGACGCGAAATTCCGCAGCGTGCTTGATGGCGCGCCGGACGCGATGGTGATCACGGACCCGGCGGGGGCCATCCAGATGGTCAACTCGCAAGCGGCGACGCTCTTTGGCTACTCCCGCGATGATTTCACCGGACGCACGTTGAGTCAGCTTCTCGTGTTGCGCGACAATCCCGACGAGGTGTCGCCCGACCCGACGGAACGGCGCAGCGACAGCGCCTACGTGCAGTTCAAGGCGCTCGCGGCGAAATACGACGGCGTGCGCAAGGACGGCGGCTTGTTTCCCGTCGAGATGAGCCGCAGCCCGCTGGAGGTGGGCGGCCAGCCCTTGCTCATCTCGGCCATCCGCGACCGCAGCGAGCAGCAGCGGGCCGAGGAGGCGCTCGGTAAATATTCGCTCGACCTCGCCCGGTCCAACGCCGAACTGGAGCGATTTGCTTACGTGGCCTCGCACGATCTGCAGGAGCCGTTGCGGATGGTCAGCAGCTACACCCAACTGCTGTCCCGGCGCTACAAGGGCAAGCTGGACGCGAACGCCGACGAGTTCATCGCCTACGCCGTGGATGGGGCCACCCGGATGCAGAAGTTAATCAACGATCTGCTCGCCCTCTCGCGCGTGGGCACCCAGGCCCGGCCCAGCGAGCCGGTCGATACCGGCGAGGTCCTGCGTCGGGTGCTTTCGGACATGAAGGGCACGATTGAGGGGGCGGAGGCCGTGATCGTTGCGCCCGAGGAAATGCCGAGCGTCCTCGCCGACGGGACCCAGATCGGCCAGCTTTTCCAGAATTTGATTGGCAACGCGCTCAAGTTCCACGGCCCGCAACCGCCACGGGTGGAAATCACCGTCGAGCGCGACGAGGAAAACTTCTGGCGGTTCTCCTTCAAGGATAACGGTATCGGCATCGAGCCGCAATATTTCGAGCGCATCTTCGTGATCTTCCAACGCCTGCACGGCAAGGAAAGTTACCCCGGCACCGGCATCGGCCTGGCGATCTGCAAAAAGATCGTGGAGCGTCACGGCGGCCGGCTCTGGCTGGAAAGCCAGCCGGACCAGGGCGCGAACTTTCTCTTCACTTTACCCGCATTCCCATGATAGAACATTTCCAGAGGATGCGGATTTCCGACATGCGGCCTATCGAAATTTTGCTGGTTGAGGACAACCCGGGCGACGTGCGCCTCACCCAGGAGGCACTCGGGGAGGCGAAGGTGCGCAACAACCTGGCCGTGGCGCGCGACGGCGTGGAGGCACTCAGTTACCTCCGGCGCGAACCTCCTTTCGAGGATGCCGTGCGTCCCGACCTCGTTTTGCTCGACCTCAACCTGCCGCGCAAGGACGGCCGGGAGGTCCTGTCCGAGATCAAGGCCGATCCGGCGCTGCGCCGGTTGCCGGTCGTCGTGCTGACAACCTCATCCGCCGAAAAAGACGTGCTCGAAAGCTATAACCTTCATGCGAACTGCTACATCACCAAGCCGGTGGACCTGGATCAGTTCGTGGGGATCGTCTCTTCCATCGAGGGTTTCTGGCTGACCATTGTCAAGCTGCCAACCTGACTCGGGTGAGATCCCCCCGCCCGCCCGCCGACTGGACGTGGCATCGGATCGGCTACATACTTTTGGCTGACCGCCGTGCTCGCTGTATGCCCGCCAGCTCATCCATCCGTGCGCTTCTCGTGGAGGACAACGCGGGTGACGCGCGCCTCGTCCGGGAGCACCTGACCGATGTACACGCGGGACAGGAGTTTACATTGGAAGCGGTGCCGACGCTGGCAGCCGCCATCGACACACTGGCCGCTTCGCGGCCTGACATCGTCCTGCTCGACCTTAGTTTGCCAGACAGCTTCGGTCTGGAGACCCTCGCGCGATGGCAACATGCCGCCCCGGACCGACCGGTGATCGTGCTCACCGGTTCGGACGATGAAGCGCTGGCCGTGGCTGCCGTGCGCGAGGGGGCGCAGGATTATCTGGTCAAGGGCCGGATCGACGGCGACCTGCTCGCCCAGGCCATCCGGTACGCCATCGAACGCAAGCGAGTGCAGGAAGACCTGCGACTGGTCAACGACGAACTGGAACGCCGCGTCGAGGCGCGCACCGCCGAGCTGCGCGACAGCAACCTCCGTCTCCAGCGCGAGATCGCGGAGCGCACGCTCGCCCAGCAGCAGGCGGCGGAACTGCTTCTGCGCGAACAGGAAAGTCGGCGGATGGTCGAGAGCGCCAACCGCAGCAAGGACGAGTTCCTGGCCATTCTATCGCACGAACTGCGCACGCCTTTGAACGCGATCCTCGGCTGGTCGGAAATCCTGCGGTCCGGCGACCCGGACCACGCGGAGGTGCGTGAAGGCATCGAGGTCATCGAGCGCAACGCCCGCTCGCAGGCCCGGCTCGTCGAGGACGTACTGGAGGTCTCGCGCATCGTTTGCGGCAAGATCCGGCTGCAACTCGGTCCGGTCGATCTGTCTAGCGTGATCGACGCCGCCCTGACCAGCGCCCGGCCTGCCGCCGCCGCCAAGGGCGTTTCGCTCCGCCGGATCGTGGATGCCATGCCGGCGCCGATCCACGGCGACGCCGACCGGTTGCAACAGGTCGTGTGGAATCTGCTGACGAACGCCATCAAATTCACGCCCGGTGGCGGGACCGTGACCGTCCACGCCTCGCAGGCAAACGCGCAGTCGGTTGTCGAAGTCGCCGATACCGGAGTCGGGATCAAAGCCGATTTTTTGCCGTTCGTTTTCGACCGGTTCCGGCAGTTCGACGGCTCGAGCACGCGCTCGCACGGCGGCCTGGGTCTGGGTCTATCGATCACGCGGCATTTGGTGGAGATGCACGGTGGGCACATCTCCGCGCAGAGCGGCGGTGATGGACAGGGGGCGACGTTCACCGTTTTGCTGCCGGTGGATCCGGGCGGCGGACTCCCGTCGGGTGCGGAAACGTCCTCCACCCAAAGCGGCCAGACTGGACGAGGGACTGCGCCGGAGCTTCCGTCGCTGGAGAGTTGCAAAGTATTGGTGGTGGACGACGAGCCGGATTCGCGCCGGGTGGTCGTGCGTCTGCTCAGCCGGGCGCAAGCGCAGGTGCGTGAAGCGGACTCGGTGGCTACGGCCCTCGATGTGCTTGAGAACTGGAGTGCCGATGTGCTCATCAGCGACATCGCCATGCCCGGCGAAGATGGCTACAGTCTCCTGAGGCGGCTGCGGGCCTCGTCCGAAGACAGCCTGCGCGAACTACCGGCGCTCGCCCTCACGGCGTTTGTACGCCCGGAAGACCAGGCCCAGGCACTGGCCGCCGGTTTCCAGATGCATCTGCCGAAACCGTTCGAACCCGGCGCACTCCTGCACGCCGTTGCGGCACTTGCCGCGAGCGTGGACACAGCAGTTGTCTCCGCGCATTGATCGACCCGCCCCCCTTGCCCGGTGCCGGGAACCGCGAACATCGTCCGGCTGTCCGCACTGAACGCCATCCATCGCCGGTTGGCTGCCTCGCAAGGACTCGAACCTTGACAAAGTGATTCAGAGTCACTTGTGCTACCATTACACCACGAGGCA
>CAZZYS010000099.1:0-14112 GCA_964658285.1 uncultured Verrucomicrobiota bacterium
CCAGGCGGGATGCGCCCAAAGCTGGATGCGCCGTTCCTGCGGTTCGGGCTGGGGGAGGGCGGCGGCGGCGGCGATGATCGTGGCCGGGTCCGTGCTCTCGATGAATCGTCCCCGGGTCAGTTGCGTGATTTCCTTGAGCACGTCGAACTTCGCGGCGTCGCCGAGCTTTTCCCGCGCCGTGCCCTGCACCGAGACGGTGGTGTCGAGGAACGTGCCCGCGTCCGCGCAGGTCAGGCGGACGTGGTGTTCACCCGGCTCCAGGGGCATGAAGACGCCCGTGAACAATCCCCACGCCTCCGCGCCGGCCGGGGCGAGACGCACGCTGGCCGTTTTCCCCGAGGGCGCGGTGATCTGCGCGATGACGACCCCGTCGTGCATCGGTTCGCCGGTCTGGCTCATCACGTTGGCATTCAGCGTGAGCACGGCCCCCGTACGCGGGCGGTCCGGTGAATAGAACAGGCGCATCTTGTCTCCTTGGGACATGTTTCGCTGGTAGGCCATCCACCGTACCACCTGACCCCAAAAACGGTAGTGATATCTGTCCTCGACGCCCTTGCGCCAGCGCCAGGCCGCGTCCGTGCCCATGAACAGGATTTTGCCCGCGCCGTACGTTTTGGTGACGATGAGCGGGATCCGCCCGTAGCGGTTGGTCTCCGTGCCGTGGGTGGCGAGGATTTCCGTCCCGGCCTTCGCCCGGGTGGCGGGGGCGTACCATTGGAACCCCGGCAGCGTGCGCCACACCCGCGCGCTGGCCTCGTCGGTGTCCTCCAGCTTCGTGAGCAGGCTGTGCACGCCGGCTTCGGTCAACGCGAAATTGCCGGGGATCGACGTGCCGAACCCGCGCGGCTGCGACGCGTCCCAGACGACCGGCTGCAAGTCGGACAGCGGGCTGGATTCGAGCGACGACTCGAAGCCGCGCAGCCCGGGCAGGAAAACCAGCCCCGCCGCCTGGTCGCGCACGAGCTTTTGCAAAGCGCCGCATTGTTCGGTCGTGAGCTGCCCGGGCGCGACGCCCACGTCGCCGAGGAATACCACGTCGTACTTGGCGAGCGCGTCATCCTTGGGAAACGCGGGCAGATAACCGCGCCCCGCGCCGACCGCGCCCACGTCGGGCTGGAAAAGCAGGCAGTTGACCTCGACGCCGGGGTCGCGTTCCAGCGCGTTGCGCAAATATCGAAACTCCCAGCGCGGGAACGAGTCGATCACCAGCACCCGGAGCTGCTCTTTGCGGACGGACAGCGAGGCTTCCATCGAGTTGTTGTCCAGGAACCGCTCGCCGCCCGTGCGCGGGACGGTGAGCTTGAGCTTGAGTTCGCCTGGCCGGTCGGGGCGCATCGAGATCACGTCCTGCAAGCGGCTCATGGCCGGGATCACGACATCCTTGGTGATGACCTCTCCCGTGGACGTGCGCAGTTCCAGCGTCGCGGCCTCGTCGCGCGGCAGCGAGCTTTCGATGGTGAAGGGCACGCGCAGCGGCTTGCCCGCGACGGCAAACGTCGGCACGTCGAAGCTCGTCACCGCCACGTCGGGCAGGCGCGTCTCGGAACCCAGCGGCACCGCGAACACGGGCACGTCGCGCATCCGCAAACGCATGGCGGCCTGCGCCGGCGGGTCACCGGCGTTCCAGTCGCCGTCGCTGAGCAGCACGACGGCGTTCAGGTGCGGGTATTTCTCGGCGGTCCGCGCGAGCGCGTCGTTGAGGTCCGTCGCTTCCTGCGGCGGGGACAGGGTGGAGGAAAACGGCTCGACCACCACATCCATGCGTTGCGCAATTTCCTTCCACGCGGCGAGGTCGGCCAGGGGACGGGCCGTTTCCGCGCGCGAACGCGGCTCGTCGCCGGGATGCGCCGGGTCGATGATGTCGCGCGTGTCCATCGAGTGGGAATCATCGACGAGGATCGTCAGCGTCGGCTTGAAATCGGGTTTGAACACCTCGCGCCATTCGGGCTGGAACAGGGTCACGGCGATGAACACGGCGATCAAAAAGCGGAGTGCCTCCAACAGGCCAGTGGCACGGCGAAAACCGCTCCGCTGCCACGCGAGCAAGCCGAGCGCCGCGACGGCGAGGACGAAGACGACCGCCACCGTCAGCGCCAGCGGGGTATGCGTCCAGACGAGGCTCTGGCTGGAGGGAGGGTGGTTCATGCGGTCCGTTCAAGGAAACGTGCGGGCGGTGCTGCCGCCGCAGGCGTCGTCCCAAGGTAGGGATGGCTCTCCGAGCCAGTCCCTATTTTAGCTGGGATGATCTTCGTGCGTACGAAGCGCCTCGACAGAAAATTTAGGGACTGGCTCGGAGAGCCATCCCTACCTCGGGACGACCGGCCGCATTGCGGCCTGTTCGGAAAATTTTTCACGCGTTTGTCTAGGGGGTAGCTGCGGCGGTCGTCGCCGTGGCGAACGGCCGCGTCGCGCGGGTGGCCGCTGGCAATTCGCGCCGACCCGGCAGGCAAAGCAGCGCCTCGCCGAGGATCGCCACGGCCACAATGATGAGAAACGTGCGCCACACCTCGTTGGTCAGGCTGCGGCTGTCTTCGAGCGTGTCGGTGAGCACCTGGAAATCGAGCCCGGCGAATAATTCCCCCAGTTGCGCGGTGGTGAGGACCTGCGGCACGTCCTCGCTGGCCGGACGATTGAGCGCCACGAGCCGCTCGCCCGACGCGAACACCCCCGCGTGCAGCGGCTGGTCCTCGGCGAAACTGTTGACCGCGCGCGCCTCCACCGGCTGCCACTGTTCCGGGTGGGGACCGAGCGCGCCGGGTCCCGCCGCCCGCGCCTGCGCCCGGCCGAGCGTCAACGCGCCCTGACCCAGCGCGCGGTGCATCAGCGCGAACATCACCACGCCGTCGCGCGCCAAGCTCGACGTGCCGGGCAGCGTCCCGAGGAAGTACACCGCGCCGCCCCCCTGTCCAGGCGCGGAGCGCATGAGCAGCGGTTGCCGCCCGACGACCCGCGCGAGGGGCACACCGTCCCCGGTGAGCGCGCAACGCCGCGAGATTTCCAGCGCGCCGACCGGCAGCGCCGAGCCGTCGCGGAGGTTGGCGAGCAGGTCGGCGTCGTTGCGCCACCACTCGACGGTTTCCGGCTCGTTCGCCGAGGCCGTTTCCCACTGACCCCAGCGCAGTCCGAAAAGCTCCGTGTCGTCCGGATTATCCGGCGGCAGGAAAATCATGGCGCGCCCGTCGGCGGCGTGTTCGTGCAATTGTCTGGCGAGCACGTCGTCGGCCTTCGGCAGCGGGGCCTGCCAGACGATCAGCGCGGTGTCGGCCCAGGGGATTTCCGCCGCGCGCCGGACGGGCAAAGTGGTCGCGGTGTATTTGCGCGAGGGATCGGCGGCGGCGTTGAGCGCAGCGGCGAGCGGATCGGACACGGCGGGGTCGTCGGAGACGATCACGCTGCGCAGCACCGCCGGTTCGTCGAACACGAAATGGCACACGTTGTTGGCCGCCCACGCATCGTTGGGCAACTCCACCCGGCCCCAGCCGCGTTTCACCGATTTGTCGATGGGGAGCGCGTAGCCCTGCATGGCGAAACGGTTATCCTTGAGGTTCACTTTGACCGTCGTCGCCGCGCCGTTGACGACGAAACGGAGCGGCACTTCAACCGGTGGCGCGTCGTCCCCCGAACGGGTCACCTGCAGATCGAGGAGGAGTTCGGCCTTGTCGGCGGTCTCGCGGCGTTCGACGCGGCTGACATTCACGGCGAGGTCGTCGCGCGCCGGTTGCGGATAGCAGAGCAGGTGGAACCGGATGCCCTGCGCCGCGCCGAACGCCTTTCTCAGCGGTTCCCACCGCCCGCCGGAAGCGTCCCAGTCGCTCGCCTGCAAGTCGCTGAGCAGCCACACATCCGTGCGCCCGGTTTTGTTGGTCGTGACATAATCGAGCGCGTCTTGCAGCAACCCCGGGATGTCCGCCCGGGTGTCGGTCGCGGCCGTCTGCGGCAGGTCCAGCAGGTCGGCGGCCTTCGGGAGGGCGAGCGGCTTGCCGAACGCACTGTCGATCAACACGAGCCGCGAGCGGGTGCCGACGGCGTCGGTGATCGCCTTGGAGAGATTGCGGAGTCCGGCGGCCCGTTTGCTGACCCCGGTCTGGGTGTTCTGCTGTTCCATGCTCGCCGAGCGGTCCAGCAGGATGAGCACGGTGTCGGGCGCACCGCCCGTCAGCCCGAGCCAACCGCCCGCCAGTGGACGCGTCACGACGAGGATGAGAGCCATCACCGCCAGCACGCGCAGGGTGAGGATCAGGATTTGCCGCAGGCGGGACAGACCCTTGTTCATCCGTTGCGCGGCGAGCAGGAACATCATCGCCGCCCAGCGCACCTGCCGCCGGCGGTAGAGATGGATCAGGTGCACGACGACCGGCAACGCCGCCAGCGGCAGACCGTAGAGGAGCCAGGGGGCGAGGAAAGTCATCGGGAGGCGCGTTTCGGAAACCGTCCCAACAGGAAGCGCACGAGCACCTCCTCGTAGGCTTCGTGCAGCTTGACCCGATGATAGTCCGCGCCCGTGGTGCGGATCACCTCGTCGAGGTCCGCGAGGTACTTCTTGACGGCGGCGCGGTAGTTGCGCGCGATGAGCGACGGATCGGCCAGGATCGCCTCGCCGCCTTCCATGTCCACGAAGCGCGCGGGGCGGTCGAAGTCGAAGTCGAGTTCCTGCTGGTCGAGCAGGTGGAAGATCGCCACGTCATGCTTGCGGAAACGCAGGTGCTGGATGGCGGTTTTGAGTTCGTCCGGCTGCACGAAAAGGTCGGAAAACACGACGACGAGCGCCCGTTGACGGATTTGCTCGGCGGCGTCGTGGAGCGATTGGAGGAGCGTCGTGCCGCCGGCGGCCTTGATGCCGTCGAGTTGGTCCAGCACGACCCCGAGGTGGGTTGCGCCGCGCTTGGACGGGACGTTGACGGGTTTTTCCGCCAGCGTCCACAGACCGACGCCGTCGCCCTGCTGCGCGGCGAGATAACCGAGGGTGCCGCCGAGGCGCTTGGCGTAATCGAGACGCGTTTGCTTGCCCGTTTGCCCGTAGCCCATCGACCCGCTGGTGTCGAAGAGCAGGCACAGGCGCAGGTTGGTGTCGGCTTCGAACTCCTTGATGTAGAAACGGTCGCTGCGTCCCCACGTTCGCCAGTCGAGCCGGCGCGTGTCGTCGCCGGGGACGTACTTCCGATATTGGGCGAATTCGAGGGATGACCCACGCACGGGGCTGCGGTGGTTGCCCGACACGCTCCCGAGCATGGCCTGGCGCGCGTGGAGCGGCAACGCGAGGAGGCGCGCGAGAATCGCCGGGTCGAGGAAGGAGCGTTGAGCGGCCATGAGTCAGGAAAGGTGTGGATCATCCAACGGCGCTTCTACCTTGGCGGTTGGTGAACCCAGACTTTGGCATCTTCGTCGTAGAGTTGTCTCACCGTGGCGAGGAGCCCGAAGGTTTCATCAGACGGCTTCTCCGTGTGGATGTCGCTGAAATCAAACACCCAGGATTGCGTCCGGTTCGTGGTTCGCCTGTCGAAGTCGTAAGTGTAGAAATCCTCTCTGATCTGCCTTGGAGCCACGTAAGTTTCCTGCCCGTTGACCACGACCTCCTGTTCGGACACGACATTGTTGTCTTCGAGGAGGCGGTCATGCTCATCGTAGAGTTTCCAGGCGACCGGCATCGCGGTCTTCAGGTCAAAATAGACGACGTAGTGGGCGTTCAAACCAACCCAGATAGGTATGCAGCGGTCGATTCGCGCCACCATGCATTCGCGGCCCCTGTAAGTTCGCGGCCCGAGAACGACCGCGTCCTTGGACAACCGCGCCCAGGTCTGCGGGTCCTGCAAAAGCTCGATGTTCGGCCGCTTCCAGGCGGGCACACCCTCTGTCTGGAGAAGGAAATTAAAAGGCGTCGTGATAAACATCACGTTCTTGAGCCAGTCGTCGAACGGTCGGGGCGTGGTCCGGGTATAGCAGACGCCGTTGCCGTACCAGGAGTTCATGGATCGCACACCGTCGTAGGCATAATCCGCCTGGAAATTCAGCGCGCCTTCATCCTTCCACTGCAAGAAATGATAGCCGAGTTTGCTGCCCTCCTCCCGCCATGTCATCTCCAGCCTGGGATGATCGATCTCGTCGATGGGCGTCCCCTTCACGGTGTACTGCACGTACCTCAAGCGAGCGACGGCCGCCTGGCACCTTTTGAGTACCTCGGGCAAATTGGACGGTTCATCGGCCCGTAAAAAACTCGACGCGAGCAAGCCGAGCAAAAGCGCCACCAACAGATGCCCCGAGAAGGGGCGGCTACGTCGGGTGGCGTATCCTTTCATTTTGCTAGCGGCAGTTCGTGAACGCGGGATCTGGACACGCGATTCTTCGACTTCTTCACGCCGCCTTCGCCAACTCCTCGACGAGCCGCTTGGCCACGTCGCGGCTGCTCACGCCCTCGCTCTCGGCGGTGAAAGTCGTCATCACGCGGTGCCTCAACACCGGGTCGGCCACTTCCATCACGTCCTCCATGCGGACGACGTAGCTGCCGCGCAACGCCGCGCGGGTTTTTGCCCCCAAGATGAGGTACTGCACCGCGCGCGGTCCCGCGCCCCAACTCACGAGCGGTTTGAGCCAGCCGGGGGCCTCACCCGCGTTCGGGCGGGTGCGACGGACGAGGTCCACCGCCAGTTCGTAAAGATGGTCCGGCACCGGCACCCGGCGCACGAGGTCCTGGAAGGCCAGGACTTTCTCGGCGTCGAGGATGTGATCCAACCGCGGCTGGGTCATGCCGGTGGTGTTGCGAGCGATGGTGATTTCTTCCGCGCGCGAGGGATAATCCACCCCGATCATGAACATGAAACGGTCCAACTGCGCCTCGGGCAACGGATACGTGCCCTCCTGTTCGATGGGGTTCTGCGTGGCAAGCACGAAGAACGGCGCGTCGAGGGTGTAGGTGCGCCCGGCGACGGTGACGCGGTGCTCCTGCATTGCTTCGAGCATCGCGGCCTGGGTCTTGGAAGGCGCGCGGTTGATCTCGTCGGCGAGCACGATGTTGGCGAACACCGGACCTTTTGCGAACTGGAACTCGCGCTTGCCACCAGGTAGTTCTTGCAAGATGTCCGTGCCGGTGATGTCCATCGGCATCAGGTCGGGCGTGAACTGGATGCGGCTGAAGCTCAACGACATCGTTTCCGCCAGCCGCGAGATGAGCAGCGTTTTCGCCAGTCCCGGAACACCCATCAGGAGCGAATGACCGCGCGCGAAGAGGCAGATCGCCAGTTGTTCGATGACGTGGTCCTGGCCGACGATGATCTTCTTGAGTTCGGCGGTCAGCTTGCCGTAAACGGAGCGAAGTTCGTCGATGGCATCGACATCATCTGCGGGCAGGGTGGAGGAAACCGGACGGTCGGACATAGAGAAGGGAAAGGGGGCGGGAAGACGGCGGATCAAGGTTGGGTCGGCGTCGTTAGTCAACCGGGCGGCGGGGCGCGTTCAATCACGGCTTACCCATCCGTCCCGGACCAACGGCGAACGTGATACCAAAACGGCGGCGCGCGGTCAAACTTATCCGGTCGGTCGAGCGGGCGGAGTCGTCAGGAAGATGTTCCGACGCGTATGACGACCGCGCCGGGTGCGGCATCGGGGCGAACTCTGATACCGCCGTGAGGCGGCCAACCTCTCAAGGCCGCTGCTTGACGATTTCGACGTACTTCGCTTCGAGCTTGGCGTAACGCTCTTCGAGGGCCGCGTGATTGCGACGTTCCTCGAAAAGCGTGCTCTCCAGTTCGCGGATGCGCTGCTGCAAGCTGCTGCGGATGCCCGTGCGGACCGGCCCGTCGGCCCCCGCTTCGAGTTCCTCGGGTTCCTCCGGAGGGATCGTCAGAGTGTTGAGATCGCGGACGACCGCCGCCGTGCCGTCGCGGGCATTGATGAGTTGGGTGTCCGCGTTGATCTCTCCCAGGTTGAGGAACTCCTGGAGCGCGCCCAGGGTCGTCGGGCCGTAGAGCTGGTCGGGGGTCAACTCGATGAGCCAGTCCATGCCGAGTTCCGGCACCATCGGGGCTTTGAACCATGTCTGTTGGTCGGTGGAAATCTTGTCCAGCGGCGAGATCTGCGCGCTGGTGGCCCAGGAGTTGAGTTGCTGGAAATTTATCGGTCCGAAAACCTCGTTGTTCTCGGCTTTCAGCAGGTAAAGAGCGGAAGCGGTGTGGTCGATCATTTGGGGGAGGACGATGGACGGCGGACGAGGCGCGGTGCCTCACAGTTATTGTACAGAGGAGGAATCTTTTCGGCAACGGTTGTTTTGCGACGCCGGAAGCGGATGAAAATCTTGCGTTACGAGCGGAAGAAAAGTACACTGGAAGGCAACTATGCCAGAGCGCACCCAAAAACCACCGACCCCGGCCCCTTGGGAGCCGAAAGGCGGCGACAGCGACGGTCCGAAGTCTCCCGACGTGTCCAAGCCCGACACGAACGACTTGCTCAAACGCATGAAGAAAGTCGACCCCAACCAGTCCAAGCGCTACCGCCAGCGCACCGGACAGTAATGAATTTCCTTCCAGTCCCGCTCGGATCGGCGGAGAGCCACGATCCGGGCGATTTTGCCGCGTTGCTCCAGTCGCGGGGTTTGTACCCGCGAGCGGTGATGCCCACGGCCGGGTTGTCCGCCGGGCATGGTGCTGCCGCCGTTCCCGTGCAGACGCAGGCCACGACCATCCTGGCGTTCAAGTGCGCCGAGGGGGTACTCGTCGCCGGTGACCGCCGCGCCACGGCGGGCAACATCGTCGTCTACGACCGGGCCGACAAGGTGCTGGAAATCGACCGCCATTCCGTCATGGCCATCGCGGGTGTCCCGGCGACGGCCTGGGAAATGGCACGCGTGCTGGAGCACTCGTTCCAGTATTATCGCCGCACCCAACTCCAGGAAATGAGCACGAGCGGCAAGGTCCGCGCGCTCTCCAAGCTGCTGCGCGATAACTTCGGCCTCGTCATGCAGGGCGTGGGCGTGGTGGTGCCGTTGTTCGCCACCTACGATTCCACCGGTCCGGAGCCGGGCAGCAAGCTGTACTTTTACGACGTGATGGGCGCGAACTTCGAGGTGGCCGAATACGCCGCCACGGGGTCCGGCTCGCCAGCCGTTCGCGGCGTGCTGTACTACGAAAATACCTGGGGCCGCAAGCCGCTGAGCGAGTACAGTCTCGAAGAGGCGCTCAACCTGACCCTGCGCGCGCTCGACACCGCGGCGGAAGCCGACACCGCCACGGGTGGGGTGGACCGCAACGGCCGCATCTTCCCCATCGTCAAGATCATCGCCAAGGACGGCATCCGTACCGTCACCGACGACACGCTACGCGGTCTTTTCAACGCCGGACGCCATCCGTCCGCGCAACCGCTCTCCGCCGGCGTCCCCATCGGCTGAGTCCGGGGCGAGCCGCAACTTTTTGTCCGCATGATTGAGGAACCTTTCCGTTTCGTCGAGGCCATCGCCAACCGGCGCGAGTACATCGAGAACCAGATCGCCACGGGTAGTCCCATCGTGGCGCTGAATTTTTCCGGCGGCGTCCTGTTGTTCACGCTGGGTCGTGAGCGGCAAAAAATCTTTGAGATTTACGACCGGATCGCGATGGGGGCCATCGGGCACCCTGGCGACATCGAGCGGCTGCGGATGACGGCCATCGAACTCGCCAGCACGGAGGGGTTCACGCGGTCGTCGAGCGACGTGTCGCTGCGCCGGATGGCCAACTACTCGATCAGCCCGGCGCTGAAAGCGGCGTTCGAGCAGATTTACGGAGCACCTTACCTGGCGCGCGTGTTGTTCGTCGAACTCGGTTCCGACGGGAAGCAGAACACGTTCATGCGGATCGATTACGACGGGTCCATCCAGTCGAACGGCACGCCGTTTGCCAAGTCACGCCAGGAATATGCGGCGTTGAGCGGGACGCGCACGTCGGCGGAACAGATGGAGAAGTTGCTGGCTCGCGACTACAAGTCGGGCCTCGATCTCGACGCTGCCTTGCGCCTCGCGCTGGATGCGTGGACGGCGGGTTTCCTGGTGTTCGAGACCGACAAGCAGCCGGATGAACTACCTGACGAGAGCACGCTGGGTCGGACGCGGCGCGAGCAGCTCGACTCCGCGACGGTCGAAGCCGCCGTACTGGAAATCAAGGCGGGAGCGAACATCGCCTTTCGCACCCTGACGGAGGACGAACTCGCACCGCTCTCGAAGGGCAATGGCTGAGGACGGCGATCCGTCCGCGTTGCCCGAGCCAGCACCGGAAAATCCGGCCGGTGACAATCCCGCGCCAGCGCGTGACATCTCGCCTTCGCGCCGTCGTTTCGACCCGCCCCCGGAATCGACGGGACCTCCCCGGGCCGCCGTCTGGCGCAGGCATTGGGTCGGTGTGGGTGGGCTGCTCGGTTTTGCACTGTGCGTCCATGCGCTGGTGGGTGGCCCCTGGCCGTCGTGGCATTGGGCTCTCTCCCCCGACCACCCGCTTGCCCTCGGGCCGGTGGCCGTCGTCATCGACCCCGGACACGGTGGCGGAGACTCCGGCGCGGTCTCGCAGGGAGTGGTGGAAAAAGACCTCAACCTCGACGTGGGCCGCCGGATCGCGCAAAGCCTCACGGCGCGGGGCGTCAAGGTACGTTTGACCCGTGAGGACGATCACTTCATCTCGCTGGAGGAAAGGGTGAGAATAGGCAACGCCCAATCGGGAACGGTCTTCGTGAGCATCCATTTCAACGACGCGTCGGGCGACGGCCGCGTGGCCATGAATCGCGCCAGCGGGATCGAGACGTTTTATTCCGCGAACAAGGCGATGTCGGCGTCCGCCGGGGGCTGGATGTGGGCATCGCTGTTCGGGGCGGGCGCAAAGGCCGATCCGGTGGCGGCGCGCGACGTGGAACTCTGGTCGGCGAGGGAGGGGGAGTCGTTGGCGCAATCCATCCAAGGCGCGCTCGTGGCGACCACGGCGGCCACCGACCGTGGCATCAAGGAACGCTCGCTCTACGTCACCCGGCGGGTGCGCGGTCCGTCGGTGCTCGTGGAAGGCGGCTTCGTGAGCCACCCGACGGAGGCCAAGCGCCTCGGCGATCCCGCGTACCGCCAGAAACTTGCCGACGCCATCGCCGATGGTATCGTCAAATACCTCGACGAGGCGTCCCGGCAACCGTTGCCCGCGGCGGTGGCGGCGGCCTCGTTGGGCGCTTGAATATCGCCCGGCGCAAGCGCGTCTAGTCGATATTGGTGAAAATTTCTCCCTCCATGAAAACTTTTCGCGCTTGCCTCGCGGCAGGCTTCCTCGTCCTCGGCGTGGCCGGCAGCGTGCGAGCGGATGACAGCCTGAGGCATTACCAGCAGGCCCTCCGCGACCAGGGATTCTATTATGGCCCGATCAATGGCTCGGCCGGTGACGAGACGACCCAGGCGCTCCGGCGTTATCAGATTCGCAACGGCCTCGCCGTGAATGGACAACTCGACGACGACACGCGGCGCTCCATCGACCGCGCGGCGGCCGAGTCAGCGCAAGCGACCCCCGGCCCGCTCGTCACACCTCCGGCGGCCACACCGCCCCCGGTGGTGCGTCAGCCCGTCGCCGCGTCCACGCCGCGCCCGGTGTCCCGCGCGGACAATCAGGCGGACAACCGCGACCCGCGTCCCGCACCGCCCGACGCGCCGCCGGATGGGCGCAGCCGCGTCGCGCCCTCCGCGCCACTGACGAATTATTTCGGAGGCACGCCGTTCGAGTTCGCGCCGCCCCCGGTGCAATCGGACACGATTTCCCGTGCGCAGAAAGTGCTGACTCGCACCGGTTTCTACGACGGCGAGATCGACGGTCGGCCCAACCACGAACTAGCCGAAGCCCTCTCGAATTTCCAGGAGGTCAACCGGCTGCGGCGCTCTGGTCGTCTGGACACGAACACCCTCGCGGCCCTCCGGTTGCTGCCGGACCGGCGCAACGATTCCCCGCGCCGGAACAACCCGGACGATGACCGGCGGGACGGCAGGCCGCAGGTCTACGACGGCCGGATCGTTCACTGACCAGTCAGAACGTCACCTTTTCCAGTTCCAGGTTGACCGAACCGACGAGGATTTCGGTTTCGATCTTCAGCAAAAGACGGTCGGCATCGTCCGAAATCCACGCCCGCGCGCTCTTGAAGCTTTTGTGCGCTTCGAGTTCCCCGAGCTTGTTGATTTTTTGCAGCGCGAGCGAAAACATTACAGCCGGGTATTCGCCCGCCCTGGTTTTGACCCGTTCGTGGTCGAGCACCTTGATCGTCACGAGATACGGGGTGTTGGACGCCATCACGGGGAAGGTTTTCTCGTCGCCGTCGGCGAGCGGTAGGCTGCGGAGGTAGAGCAGCGCGCTGTGCATGTCGAACATGCCGGGATACGGGAAGTGCCGCGGCACGGCCTTCGCGGGATCGACGGTCGCGGCGGTCGGATCGGCGTTGGAACGCACCGCCTCGCGCGGCGTGAAATCCACTTTGGTGTAAGTGTGCTTGCCCGACGCTTCCTGGCGTTGCTCGAACCTCACCGGCCGGAGCGTGCGCCGGTCCGCCACGCACGTCCCGGTGGCATCCATTTTGTAGAGCAGGCGCGCTCCGCCGGTCGAGGCTGCCTTGATGGCCGTGTGAATGACCGCACCGCCGACGGGCGAGAAACATTTTGCCTCGACCTGACCGGCTTCCACGTCCGACCAGGTGATGAGGTAGCTGGCCGTGAACGAACGCGGCGGCGGGAAAGACCCGGCCGGTCCGGTGTTCACGCGACTCATCCACGAGGGGGCGGGGGCCGCCGCCGGGTCCGCCGCGCCATCGGCCAGCGGTGCCGGCATCGCATGCGGGGACGCGGACACGGGCAGGACGGCCAGCACGAACGCAACGATCAGAAACGGAAACACGTGGGAAGTATCCGAGCCAAAAATCAAAAGTCCAGAGACGGGACGCCGCCCGGGCCGGATTTGCAGTGGCCGGACGTTTACCCGCTGGCCGTCAGTGGGTTTTCGTCAAGGTCGCCGTCACCCACACCCAGCCCATGCTGACCACGGCGACGGCGTTCCAGCCGAGGAGGAAAAAACGCATCTCCGCCGGCCGGTACAGCCGACCGCGCCACAACACGACGGCGTCGAGCGCGAACCATCCCGCGCTCGCCGCGAGGAAGGCGGCGATCAACCCATCGTGGAAGCTCAGGTAGACCAGAGCGCCCTCGGCCAGGAGCAGGGCGCAGACGAGCCCTTTCGCGCGGACCACCCCGATGAGCACCGCCGTGGTGCGCCGGCCTGAGAGCCGGTCGGGTTCCACGTCCATGATCTGGCCGAAAAGGTGCGCGTGCATGGCGAACAACGTGCCGAAGACGAACGTTTGCCACGGGAGCTGCGGCACCCCGTTGAGCCAGCTACTGAGCACGAAGACGAGGAGGTAGCCCGCCTGGTTGAGCAACTCGAACGGCGGCCGTCCTTTCAGGCCCGGCGGGGGCCAGTTGTAGATCATCGTGGCGAACACCAGCGCGGCCAGCCACGCGAACGCCTTCGGACCGAACAGCCACACGAACGCCACGGCAAAGGGCAGTTCGACGACGGCCATCCGCCACGGCAGCGCGGCAAGCTGGGCGGTGTCCGGCCGCGCACCGAATAGAAAGGTGCCCTTGCGTGGATTGAAGCGGTCCGTTTCCGCGTCAACGAGGTCGTTCCAGCCGTAAATCAGCAATCCCAGCGGGAACGTCACGTAAAACAGTCCCAGCCAGAACGTCCACTGGTCGAACACATGGCGCTGACCGAGCGGCAGGAGATAGAACCACATGCTCGTCGTCCAGAAGCCCGGTCTCGCCACCTTGACGAGAAAGAGCGCGCCCCGATGCCATCCGCTGACGGCAGGTCCGGCCGTAGGCGAGACGATCATGAATAAAGCGATGATGCCGGAAGGATTTTCGATTTCCCACGCCAACGTATCCGTTGCAGACTCGTTGGCGAGGGACAAAAGACCGGTATGAACGAAGCCCAATGGCGTGAACTCCAGCAGATTCGTGACGAGCAGAAAACGCTCGCCGAACGCCTGGCGCGGCTCGAAACGCGGCTGCGTTCCCTCGAAACAGACGAGGCGCCAGCGCCCGTGCCCCCGGTCCTCGTGCGCCAGGCCCCGCCGATGCCGCCGCCGATG
>CAZZYS010000100.1:0-14059 GCA_964658285.1 uncultured Verrucomicrobiota bacterium
CTACATTCGTGTTTCGTCCCGGCTCCCAGATCGGCCTCCTCGGCGGCGGTCAACTCGCACGCATGACCGCCCTCGCCGCCCGGCGCATGGGCTACCGGTTGCGCGTGTTCGATCCCGCTGGCGAGAATGCCCCGGCCGCGCCTGTTTGCGAGCAGGTTGTAGGCGCGAAATTTGACGACGCGGAGGCGTTGGAAACGTTCGCGCGCGGACTCGACGTGGCAACATACGAATTTGAAAACATCCCGCCCGCCGCGTTGCGCACGGTCGAGCGTTTTTGCCCGGTGCATCCCCGCTGGTCCGCGCTCGAAATCTGCCAGAACCGCGAGCGCGAGAAGGGTTTCCTGCACGAGCACGGTTTTCCGCACGCGCCCTTCCGCATCGTGACGAACCCCGCCGAACTCGCCGCCGCCGTCGCCGCGCTCGGAACGCCCTGTGTGCTCAAAACCACCGGCGGCGGTTACGACGGCAAGGGCCAACTCAAAATCACCGACGGCCTCGATCCCGCCGACGCCTGGGCGCAGTGGAGCGGCGGCCAACCGCGCCGGGGCGTGCTGGAGGCGTGGGTGGACTTCGACGCGGAGCTTTCGGTCATCTGCGCGCGCAACGGCCGGGGCGAACTGCGGCCGTTCCCGGCGTTCGAGAATATCCACACCCGGCACATCCTCGACGTGACGATCTGCCCGGCGCGTTTTGCCCCCGGCGTGTTGCGGGAGGCGGAGCGGATCGCAAGGGCCGTCACGGAGGCGCTCGACGTGCAGGGGCTCCTGGCGGTGGAGATGTTCCTGGCGCGCGACGGCCGGGTGGTAGTCAACGAACTGGCCCCGCGCCCGCACAATTCCGGGCATCTGACGTTCGACGCGAGCCTGACGAGTCAGTTCGAGCAGCACGCGCGGGCGGTGTGCGATTTGCCTCTGGGCGGGGTGGAGTTACTGCGACCAGCGGTGATGGTCAATTTGCTCGGCGACCTCTGGCACGAGGACGGAACCCGCGCGCCCGATTGGACGCCGGTGTTGGCCGAACCCGCCGCGAAGCTGCACCTCTACGGGAAGGCCCGCGCGAAACCGGGGCGCAAGATGGGGCACTTTTGCGTGCTGGCCCCGACCGTGGAAGAGGCGCTCACGAAAGCGCGGGAGATCAAGGGGCGTTTGGACGACGCGACCGGAAAATAAAACAGGCAGCCGCGAGGCTGCCGGTCGTCTAGTCAAGGTAGGGATGGCTCTCCGAGCCAGTCCCTAGATCTTCTGGGAAAGGGTGTCACTACGGTGACGATTATCCAAGCCAAAATAGGGACTGGCTCGGAGAGCCATCCCTACCTTGTTTCGGAAGCCGCTACGCGGCAGCAGGCGCGGCCAGCTTTTTGGCCAGACGGCTCTTGCGGCGGTTCGCGGCGTTCTTATGGATCACGCCGCGCTTGACCGCCTTGTCCAGGTCGGACACGAGCGCCCGTTGCACGGTCTTGTCGCCGGTCGCAGCCCGCGCGGCCTTGGTTTTGCCCTTGAGCGCCGTGATCACGGTGCGGTTGCGGGCGGTGCGCTTGACGGTCTGACGGGCGCGCTTGGCGGCGGATTTGGTATTGGCCATGACTCGGGAAAGATTGCGTTGACTTACGAAAGCGAAAGGGCCGCCAAGCTGCCGCGTCCCCCGCCGGCTGTCAACGGGTTTCTGTGCCGCTCTCGACGGGTCCAGCCGGCAGCGGGGGTGGCAGGTCCGTTTTCACCTTCGGCCGCCACAGGGCGAAGATCGTGGCCGCCACCGCCGACAACACGACCGCCACGATCAGGAAGGTCGGCGTGTAGAGCTGGTCCATCTTCGACAACTCGCGCGTCGCCTCGTTCGCCACGCTGGGGTCGTCCAACTGCATCCCGCGACTGAACAAACGCTGGTACACCGCCACGGCGCGCAACAGGCTGGCCGCCATCGCCGACACGCCGAACGTGATCATGAACGCCAGCAGCGGGCGCAGCCATCGGTTGTTTTGCATGACTGGCGCGGGGAAGAAAAGACGGCGGACGCCAACCTCGCTCTACAGCGAGTCAAACACCGAACGATTCATCGTGCGCGCGGCCTCGTCGCTGCTGTTGGACACGGGTCGGGTCCCGGCGGCGGCACCGATGGGAGGTTTGGCGTCCTTCTTTGCCCGGGCCTCGTTCGCGGCCTGCTTGGCCAGCATCTGCGTCGGCGCGCCGGCCCATTCCTTCTTGGCGGCGGGTGCCGGGGTGGCGGCCGAAGACACGGACGCCTTCGCCTTGCCCGGGTTGACGACCGGCGCAACCGCGACCTGCCCGGCCTTGTTACCCGGCGCGGGCGCGGGCGCGGCGGCCGTCGTGTCCGGCGGTGCCGACGGTTTGCTCCCGGCGGCTTCGGCGGAGGCCAGCGCCGCGGCGGGACTCACGCCGGCCGGGGTCTCGGGCGGCGGCGTCAGGATGTTCGACGCGATGGCCTGATCCTGCGTCGTGTCGATGATCTGCACGCGCGCGCCGATCTTCACCGCATCAAAAACCTGGATCACGTCGCGTGAACGCATCCGGATGCACCCGTAACTCGTCGGCCGGCCGATGTTGCGTTCCTCGGGCGTGCCGTGGATGTAGATGCCGCGCGAAAACGCCCCCTGGTTGGATGATTCCAGGCCCTTCAGGGCAAGGATGCGCGTGACGATGGCGTCACGGCCCGGCGCGTCGATCTTGACGATTTCGCCCGTGCTCACACGACCGTGGAACACCGTGCCGGCCGGCTTGCCCGCGCCGATCTTGGCGGCGACGGCGAGTTCGCCCGTGGGCGTGGTGTACGAACGGCTGCGGTCGCCGAGGCCGAACTTCGACGTGGAGATCGGGTAACTCACCCGCGTGTGGTCGTCCCGGACCAGGGTCAGCTTCTGGTCGCGCACGCTGATGATGATCTGGTTGCGGGTGGCGGCGAGCGGCGGGTTGGCGACGCAACCACCCAGCAGCAGCGAAGCGAGGGCGGCAGCGGAGAACAGGCGCAGGGGACGCACCAGAGTGCGGGCGGCGGCGGATTCCATCGAATCAAATAAGCGGTGGATGAACGGCGTTGGGAACCTCCAGGAATAAGGAATGCCCTTCTGACATCAAAACCAGCAAAAAGTTCAGTGGCAACATAGAACCCGGACCAGAAAGATGCACGTCTCGATTCCCCGTGGCCGCCGTTTGGCTTTTCCGTCCCCTGGACACCGCGCCCCCTCAGGCGGCAGCCATCGCCGGGCCGTCCACGGACGGACGGGTGGGCAGCCACTGTTTGAGCGACGTGAAAGCCACGTAGCAGAAGCCCAGTTGGAAAAAGATCAGGAACGGCAGGCTGGTGAATTGGCCCGCGACGGCGGCGTTGTAAACGAACCAGGTGAAATACACCGCGAAGCCGAGTTCCACGAGCGGCAGCAGCGAACGCATGGGCAGGTAGCGGCTCGCGCGCCAGGCCTGCTGCGAGGCGCGGGTGGACGCGTGGTCGCCGATGCCGTACTTGGGCGTGCGCACGAAGGGGCTGTTGCGGTTGAAGATCGCCTCCAGCACGGCCTTGGCGTTGTTGAGCGACAGGCCGATGCCCAACGCGATGAGCGCGGGCAGCAGGAGCATTTCCTTCATCCAGGTGCGCGGGTATAGCTCGCGTTGCGCGCAGATGTAGAACACCGCCACCGAGAGGCTGGCCGTGGCGAACACCGGCACGTCGAACAGCAGGAAGCGCGTCCAACCGCTGCCGCCGTGGCTGCTCGGCTGGAGCAGGATGCACAGGAAGGCCAGCAGCAGGTAGCAGAAGTTGCTCGTCAGGTGCAGGGTCGCTTCCAGTTTGATCGTCCAGGGCAGGTCCGAGCGCAGGATGCGCGGCAGGATTTTCTTGCACGTCTGGATCGAGCCTTTCGTCCAGCGGTGCTGCTGGCTCTTGAAGCCGTTCATGTCCACGGGCAGTTCGGCGGGCGTCACCACGTCGGACAGGAACACGAAGCGCCAGCCGGCGAGCTGCGCGCGGTAGGACAGGTCGAGGTCTTCGGTGAGCGTGTCGTGCTGCCAGCCGCCGGCGGCCTCGATGCACGATTTGCGCCAGAGGCCGGCGGTGCCGTTGAAGTTGAAGAACCGGCCCGAACGCGACCGGGCCGTCTGCTCCAGCAGGAGATGGCCGTCCAGGAACATCGCCTGCACGCGGGTCAGCAGCGAATAGGCGCGGTTCAGGTGGCCCCAGCGCGTCTGGATCATGCCGACGCCCGGATCGGTGAAGAAATGAATCGTCTTGTGGAGGATGTCCGGGTTGGGCAGGAAGTCGGCGTCGAGGATGAAGATGTAATCTCCCTTGGCCTGATGCATCCCGTTCTCCAGCGCCCCGGCCTTGAAGCCGGTGCGGTCCGTGCGGTGGATCAGGACGATGTCCAGGCCGGTGGCGCGCAGTCGCTCGACCTCCGCCTCGATGACCTGCCGGGTGTCGTCGGTCGAGTCGTCGAGGACCTGCACCTCCAGCTTCTCGCGGGGGTAGTCCAGGTCGTTGACCGCGCGCAGCAGCCGCTCGGCCACGTAGCGTTCGTTAAAAATCGGCAACTGCACGGTGACGACCGGCAATTCTTGGAAGTCTGCGACGGGCTTGGGCACCCGGCGGCGGTGCTTCAGGAACAGATAGATGATGCACCAGCGATGGATGCCGTAGGCCGAAAACCCGACGAGAACCGCGAGATAACACAGTGTCCACAAGGAGGTTCCAAAGATTCCAGACATAGCAAATTTAGCGAGATAATAGAAAACGAGGCTTCCCTCTGGATTTCCGGCGCAAATGATGGCTTTTTCTCCCCGACCGTCAAGAGCAAACCCGCCAGCGCCCTTTGCGGGCGGCGGCGGGCGGCAGGTGGCGTTCCGTCTCTTGCCTCCGGCCGGGGACGGCTGCAAGGTAGGGGTCCGACGCCGACACGCAAGCCGTGAAAGAGTCTTTCGCCAGATACGTCTCCAAGCACCGGCTCCGGCCTTGGCATTTGGCATTGTGCGTCCTGCTGGTCGGCTGGGTGCCTTCGCTGCTGCTCGCCTACTATTCGTACCGCGTGCTCGGCCGCACGCTGGAAAACAAGATCATGGACGACGCGCAGGAACTCGTCGGCAGCCTCGCCCAGCACATCGAGAACGAACTGGAGCGCACCGGCGGGACGCTCGATTACTACCGCACCCTGCCCGGCACGGCCAACCTCCTGCTGCCCCCGGTCGCGCCGGCTGTCGATCCGCGTTCTTCTCCCTCGCCGGTCGCGTCCCCGTCGGCCAGCCCCGCCGCCCGGCGTCCGCGTCCGGTCAACGCCACCCCCACCACCCTCCCCGCCACCCCGGCCGCCGTCCCGCCGTCCGCGTCGCCGCTCCCGCCGCCCTCGCCGCAGGATTGGCTGGCGGGCGTGTTCTACCCGCAGGTCAACCGCATCGACGGCATGTTCCTGGCCGACGCCACCGGCCATGTCCTGGTTTCCCTGCCCCCGTCCGTGCACGACCGGCCGGCTCCCGACCTCGCCGACGCCCCGTGGCGCGCCGCCGCCGAACGCGCCGCCGGGACCGAGGCCAACGGCAACAGCCCGGGGTTCACCGTCACGCCCGTCTATCCCCGCGCGTCTGACGGGCGGCTGGTCGTCAGCGTGATCGCCGTCGTGCGCGACAAGGGCGGCGCGAACCTCCTGGGCTACCTCGGCGCGGACATCCTCGTCGAGCGCCTGGGCCGGCGGCTGCGGGCGGCGGAGCACGGGACCGGCGCGAGCACCCGCTTCCAGATCATCGACGCGACGGGCCGACCGCTTTTCACCCCCGACCTGGCACCCAATCCGCCCGACGTTGCCAACGTCGATCCCACGCTCTTGCGCGTCTACCGGCACGATCAGCAGGGCGTCGAGGAATCCGGCGGCACCCTCCACGTTTTCAGCGTGATCCAGCCCACGAACTGGATCGCCGTCATGGAACGGCCCGCCGACCTGTTGCTGCGCCCCGTGCACGAATTGCTGCGCCGCACCTTCTTCCTGGTTGGCTGGCTGGTGGTCGGCACGACGTTCGCCGCCGTGTTGATGGCCTCGTTTTACCGGCGGCAGCTCACCAGCACCCTGCGCACGGAGCGCGAGCAGATTTTCAACGAAAAAATCCTCGCCAACATGCCCGTGGGCATCGCCCTGGTGGACCCGGCGGGCGAACGCTTCCTGCACGTCAACAGCACCTTCGTCGAGGTGGTCCGGTCCCTCGGGCACCTGCCGCGCGAGGCCGACGTGCGCACGGCGACATTCGCCGACGTGGCCGTGGCCGGCCGCGAGGCGCTGGCGCGGGTGCTGCACTTCGGCGTGCCCTTCCAGGCCATCGAACAGCGCACCGTGACCGCCGCCGGACCCGCGCGTTTCCTGACGACCAACCTTCTGCGCCTCCAGGACAACCAGGCGCGCACCATCGGGGTGCTCTGCCTGATCGAGGACGCCACGGCGGCCGTCACGCTGCGCCAGGAACTCATCAACGCGAACACCGCCAAGGACCAGTTCCTCGCCCAGCTCAGCCACGAATTGAGGAACCCGCTCTCGCCCGTCATCACGATGGTGGCCGAGCTGGAAGTCTACACCGCCGCGATCCCCGCCACGCGCGAGCCCCTGGAGATCATCCGTCGCAACGTCGAACTGGAGGCCCGGCTCATCGACGATCTGCTGGACGTGACGCGCATCTCCAGCGGCAAGCTGCAACTCTCCACGCAGACGGTCGATGTCCACCGCACGATGGCCCTGGCGGTGGAAATCTGCCAGCGCGAGATCGAGGACAAGGACCTGCGCCTGGAACTCGAATTGCGCGCGCGCGACTTCCACGCCGTGGCCGACCCGGCGCGGCTCCAGCAGGTGTTTTGGAACCTGCTCAAAAACGCGGTGAAGTTCACGTCCGCCGGCCGCCGGATCGTGGTGCGTTCGAGCAATTACACCGCCGCGCCCATCTCCGCGGCGGCGTCGGCCCGGAGCATGACCGCGACGCACGTGGTTTTCACCAAAATGCCCGAAACCGGCGGCAAACCGGCGGCGAACGGGGCGTCCCCCCCCACCCCGGGTCCGACGGGCCCGGTGGGATTTTTGCGGATCGAGGTTTGTGACGAAGGCATCGGCATCGAGCCGCAGCATTTGCGGCGCATCTTCAACGCATTCGACCAGGGGCAGAGTTCCATCACGCAGCGTTTCGGTGGGCTGGGGCTGGGGCTGGCGATTTCCAAGGCGATGGTCGAGGCGCACGGCGGCAGTCTGTCGGTGTCGAGCGAGGGCGCGGGCAAGGGGGCGACGTTCACCGTCGATCTGCACACCTGCCCCACGCCGATGGAGGAAAAAGCGGGCAGTCCCGTGGCGGGCGGGCCGGGGGCGGCCGTTGTCCTGGCGGCGAACGAGGCCGCTGCCCCGCCGGTTCCGGCCAATGGCACGAAGAACGGCGCGGCTCCGACGAACGGAGAGGGTCGGCGCGTGCTGCTCGTGGACGACCACGTGGACACCTGCCTGGGGATGCAGCGATTGCTCAATCGTCGCGGCTACCGCGTGGTGGTGGCGCATTCGGTGGCCGAGGGCCTGGCGAAGGCGACGGATGAGGAACGTTTCGATCTGCTCATCAGCGACCTGGGGCTGCCGGACGGTTCGGGATGCGACCTGATGAACACCCTGCGCGAGCGCGGTGGTCCGCCGGGGATCGCGCTCAGCGGCTACGGGATGGAAAGCGACATCGACAAAACCCGCGAGGCCGGTTTCAGCGAACACCTCATCAAGCCCGTGGCCATCGACCGGCTCGAAGAAGCGATGCGGCGGCTGCTGCCTTGACCGGGATCGCCGGAAACTTACGTTCAGACCCCGGGCGCGAACGTGACGTACACCCGCCGGACGGGGTCGGCACCGGGATCGGGGGCGGCGGCGGCATCCCCGGGATGCACGACCACGGTGAAATGACCGGTGGCAGCGTCGTAGCTGACCGGGTCGGCCGACCCTTGCCGCACGGTCACGGCGGGCTTGCCGTGGCAGTAGCCGTGCAGGGTGACCGAGTCTTCGCTCGGCGACAGCACCACTTCGGCCGTCAGGCTTTTCGGCCGGTCCTCGACCGAGGCGATCCGCTGCCGCCCCATCGACACGAATTTGCCGGAGTCACCCAGCAGCGCGACCCCGCTCGCCCCGGCCGGGGCCACCACGAAATAACCGATCCCACCGGGCTGGACCTGGCCCGTGTAGGATTCGCCTTTCTCCAGCCAGCGGCCGTTCGCCGCGAAGTAGTCGTACACGCAGACCAGCCCCTGCGTTTGCAGATCGGCGGGGCTGAGCGTGAACGACGCGGCCGGGGCCTTCGGCAGGTTGACCACGGCGGCGTAAACGGTCCGGCGTCCCCCGTGGTCCGTTTGCGCCGTGGCCACCAGGGGGCCCGCCTGCTTTTGCGCCTCGGCGATGTAAGCGGAATCCACCGGCACGGCGGCCGTGTCGGGCTTGATGAGGACGCCGTCGGCGCGCATCGCCCTGAGCAGGCTGGCCAGGTCTTCCTTGCCGAGCGCGTCGCCCGTGCCCACCGGGCCGGCGGACAGGTCGCTCAGGAGCAGGTTGTTGGTTTCCCCGCTCATGAAGACATCGCTCCACGGCCAGATGCCGAGCGCGGTGGCGAAGCGCGAGGTGTAGAGAAACTGACGGTATTGCCCGGGCGCGAAACGGTCGTCGGAAGCGCGGATCGTGGTCACGTTATCGTACCGGCTGGCTTGCAGAAAACACCGGGGCAGCGCCATGCAATACTGGACCGAAAGCCCCTGATCACGGCAGCCGTTGGCCATCCCGTCGAGAAACGCGTCGCCCAGGTCGGGCGTGGCACTGAGTTCGGGCGAATTCGGGAAGATCGCGCTGAGCCAGTCCTGCTCGTACGCGATGACGCCGCTCGATTTGAGATAGGTGGCGATCTCCTTCCAGAACCCGGGATCGACCGCCGCGAGGCCGGAAATCCTGTAACGCTGGTGGTAGGGGCTGGCGGGGTCGATCCAACGGTTGTGCACGACCAACGGCAGCCCGGCATCCTGGTGGAAAGCGGCCAGACCCCGCGGGAAGACGGCCGTGCTGGCGGTGTAGTCGGTCGTGCCGCCGTAGCGGTTCCAGTCGCCCGCCGGCAGCCTGGAGTTTTTCGCCGGCCCCGGTTTGCCCTCGGGGGTGGTGGTGGTCTTGTGATACCACCAGCTGTCGAGTTGGAGATAGTGCAAGGGGATGTTCGCCTGGCGATAGGTGTCGATGATCTGCTGCATCGTCCCCTGATAACCTTTCGCCAGATCGTAGTCGTACCAGTAGGCAGCGCCGCGGTCGGTCCAGTAACCGTAGTACTTCAGGATGGGATCGGCATCGTTGGCAGGCCGTTTTTTGCCGGCGAGGTCGGTCAGGGCGCGACCCCAGCGGTCGTAGGTCGCGTTGATCCCTTCGCCGAACGCCAGGAGCGTCTGCCGGGTGAACCCGGCGGGCAGGCCCCCGAGCGACGGCGAGAAGTCGCTGGCCACCCGGCTCTTGCCGTCGCCGGTCAGCGTGGCGATCAGAAAGTGCGAAGCCGCCGAAACGATCAGGGCGTGGTCCTGCGCGTCGAAAAAAAGCCACGGCGACGACCGGGTGCCGAGTTGAAACTGCGGCGGCGCGAAGACCTTGTCCTGATAACTGAAGTGAAACCAGCCCTGGGGGATGCTGGTGAAATCAGGGAAAGCCGACGCCGGGCGGTTACCCGCCTGGGTCAGCGTGTCGGAAAACAGGACGAGGTCGCCGGGTTCGTAGAGCCGGATAAACCCCGTGAGATCGCGCTCCCCGTCCTTCCAGGCGAGGGCCAGTTGCCGATACTGGCCGATGGCATCGGAGCCTCCGGCGGTTTTGATCCCGCTGGCTGGCCCGGGTAATTTGCCGGCGAGGGTCCAGTGCGCGGGTCCCGAGACGAGTTCGTAAGCGCCGGACGGTTCCACGGAAACCTTGATCGTCGCTCCGTCGAGAGTGACGGCGCGTGCCGCGACGGTGCATCCCGCGACGAACGACAAAGCCAAAACGACGCAACGAAGTTGGAGACCGCGGCCGGACGAGGACGGAAAGTTCATGGGAAGGGGGGAGATCGATGAAGACGGTCGAGAGTACCATTGCGGTTGCGACAATCCACAGAATCCGCCGTCGCGGACCTCGCGCCGGCACGCTGCCCCGACGTTCCGCCGGTCACCCCGGCCAGTGGGCGGTGGGCAATTCGCGCAGGATGCGTTCCTGCCGGGCGCGCAGGCGTGGCGACGGCGCGCGGGGGTTCCACTTGCGCGGCGCGGGCAGGAGCGCGGCGAGAAAGGCCGCCTGTTCCACGTCCAGCCGTTTTGCCGGGATACCATAGTGGTACTGGCTCGCCGCCTCGACCCCGTAGACGCCCGGACCCATTTCCACGACGTTGGCGTACAACTCGAAAATCCGCCGTTTGGACAGGAAGAGTTCCATCCACACCGTGTAGTACGCCTCCAGCCCCTTGCGCACGTAGGAATGCCCCTGCCACAGGAACGTCGAGCGGGCGCATTGCATGGTGATCGTCGAACTGCCGCGCGGTTCGCCGCCGGTGCGTTTGGCGCGCTCGATGGCGGCGTGCATTTCGGTCCAGTCAAACCCGTGGTGCTGGAAAAACCGCTGGTCCTCCGAGACCCACGCCGATTTCAGGTACGCCGGGGGCAGTTCGTTCCAGGGCAGCCAGTGGTACATCACGCGCGGATGGGCTTCGCCGCCGAGGCGATCCTGCAACCAGCGGACCCCCATGAGCGGCGTCGCGGGCGGGTTGACGAAACGCACGCAGCCGACCTCCAGGATCGGCACGACGAGCAAGATAACGAACGCGACACCGAGGCGCTTGGCCCAGCGCCGTTTCCAGCCGCCCCGAGCGGCGGGCGCGGGCGCGGCCCTGGTTTTGGCGGTCGCCATTCAAAGACGTTTCTTCAAGTGGGCAACCACTTCGATCTCGGCCGTCTGCGGGAACATGTCCAGTGGCGTGACCGAAACGATCCCATACGCCGACCGCAACGCCCCCAGGTCCCGCGCCAGCGTGGCGGGGTTGCACGAGACATAAATCATTTCCGCAAGCGGGATCGACGCCACCGCCGCCCGCACCGGCCCGGCGAGTCCTTCCGAGGGGGGATCGACGATCAGCACCCCTTTTTTTGCCGACAGCCGGGATAACTCTTCGGGCAGGAGCGCGGCCACGTCGCCGCAGAGGTATCGTTCGTGCGGAGCGGCGTCACGGCGGGCGGCGCTGACGGCGCGTTGGTCCCACTCCAGACCCACGACGCTCTCGAAGCGGTCCCGCAGGTGTTTGGCGAAAAACCCCGCGCCGCAATAGGCGTCGAGCAGGTGCGTGGACGCGTTGCCCGTGCTTTCCAGACGCGCCGCGACGATGGCAAGCAACTGGTTGGCCGCCCCGTCGTTGGTCTGGCGAAAACCTCCCGCGAAGCCCGCGTCCTCGGCCCGCAGGGTGACGTTGCCCTCGCGCTGCTGGCGCGGCGGCCGGGCACGGAAGCGGGCCAGCGCGTCGTTCACTCCCTCAGACGCGATGGGACAGCGGGCGATGTCGATCAATTCCCGCGCCCCCGACCCGGTGCTGCCGTGGGCGAAAAACCCGACGATGCCGTCGCGCACGTGCACCGTGATGCGGTTGCGATAACCGTAGTCCAGGGGCGACGGCACGACCGGGCGCACGTCGATCTCCTCGTCGAACCTCCCCAGCCTCCGCAGGACGCTGGCGACCTGCTGGTGTTTCGTCTCGCGCTGTTCCCCGGCGTCGAGATGCTGGTAGCTGCACCCGCCGCAACGCCCGAAGTACGGACAGGGCGGCTCCACGCGGTGCGTTGACGGCTCCTCCACCGCCAACAGACGCGCCTCCAGGTAGCTCTTGTGCTCGCGGACGATCTCGACCCGCACGGTCTCGCCGAGGGCGACGAACGGGACGAAAACCACCCGGCCATCCTCCAGCCGCCCCACGCCACGGCCACCGAAGGCCACCTCGTGGATGGACAGTTTCAAGACCGTGCCCGGCGCGGACGCCCCGCGCTCAGGTCGGCCGTTCGCCGGATCGATGGGGCTCAGCGCACGTAGTTGTAACGGCTCTCCCAGCCCAACTCCGGCGGAAACTCCTCGTAGCCGCTGTGAATCCACGGGATGGGGCCTTGCAACTTCGGGGTGTATTTGCCCTTGGTCGTCGGGAACGGAGCGGTGATCATCTCGTAGAAGCCAACGCCCCCACGGACCAGCGCCCGACCGACGCCCCGGAACGTGTGGTAGGCGAGCGACTCGGCGCCATCCGTGTCGCCGGTCATGGCGATGTTGTTCGGGATTTCACTGACGCCGCCGAGAAAATTGGAGAGGCCGCGGCCGAATTTTCGGGTCGGTCCGTAGTCGGAAACCGGCGGGGCCTGGATGTCCGCATACGCCGTGGAGACGGCGGCAACGGCGAGGAGGAGGGAGCAGAGGAGCTTTTTCATCGCAATGGTTCGAGTGTTGTAGCGTGTTCGGACGGCGGGAAGCAACCAGAAAGTGCGGCGAGATGCGGGGGATGGGTCGCAGGAGCAAGAAAACGGGGCGCGCCGGGTCGCTCTTCCGGGCGGAAAAGCGCGTGACACATCGTGGTTTTTCCCGGGTCCGGCCCCCTCCGCCCCCCGCCTCCCACACCGTGCGCACGCTTTTTCCTTGGCCCATTCTCCTTCCCACCGCTATCTTACGAGGTTCACCCGGTTTTTTCTTTGCCCATGTCCACTTCCACCCTCGCCCCCGCGCCGATCCACCCCGACCTCCAGAAGGTCGTTGACGAAGGCAAACTCAACGCCCCCGCCGCCCGTACCCTGAGCTTCCTGGAACCCGGTGCCTACACCCAGCACAAGAGCTGGGGCTTCGGCCGCGTCACCGCGTGGAACCTCGACGCCAACCAGATCCTCATCGACTTCGGCCCCAAGAAGAGCCACCCGATGCAGCTCCAGTACGCGGGCGACAACCTCCGCCCCGTCCCGGCCGAACACCTCCTTGCCCGCAAGGCCGCCGACCTGCCCGGCGTCAAAAAAATGGTGGCCGACGATCCCGCCGCCGTCGTGCGCCTGATCCTCGAACACTCCGACGGCCAGAAGGCCACCCCCACCCAGATCGCCGCCCTGCTCGTCCCCGAGGTGCTCTCGGGCGAGAACGAGTTCAAACGCTGGTGGGAGGCCGCCAAGAAGAAGCTGAAAGGCGACGGCCGCTTCATCATCCCGGCCAAGAAGACCGAGTTCGTGGAACTGCGCGAGCACACCGTCGGCCAGCACGAGGCGCTCCTCGCCCGGTTCGCCCAGGCCCGCAAGCTCAAGGACCAGCTCGCCGTCATGGACCAGATTTCCAAGGGGATCGAGGATTTCAAGGCCGACCCCACCCAGTTGACGGCCCTGCTGGAGGAAGCCGGCAAGTCCGCCACGCGCAACCAGCGCCTGGACGTGGACGCTTCCTTCGAACTGCTCGTCACCCGCGACGAGATCGCCGGGGCCGCCGGGTTGCCCGCGAGCATCACGGAGTCGCCCTCGCTGGTCGATTTCATGCGGACCGAGGAGTCGCGCCTGGGCGAGATCATCGGGAACCTGCCCGCCGCCAAACAGCGTTTTGCCCTCGGCCAGATGCCCGTGGCGCTCGGGGAGGACCGTTGGGTCAACCGGGCGCTCTCCCTGCTGCCGCAGACGCACAACGCGCGCGTCGTCGGCGAGGTGGCCCGGCTTTTCGAGTCCAAGGACCGTGGCGACGAGATGCGTGCGTACCTCGACCGCTCGATCCGTGATTATTCGGTGACCTGCGAGATGCTGCTGTGGCTGTGCAAGGAGCGCGACGACCCGAAATACAAGGACTTCATCAACCAGCGTCTCTTCGCGGCCATCCTGTCGGCGCTGGAGCGGGATTCGCTCAGCGAGATCAAGCGCAGCACGAAGCTCCACGACCTGCTCTCCAGCGACCGGGAACTCGTCACCGAACTGCTCGCCAACGCCACCCAGGCGGAGCTGCGCACCGCCGCCCGCGCGTTGCTGGCGACCCCGGCCCTGGAGGAACTCGACAAGCGTTCGCTCATGGCCCGGCTCATCAAGCTGC
>CAZZYS010000101.1:0-14026 GCA_964658285.1 uncultured Verrucomicrobiota bacterium
GGGGGCACGGGTTGCCCCTGGCTGCCGTGCTCGCCGGCGACGGCTGCCTTCTCCGGTTTGACCTTCACTGGGGCTCACCTTTCTCGCGCGGCCGGGTGAGGTCAAGAGAGAAGGGGTTCTTATCCCCCGGCGGTGCAAAACTTGCAAAACGCGTTTGACAGCGCGGAGGTGTCCCCCTAATTTGCCGCCCTCGCACTCCCCGCGCGATTGATCTCATGAAAACGTTTTCCGCCAAAGCCACCGAAGTCGAACGCAAGTGGTGGCTCATCGACGCCGCCGACCAACCGCTCGGCCGGATCGCCGCCAAAGCCGCCGTCCTGCTCCGCGGCAAGCACAAGCCGATATTTACCCCGCATGTGGACACCGGTGACTTCGTCATCGTCATCAACGCGGAGAAGGTCGCGCTGACGGGCAAGAAAGAGACGGACAAGGTCTACACGAGCTTTTCCGGTTTCGTCGGCGGCCACAAGTCCGAGACAGTCAAGCAACGCCGTGCTCGCCATCCCGAGAAACTGGTTGAGCTGGCTGTGCGCGGCATGATTCCCCATAATCGTCTCGGCCGCTCGGTCTACACGAAGCTGAAGGTTTATACCGGCACGGAGCATCCGCACGCCGCCCAGCAGCCGGCCGAAACCAAAATCTGATTTCCCCTCTTCTCATGGCTCAAGAAAACGAATTCGTGGCCACTGGCCGCCGCAAAACTTCGGTGGCCCGCGTCCGCATGACGGCCGGCACCGGTCAAATTAAGATCAACGGCCGTTCGTTCGAGGAATATTTCCCGACGCGCCCGCTCCAGACCACGGTGCTCAAGCCGTTGGAAGTCGCCAACGCCAGCAAGGCGTGGGACGTGACCGTTAATGCGAGCGGCGGCGGCGTCAACGGCCAAGCCGGTGCGGTGCGGCTGGCGGTGTCGCGTGCGCTGATCCAAGCGGATGAGACCCTGCGGCCCAGCTTGAAGGTCGAGGGCTTGCTCACGCGCGACCCGCGCATGAAAGAACGTAAAAAGAGCGGACAGCCCGGCGCGCGTAAGCGGTTCCAGTTCTCCAAGCGTTAATCCCGACGGATTCTTTTTACAAGGTGCGACGGTTTGTAACCGTCGCACCTTTTTTGCGTCCGGGTAGGCCGCATCCTGCGGCCGGTCGAAACACGAGGTAGGGACGCGTCTCCGACGGGTCCCAAATTTTGTTTGGATGACTCTGCGCGCACGACGCGTTCTTCCAGAAAATCTTGGGACCCGTCGGAGACGCGTCCCTACCTCCCGCGGGAACGTCGGCGCTTTACTTCTTGAACTGCTCGAAAACCTTGTTCGCCTCGTCGAGCGTTTCCTTGCTGCCGATGTCGAACCAAGTGCCCTTCACCGGGTAAGTGTACACCCCCATCCGCGGGTAGAGCCACTGGATGAATCGACCCGGCTGGTCGGGGTTGTTGCCCTCGGCGATGTAGGTGTTGAACAACGGCACCGTTCCCTTGGCGAAATAGTAGAGCGCGATCCCGGTGATCGTCCCGCTGGGATTCGCGGGCTTTTCCTCGAACGCCAAAATCTTGCCTTCCGGGTCGAGCGTCAGGTTGTTGTATTTCTTGATCGCCTCCAGACTGCCCACGTCGTAAGTCGCCAATACCGCGTCCCGTCCGGCCGTGAATTCGGCAAAATCCGAGAGCGGTTCGCTGAACAGGTTGTCGCCCGCGACCACGAGAAGGTCGTCGGCGTCGAGATGCTCCTGATTGACGACGAGGTGGATGTCTCCGATGGCTCCGAGCTTGTCGGTGTCGTTCGTGGATTGGTCGTTGACGATCTTGAACCGCATCTTGGGCGTATGCGCGTTGTACCCGTCCGCCCACGCCTGGAAGTCGGCGGCGAACTTGTTGTTGGTGACGATGTAAACCGTGCCGATGCCGTGAATCGGCGCGAGGTTGTCGAGGACCCATTCGACCATCGGCTTGCCGGCGACTTCGAGCAGCGGTTTGGCCTTGTTGAGGGTCAGCGGATAGAGGCGGGTGGCGTAACCGGCGGCGAGGATGAGGATGTTCATGGTGATTAGAAATGACTGCCTTCGGGGAGTTCGACGTAATCGAGGTCGATTCCGTAGGTCTCACGCAGCCCCAGAAGCGCGATGAATGCAATGGGAATAACGATCATCCCCGTGATGGCGGCAGCGTGGAGGGGAGGATGCGAGCCTTTCAGGGAAACGAAAATCCAACTGATCGGGATCAACGAGCCGCGCACGAAGTTCGGCACGGTTGTCGCCGTCGTGGCGCGCAGGTTGGTGCCGAACTGCTCGGCCGCAATCGTGGCAAAGACGGCCCAGTACCCTAACCCCACGCCGAGGCCGAAGATGATGGCGTACAGTTGCGCCGCGCTCCGTCCTTCGGCGGAAAGATAGGTCCAGAGAAACGCCGAGGTGAAGAGCAAGCCCAACGCGACGACCTGTTTACGAGAGCGGAGCAATTGGCTCAAGGTTCCCGAGAGAAAGTCACCCACGGTCAGTCCGAAGTACGCCCACAGGACCCCGTCCGGCGCCGTCACCTCTCCCCGGATGTGGAGTTCCGTGGCGAACTCCGGGCAATAGGTGACCATGATCCCGACGCCGTACCAGAGGGGGACGCCGATCAGGATGCAACACAGGTAACGGCGCAGACGACTGAGGTTGGTGAAGAGGCCGAGAAAATTTCCCCGCCGGACCTCGTCGTGCGCTTGCCCGCGCTTGAACATCTCGGATTCGGAAACACCGACCCGCAACGCGAGCAAGATAAACCCGAGGCCGCCGCCGACCGCGTAGGCTACGCGCCAGTCAAACAGTTTACCCGTCATTCCCGCCACGACGGCGCCGAAGACGCCGACCGTCGTCACGATCATCGTGCCGTAACCGCGTACTTCGCGCGGAAGAAGTTCGGAGACGAGCGCCATGCTGCCGCCCAGCTCCCCGGCGAGGCCGATGCCTGCCAGCACGCGCCAGAACGCGTACGCACCGAATGAGTGGACGAAGGCGTTGGCCAGCGTGGCCCCGGAGTAAAGCGCGATGGAACCGAAAAGGAGGAGGGTCCGCCCCTTTTTGTCGCCCAGGATGCCCCAGAGGATGCCGCCGACGAGCATCCCGGCCATCTGCCAGTTGTAGAGTTGCACTCCCATCTCGATGGAAGTGATGCCGAGCGATGCGAGGCTTTTCGACCGCACGATCTGAAACAACAACAGATCGTAAATATCGACAAAATATCCCAGCGCGCCGACCAAGACGGCGGGCTGAAAGAGGAGGCGGACGTTGGCGGCGTTCACGAGGGGACGGGAACGGCAAATTAGGAAGGAAACCGGCAAATGTACAGCCGGGAACACGGCCGTCGGATTTGAGCGCCGGCGCAAAACGGGTAGATTACCGATGCCATGTCCATCAACCGCCCCAAAGTCATCACCCTGGGTCATTCGCCCGACCCCGACGACGCTTTCATGTTCTACGCGCTCGCGGCGCACAAGATCGACACGCGCGGTTACGTGTTTGAACACACCCTCCAGGACATCGAAACGCTCAACCAGCGCGCCATGCGGGGCGAACTCCACCTGTCAGCCATTTCCTTCGGGGCGTGTGCCTACGTGCTGGACAAATATTGCCTCCTGCCGAACGGCGCGAGCATGGGCGACGGCTACGGACCGATGGTCATCGCCGACGCCAAACGCGGCGACATCCCGCCGGCGGTCCTCGAAGGTGACCAAGCGGCGGTCATCCAGTGGCTGAAGCCCCTCAAAATCGCGGTGCCGGGGCTAAAGACCAGCGCATTTCTCTCTTTGCGCCTCTACATGGCTGACTTCGAGTACATCGTGGTGCCCTTCGATGAGATTTTCGACGCGGTGCTGAGCGGGAAAGCTGACGCGGGTCTCATCATCCACGAAGGCCAGCTCACCTACGCCCGCGATGGTTTCGTCAAGATCGTGGACCTGGGCGAATGGTGGAAAAACAAGACCGGCCTGCCGCTGCCGCTGGGCGGCAACGTCGTGCGCAAAGACCTCGACCCGGAAGTACGGCGCGAGCTTTCCCAGATCATGCGCGAGAGCATCGACTACGGTCTCGCGCACCGCGCGGATGCCGTGGCGCACTCCATGCCGCTGGCGCGTGGACTGGATGTGCCGTTGGCGGACCGTTTCATCGGGATGTACGTCAACGACTACACGCGCGACTACGGAGCCACCGGCCGCCGGGCGATCCACGAGTTTCTCGGTGCGGCCAGCGAGCACGGCTTCATCCCTGCACCGGTGGAGCTGGAGTTCGTCGAATAGTTGTTAGGCCACATCCATGAAAGCGACTTGGCTCTGGACGCTCATCAACTTAGTTGGTTTGGCTGTATACATGCACCTCGATTCGCAGCTTTGGGCACCTCGCGGACAGGAGGATTTGCCCGGCGGCCCCGGCGACGCTTTCATTTGGGGCTTCTCTGAGTTGCCCATTCTGCTCGTATTCATCGTCTTGGATATTTTCTGGGCTGGGTCGCTCGTTTTCCATCCTCGTCAGCCTACTCGATGGTGGCAGTTTCTGGTTTGGGCTGTCGCCGTGGCGTGCTGGATTGCTGCTTTGGCATATGCCCGCACCAGACACTACCAAGGTTGAGCGCACTCCCCCCGGCCTAACAACACGCTCCAGCGAACAGAGGCTGGCGGTGGGACTGGTTCCGTGGTCTTGTCCTCTCGCGCAAGCCTCTGTCGCTGAGCTTGGAGGCGTTAGGTGCTCATTTTGCACGCTCACTATGAAATTACTGATCATCTTTGCAGCGTTATGCATGTCGGCCATTTCTGGCTTCGCGGTAGACGATCCCAGCCTCTCACCGACCAGTGCCGAGCCACTGATTGCCTTGTTACCTACGCAGAACGAGCTTGCTTGGTGGAAGTCGCTGAAAAGCAGCGAGCGCCGGTCAGCCGGAAACAGAGAGGTCGCCACAAAAATGAAGTCTGCGCAGAAGAACTGCCAGCAACTCCAAGCCCTTCTCAATGTTGGCAAGCCTGTTTCTGACTACCCGGGTCTCTTGGCTCTTGGTGTCATCAGATGGAGCGGGCATATCTACACACTTCGCGTGACCTTGCCGCTTGGTGAGGAAGGTTCTTACGCGGGTTTCTCTTGCCTGTTCGATCAATCGATGGTCATCACAGCAGTTCTTCCGAGCTTTTATACCCTTTGACCCCGCGCACCTAACTGCTCATCCAACGCGCTCGACGCCTGCTGCGCTTGAAATCGTCGGACCGTCGTTCAAAAATGCACGGCGACGCCGCCAAAAATCCCCCGGCCCAACGCCGGGTATCCGTAGACTTCGGAATACGTCGTGTTCGTGAGATTCTCAACGCGTCCGTACAGATGCAGGTGGTCGTTGACCCCGTAATCCGCCGTCAGACGGAGCACGGTGTAGCCGCCTAGATCGAAGTTCTGCGCGTTGCCCGCGGCGTTGAACGTCACGTCCTCGCGTCCGTTGACGACCTTGGCTTCCACGCCGGTCGCCAGGTTTTTCAGCGGTCCCGGCCAGCGATAGGCCACGCGAAAAAACGCCTCGTTGCGCGGACGCCGGGGTAACCTCGCACCGGGCGCGAGATTGCCGAATTGCCCCCCGGAAGTGTTGACTGCATCGAGATAGGTGTACGTCGCGCGCAGTTGCAGGTCGCGCACCGGCTCCCACTCCGCGAAAGTCTCCACCCCCTGCGTGCGGGCACTGCCGAGGTTGAGCGTGGCGAAGGTCACGCTGTTGAAGCCGATGACGTTCGACAGGTCGTTGTGGAAATAGTTCGCGCCGAAACGCAGCCGGTTCTTCCATAACCCCTGCTCGAAGCCCACGTCGTAGCCAAAGGTGTGCGCGGGTTGCAGTCCGGCCGGATTTGAGGCAAAAATCCGGTCCTGTGGGTCGGGCGGACTGAATCCGTTGGCCACGCTGGAGCGGATCGTCGTGCCGGTCTGCGCAACGAGATACGAACCCGCGATGCGGTACGTGCCCACATCACCGAAAAGATTGAAGTGGTCATACCGCCCGCCCGCGACGAAGAGCAGATTTTTGATCGGAGTCAGGGAGACCTGGCCGAAGACGGCCTCGCTGTCGGTAAAATCCTTGAGGTACGTCGCCTCCGGTCCAAACGCCTGCGAGATGAAGGGCCGACGCTGGTTGACCAGCACATTCTCGTAGAAAACGCCCGTGGTCAGAGTGAGCCAGCGAGTGAAAGCAATGTCATTCTGGTAGTCGAGTTGGTACCGGTAGAACGTGCCGCGCGTCGGACCCGTGAACGGGTCGGCGTCGTTCGGATTATTCACCTGCCGTTCCTTGTCGTATTCGAGGACGAGGCGGTGGTGCCACCACTTCGTCAACTGCCACTCGATGTTCGGCGCGTAGAGCTGGCGCTCCGTCAGGAGGTTGTCGAGCGGAGCGGGGGCGAAGATCGTGTTGGGACTCGATGCGTCGGAATTCGAGTAAATGACCAATATTCCGATGCGTGGAGCGGTGCCGCCGAGCGCGTCGAGCGTCAGCGCGCGGGGTGCGAACCCGAGGTTCGCCACGACGGCGGTGTTGCGATACTCGTTGTTGGGTCGCTCGTTGTCCGTGTCGAGCCGGCTGACGCCCAGGGTGTAGTCGAACACGCCGAACCCGTCCGCACGGCTGGCGGAAGCGGTCGAGCCCACGCCTTTGCCGTCCTTGGAATCGTCCGACGGAACGGGGGTGGCGGTCGTCGGCAGGCCCACGACCCCCGCGACGGCCAGGCGTTCGCGGAAGGTGCCGAAGTTTCCGCCCTCCGATGAAATATCAACGGCGAACGGGTGCGCCGGGTCCAGCGCATCACCCCGGCGGGTGAAAAGCTGGATCGTGCCCGCCGCCGCGCGGGGACCGTAGAGCGTGCTCTGCGGACCGCGCTCGATCTCGATGCGGTCGATGTCGTCGCCGGTCAGATCGGAAAAATCGAACGCGCCGCCCAGCCCCTGGTTGACGGGGATGCCGTCGATGAGCACCTGGGTCTGATCGCTGTTCAGGCCACGGGTAAAGACGCTGGTGAGCTGACCCGGCGCGCCGGACTGCGACACCGAGAGGCCGGGCACCTCGCGCAATGCATCCGCGACCCGGTCGGTCTGGCGTTGCGCGAGATCATCGGCCGAGAGGACCGTCAGCGCGGCAGGGGACTGGTCTTCGGCGACCGGCGTGCGTGTCGCGGTGATGATGAGGCGGTCGGGTTCGTCCAGCGCCGAGGGGGAGGGTTGGTCTGTCGCCGCCCCGGGGGGGACGGACGACGGTTCCTGGGCGCGAACGAGCACGGGCAGAAACAGCAGGACGGCGGCAAAACGGACGGCAGTCCGGATGACGGGACGGATTTTCATAGGTTTGGAGTCTCTGGCGAACGCGAGAGAACGCCCAAACCGGTCCGGCCGCCGACCGTGCGGCGGCGGCTTGGGGGCCGCAGCGGCAACGACGGCGGACTTCCGCTCGGGGAGTGCCTCTCATCCTTCTTTTTTGCGAAAGAATTTTGCCCGGGCGGTGCCGTACACACGGCCGCCCGGAATGAGCGCGGATCGAGCAAGTGTTCTGACTCCTAGTTTGCGGCGGGAGTTTGCGTGTCAGGCAAAACTTCCGCGCTCCTTCCGTCCGTCTTCACCCCGACCCTCGCGGGCGGGATTGATTTGCGGGAACGCCGGGGCCAGGGATGATGAACGCATCATCTCCCGGCCACGCACGTCGCCCTGGGCGGTCGTCTCTAGTTACAGCAGCGCAACTGTCCCCGGTTTTCACGGGGTTCCATGCTTCGGTCCGCAGTGGTCTGCAAAGAACAGGCTCCCGTTGTAGTGCGCGTTTCCGACGAACGCAAATGGATTCGCCGCCCCGTGAGCGCCGGGATTGACGGTGGTAGTTGACGAGCCGTTTTTTTCAACCGATGGCTACCGTGATGATGTCGGCATCCACGCTCGTGATCGGCCTCTCAACCGCCGTGCTGGCGACGCTCTTGGCGTGGGGTCTGTACGTGCGGCGGAAGGTCCGCGCGGGGGCGGATAAAATCGTCCGCGTCGATCTCTCGGAGGACGAACGCCGCGAGTTGGCCTCCTTGCGCCGTGCGCACTCCCAACTCGAACAACAATACCGGCTTTCGCAGGCCCACGCCCGGGAGGCGGAGCGCGAACTCGGTTCGCTCGCCTACTCCGTTTCCCACGATCTGCGGGCGCCGCTGCGGGGGATCGACGGCTTCTCGCAGGCGCTGACGGAGGACTACGGTCACCGCCTCGACGCGACCGCCCACGATTATCTGCGCCGCGTGCGCGCCAACGCCGTTCACATGAATGCGCTCATCGACGACCTGCTCTCGCTCTCGCGGGTGGCGCGTGCGCCGTTTTGCGCGGAACTCGTGGACGTGAGCACGCTGGCCCGCGGAATCGCGCGCGAACTGACCGCGACGGAGCCCGCGCGGCCGGTGCGCTGGGACATTCCCGCGAACATCGTGGCCGTGGCCGACCGTGAACTGCTGACGGAAACCTTGCGGCAGTTGCTGGGCAACGCCTGGAAGTTTTCCTCCGTCCGGGACATCGCGCAGGTGTCGCTGTCCATGCTCCCGCCGGACCCCGACCACCCGGCCGGCGCGATCTACCAGGTGTCCGACAACGGAGTGGGATTTGACATGCAATACGCGGGCAAACTCTTCGGGCCGTTCCAGCGGATGCACGCGCCGGAGGAATTCCCCGCGGGCCGTGGCATCGGCTTGGCGAAGGTCCAGCGGATCGTGCACCGGCACGGCGGCCAGGTGTGGGCCGAGGCGACCCCCGAGAACGGCGCGCGGTTTTCGTTCACGCTCGCAGGCTCCTCCACCGGTCCCGCGACCGAGGACTTCGCCGCCGCCGCGAGCGCGCTGGCGGCGTTGCCGGCGGAAAGTGGCGCGCCGGGTGTTTCCATTCCGAAGACGACCAGTGTATGAGCGCCGCCGCCGATCTCCTCCAGACGGTGCCTCCGGGCAAGTCGATCCTGCTCGTCGAGGACAATCCCGACGACGAAGCCCTGACGCTGCGGGCGCTTTCGCGCAACGGCATCCGCCACCAGATTCACGTCGCCCACGACGGGGTCGAAGCACTGGACTACTTGTTCGCGCGGGGGCGGTTCGCCGGGCGCGACACCCGCCAGCAGCCGACGGTCACGCTGCTCGACCTGAAGTTGCCGCGCCTCGACGGGCTCGAAGTGCTTCGCCACATCCGCGGCGATGAGCGCACGCGCTGCCTGCCGGTGGTGATCCTGACGAGTTCGCGGGAAGATCAGGACCTGGTGCAAGGCTACGGGCTGGGGGCGAACAGCTACATTCGCAAGCCGGTCGATTTCACGCACTTCGTCGAGGCCGTCCGGCAGGTCGGGCTCTATTGGCTGGTTCTCAACGAAGACCCTCCTCGCAGCGTATGAGCGGCGGCAGTCCCCATCCATCCGTCGGCAGCGACACCGCGCGTCGTCAGGACATCCCTGCCGGTGAGATCGGCGTGGTCCGCCAGCCTTTGCGCGTCCTGCTGGTCGAGGACAACGAGGATGACGCCGCGCTCATCCTGCGCCTGCTGCGCCGGGGCGGTTACGAGCCGGATTGGCAGCGCGTGCAGACCGCCGAGGCGCTCGACGCCGCGCTGGCCGAGGGGCATTGGGACGTGGTGTTGTCGGACTATTCGATGCCGCAGTTCGACGGGTTGCGCGCGTTGCGCGTCCTGCGCCAGCAGTCCGCCTTCCTGCCGTTCATCGTCATCTCGGGCAGCATCGGCGAGGAAACGGCGGTCGCGGCCATGCGGGCGGGGGCCAGCGACTACCTGATGAAGTCCAACCTCACGCGCCTGGTGCCCGCCATCGAGCGGGAACTGCGGGAATCCGCCGAGCGCCGCGAACGCGCCCGCACCAAGAAGGCGCTGCTGGAGATGCAGGAAAAATTCCAGGCGGTGTTCCGCGAGTATCTCGACGTGATGCTCGTCCTCGATGCCGTCAGCGGCGAGATCCTGCACGCCAACCAGGCGGTGACGAGCACGATGGGCTACGACGAACGCGTCCTGGCGGGTCAGGGTTACGAAATGTTCTGGCCGACCGACCAGCGCGGGATGGCTGCCTCGGTGCTCGCACGGGTGCGGCGGGAAGGCTCGGTTTTTTATTCGGGGTGGTTCCTGCGCCTCGATGGCTCCGCCTGCCCGATGGATTTGCAGGCCAGCCGGGTCCCCTGGGGCCGGGCGGAAGCGATCATCGTGACGCTGCGGGACGTAACGGAGCGCCACCAGGCGCAGCAGCGGCTGGCCGAGGAGAAGGAACAACTGGCCATTACCCTGCGTTCCATCGGTGAGGCGGTGGCGACGACCGACGTGGGCGGGCGCATCTCGCTGCTCAACGGGGTCGCCGAGGAACTCACCGGCTGGACTCAGCACGAGGCGGCCGGCCGACCACTCGCCGAGGTGATGCAACTGCGCGGCGGCCCGCACGCGGCCCCCTGCCACGAGCAGGTGACCACCGTGCTGCGCAATGGCGGCGTGGTCGAGCTTTCCAAGAATGTCACCCTGCGTTCCCGGCACGGACGGGAGTGTGCGCTCGCCCTGACGGCCGCGCCGATCCGGCGGCACGAGGACGGACTCATCAGCGGGTTGGTGATGGTCTTTCGCGACATGACCAGCGAGCACAAGCTGGAGGAGGAACTCCAAAAGGCCTCGAAGATGGAAAGCGTCGCGCTCGTGGCGGGGGGCATCGCGCACGATTTCAACAACATCCTCACCGCGATCCTCGGCCACATCTCGCTGGCCAAAACCAGCATGTCCCTCGTGCCGCCGGTCATCGGCACCATCGAAAAAGCGTGTCTTTACGCGACCGACCTGACCCGTCAGTTGCTGACCTTCGCCAAGGGGAGCAACCCCAACCGGCAGGTGGAATCCCTGGGCGAGGTGGTGCGCGAGAGCGTCGAATTTTCGTTGCACGGTTCGAGCCTGCGGTGCTGCTTCGACCTGCCCGACGACCTCGCTCCCGTCGAGGTGGACCGCGGCCAGATTCATCAGGTCATCAATAATCTCGTCATCAACGCCGCGCAGGCATCGGCCGAAGGGGGGATTTTGCATGTCAATGCTCGCAACGTCACCGTCAGCCGCGAGCATCCCGTGGCGACGCTGGAACCGGGGCGGTACGTGCAACTGACCTTGCGCGACACCGGCACTGGGATCGCCCCCGAACACCTCGCACGCATCTTCGATCCTTATTTCACGACCAAGAGCGCGGGCAGCGGCCTGGGGCTGGCCACCGCTTATTCGATCATCAAGAAGCACGAGGGCACGATCCAGGTCGCGAGCGAGATCGGCGTCGGGACGGCATTCCACATCTACCTCCCCGCCGCCGCGCCCGCACCGGCGGTCCCCTCTTCGAAGATCGCGGAAGACGCGGGCGGTCGGGCGCGCGCGCCCGTCGTCGGCAGCCGAGGGCGCATCCTTTTCATGGACGACGAGGTTGTATTGCAGGAACTCGTCGGTGCCATGATCGAATACCTCGGCTACGAGGTGGCCTGTGCCGCCAACGGCGAGGAGGCACTCGTTATGTTCCAGGAAGCCCGGTCGAAAGGCGTGCCGTTCAGCGCGGTGATCGTGGACCTCACCATCCCCGGCGGCATGGGGGGATACGAGGCTGTCCAACGTCTGCTCGCGCTCGACCCGAACGTCCGGGCCATCGTCTCCAGTGGGTATTCCAACGATCCCGTGCTGGCTGATTTCCGTGCGCATGGCTTCACCGGCGTGATCGCCAAGCCCTACCAGATGGTGGAACTCGGCAAGGTGCTGGAAGATGTGATCGCCTCGCCCGACCGCCGCTGAGTTCCCGGCGGCGGGATCAGGCACCACCGGGATCAGTCCATGATCTCCCGCGCGTACACGTTCAAACCGTCCTGCGTGGCCTGGATGTGGGTGATCAGAAAGGGGCGCTGCTCGTCGCGCGTGATCTCCGTGTCCTGGGCGGGCAGGGGGTGGTCGGCGGGATACTCGACGATGATGCGCACGTTGCTTTCCGCGCTTGAGCGCAGCACGACGTTTTTGATGCCCCTGGCCTTGCTCACGCCGACGGCACGCACCATGAAATGGCCGCCGAGATAGACGGTTTCGCCGCTCAGTCCGCCCTGTTCGTTGAGCGAGGTCAGTTCGCCCATGCGCACGTGCCGCCCGCCAGGCTGCTGGCCGGGGGCATAAGTGCGCCAGTTCCTGGTGTTGTCCGTGACGGCGGCGGCCGTTGACGTGCCCGCCCCCGGCGTGCTGCTCGCGGACGGCGCTTGCAGGAACGGCTGGAGAGAGACTCCGTTGTCCCCGGTGGCCTTGACCACGACCGGCGGCGTCGGGGTGACGGCGACCGCCCTCGGCACGGGCGTTTCGTTTTTCGCCACGAGCACCGGCGTGGGCGAGCTGACCGGCTTTTTCCCGCCGGGCGTCGGGCTGACCTGCGCGAGCTGGACGGTCGGGGCGGGGGTGACGCTCGGCGCGGGTTCGGGTGTCGGGTCCACGCCTTTGAGGACGGCTTCGGGCCGCTTCTCGGCTTCCCGGTAACCGGCGAGCGGGCCAAGACCGGTGTGCGTGCGGTAGTTGACGTAAGCCTGGTCCGCTTGCTGGTAACGCTGCCCCCGGATCACCGGCCAGCCCGCTCCCACGTTGAGTTCCGTGGGTGGCTGGAGGCTGAAGCCGCTATCCGGGCCTTTGAGGATGTACGAGCCGTAGTTGAGCGGCACGACGGTGAGTTGGATGTGGCCGTCGCCGATCTTGGTGACGTGGAGCACGGCGGTCAGCTCGTAGGTGCGCCGCAGTTCGATGTCCATCCCGCTCTGGAGATTGCGTTTGATGATGGGTGCGACGTTCGGCGGGGCGCAGTACAGGTGTTCGATTAGCAGTTTCGGGTAATCGCTGGCGACGGCGAGGGTGACGACGCCGGAAGTCACGAAATCACCCGCGCCCAGTTCATACGATTCGAGGATCGTGAAGCGTCCGGTGACGTACGGCACCTGCTCGTTGGCCGCCGCGTAGTTGCGCAGGTAGCTGCGTTCGAGTTCCGCGTTGAGCTTGCGCAACGCGGACGGCGAGAGCGCGTTGAACTTGTTGTAAATCTTCTCCGGTCCGAGGAACTCGCCCTTCGGCGGCTCCTGCACTTTGAAGCGTTGCGGCAGGTCGATCTTCTTGATCTTGCGCAGAATCTTGTAACTCAGCGGGATTTCCGGCCGGTTGAAAATCAGGTAACTGCCGATCCAGCACGCCATGCTGAAACCCACGAGCAGCAGCAGGAAAACCGTCCACAGGAAGAGGTGGCTCCGCTGCCTGGGCGCGTCGTATTCGACGGGCGTGCGCAGGAAATCCTCGTTGATCGGGGGAGGCGGCGTCATCGGGCCGTCGGGGGCGTCGGCTACACCGTTTGCGCGGCGGAGGCGGTTTCCGGCTCGAACGACGTGCCGCACCCGCAGGTGCGCCGGGCGTTCGGGTTCTGGATGCGGAAGCCCGTCCCCGTCAGATCATCGCAATAATCAATCGACGCGCCGCGCAGGAACCCGAGACTTTCCCGGTCGATGAGCACGCGCACTCCGTCGCGCTCGATGATCTCGTCGCCGGTTTTGGGTTCGTCGAAACTCATGCCGTACTGGAGTCCCGAGCAGCCGCCCTTGTCGATGAAAATACGCAGGCCGGCGTCCGCCGACACGTCGGATTGATCGGCGAGCAGGGCGTGGAGATGTTTGACGGCGTTATCCGTGATCGTCATCATGGAATGTGTCTGAATGGTAGTTAGATTAGCACGGGCCGAAGTCAAAACCAAACGGCCGTTCCTGTTCGTCCACGTTTCCCATGAGTCGAGTTGCCCTGCTGTCCGAGGTCGTTGCCAGTCAGGTGGCGGCGGGCGAAGTGGTCGAACGGCCCGCGTCGGTCGTCAAGGAACTCGTGGAGAATAGCCTCGACGCGCGGGCAACGGCCGTGGAGGTGGTCATCCAGCGCGGGGGCATCGCGCTCGTGCGGGTCTCGGACGATGGCCACGGCATGGACCGCGACGACGCGCTGCTGTGCCTCGAACGCCACGCCACCAGTAAACTCCG
>CAZZYS010000102.1:0-13925 GCA_964658285.1 uncultured Verrucomicrobiota bacterium
GGCTCGGAGAGCCATCAGGACCTTGTTTGGAGGAGGTCCGCCGATGACCTTTCTTGTCGGTCATTTGGTTGCATGGACGGTCGCTACTTTCGCGCTGTTCGCTGCCACTGCCTTGCTCGTCGCGGAATGGCAACGGCCGGACGACCGGCGGCGTCTCTGGCGGCTCGGGGCGACTCTCCTGGCCGTGGTGGCGCTGGCGTTGTGGGCGTTGCGCCCGGCCTGGAGTGTCAACGACGAGTCAACATCAAACGGACAAACAACGGCGGCACTTTGGACCAACGCGGCGACTGCGTTCCCCGCGCCAAACGCGGTCGAACGGCGTTACCGGTTCGCGCTGCCGGGGGCAAACGTCCCCGGCGACGCCGGGGTGACATTCCTGCCGGACGTGGCGACGCTGCGGCGGCGTTTCCCTGAAGTGGGTCGGTTGCTCATTTTGGGCGACGGGTTGGACCCGGCCGACCTGCCGTCATTGGCGGGATGGCGCGTGGAGTTCACCCTGGGTCCGGGCGCGGTCGGGAAGGTGCCGTCGGTCCGGTCGCTGCGCTGCCCGCGCGTGCTGCCCCTGGGCGAAACGCTAGTGGTCGAGGGTCGCGTGGCCGGTCTGCCAGCCGGCAAAACCGCGGCGGTGTCGCTCGAAGGTCCAGACGGCGCGGCCACCGAGGTCTCCACCGCCCAGGCGGACGCGAACGGCGAGGCCGCTTTCACGGTCCGCGCCCCGTCGCCCACGGCCGCCGGCAAGTCTCTCTGGCGGTTCCACCTGAACGGGAGTGTTGGCGAAACCCTCGGCGTCGAGGTCCGCGCGCCGTCGTTGCCGCGCGTGCTGGTGCTGGAGAGCGCGCCGCAGTTCGATGTCGCGGCGTTGCGGCGCTGGTACGAGGAGGCCGGGGGTGTCCTGCGCGCCCGCGTCCGGCTGGGGCAGGACCGCTACCGGTTTTTTGCCGCCGACGGGTCCGCGCCGGCGGAGTTCAACGCGCTCGACGCCCCGCTGTTGGCGGGGTTCGACCTCGTGCTGGCCGACGGCCGCGCGCTCGCCTCGCTGCCCGCGCCGGAACGCGAAACCCTCCGCGCCGCCGTCGCCGGGACCGGCCTCGGCGTGCTGGTCCTGGCCGACGACGCCGTGCTGCCTCCGGCGGCCGTGGCACCGGACCGCGCGTGGCTTTTCCCGTGGCAACTGGGTCCGCTCGAAGACGCGACCGACAGCGCCGCCGCCAGCGGCACGGAACATGTCGCGCGCCTCCTCTGGCCGGGTCTCGCGCAACCGGTGGAGATCTCCCTGCCGACGGCTCCCTTCGAGATCGTGGCTCGGCCGGGACAAAACGGCGCGGTCCGTGATGACCAGGGACGCGCCCTGGCGGCCACGGCGGCGTTCGGGCGCGGGACCCTGGCGCTTACGCTCGTGCGCGAGACTGGCCGCTGGCAGCGGGCGAACGAACCGGGGGCATTCGCGGGATACTGGTCGTTCCTGTTCGCGCAGACGGCCCGGCGGCAGGAAGGGGCTGCGCGCTGGACGCTGGCGGACGGCGAGGCGGGGCCGGCATTTGTCGATCAACCGCTGGAATTGGACTGGACCGGCCCGCCGCCGGGGACGATCCGCGTGACCGACGAATCCGGGACGGCCCCGGTCGCGCTCGCCCCGGCGATGGACCCCGACGAACCGGGCCGCTGGCGGGCGACGTTCTGGCCGCGCGCCGCCGGGTGGCACCGGGTGGAAGCGAACGGCGCGCGCCTGGATTTTTACGTTCACCCGGCCGGGAGTTGGGTGGCGCTGGCGGCGGAGCGCCGACGGGTGGCCACGGAGCGTTTCGCCGCGCAATCGGCCGCCGGACCCGTCTCGTCCGCTCCCGCCCACCCCACGGGGCCGACGCCGGTCCCCGCGGGCTGGTGGTTCGGCGCGTTTCTGCTCGGCGCGGGTTTTCTATGGACCGAGCGCTGGCTGACGAGGGCGTGAAGGGTTGTGAGTTGTGGGTTGCGGGTTGTGGGCGCATCTTTTCGCCATGACCCCGAGTCCTGCGTTGCGTCCCGACACCCTGCGGCACATCGACGAGGTCCTGCGGCGCTGCCCGGTCCTGGAATCGCTCTCCGGCGAGATGATCCGCGCGGCCGGGGCGGTCTGCGCGTGCCACCGCGCCGGGGGCAAGGTGCTCGTGTGCGGCAACGGGGGCAGCGCCTCGGACAGCGAACACATCGTCGGCGAGCTGGCCAAGGGCTTCGTCCTGCGCCGCGCGATCCCCCGCGAGCACGCCGGACGACTCTACGACGGCGAGGGCGGCAGCGAGGAGGAGCGCCACGAACTCGCCGAAAAACTCCAGGGCGGCGTGGCGGCCATTTCCCTGACCGGCCACCCGGCCCTGGCCAGCGCCATCGATAACGACACCGGCCGCCAAATGATCTTTGCCCAGCAGGTCTACGTTTACGGCCGGCCGGGGGACATCCTCATCGGGCTGAGCACGAGCGGCAACTCCGGCAACGTGGTGCGTGCGTTGACGGTGGCGCGCGCCTTCGGGTTGGCGACGATTGGTTTCACCGGCAGCCGTCCCGCGCGCATGGATGCGTTGTGCGATATCCGCCTGAAGGTGCCTGCCGAGGAAACGCACAAAATCCAGGAACTCCACCTGCCCGTGTACCACACGCTTTGCCTGATGGTGGAGAGGGAGCTTTTCGGAAAGGATGAAGAATGATTCCGGCTCCATCCTTTCCGCCACAGGTCCGTATCGGAGGGCGCGGACGATTCAGACAGCAGTGAAACCATTTCTCAAACCCCTCCTGCTTTTGCCCGTCGTTTTCCTGGCCGCCGGATGCATGTCCAGCGGCAACGACGAAGACGACGAGAGCATCCACGCCATCGGCCGCGTCGCCACCCGCACCTCGGGTGAACCCGTGATGTACAACGTCGATGAAAACGACCAGCAGATGGACCATGCCACGGTCCGGGCTCGCAAACACGTGGACCGGTTCATCGCCGCCCTCCAACACCCGGCGGCCAACCAGCGCGACTTTCAGGTCAAGAAACTCTTCATCAAGGACGGCAAGGCCGAACACATCTGGCTGGCCGACGTGAAGTTCACCGGCAACCGCTTCACCGGGATCGTGGACAACCGGCCGCAGTTCATCACGGACCTCAAGCTCGGTGCGCGCGTCTCCGTCAATCCCGACGAGGTCATCGACTGGTCCTACGTCGAGGACGGCCGACTGGTCGGCGGTTACACGATCCGCGTGCTTTACAGCGAACTGACGCCAGCCGAGAAGGCGGACTTCGAGAAACGGGCGGATTTTCACATCGGCCACTGAAGACGGCCGACCCTGTTTCGACGGTAAACCCCAAGCAAACGAAAGAAAATTTTATGACGAAATTGATGCGAATGGCCGCCCTGAGTGGCGTGGCGGTAGTGGCGATGTTCCTGGGCGGGTGCGTGGACGGTCCCGTGCCGGGTCCCGTGTACGGTGCGGGTGTCGGGTACTCGGGCTACGGCGCGTATGACGGACCTTATTACGGTGGATACGGCCCGTACTACGGCGATACGGTCGTGGTCGGGGGCGGTTATAACCACCGCCGGTACTACGGTGGGCACCATTTCTACGGCGGCGGCTACCGTGGCGGGAACGTCGGGCGCTTCAGCGCGGCGCGCGGCGCGGGCGCTCCCCGTGGCGGAGGTGCCCGGAGCTTCGGCGGTGGACACGTGGGCGGTGGCGGCGGCGGCGGACATGCCGGTGGCATCGGCGGCGGCCGTCGCTGAGACAAACTGCCGAGTCGGCTGATTTCCGCCCGGTCGTGGCAACGCGGCCGGGCGGATGTTTTTTGACGGGACGCGTCTGCGGCGGATTCCGCCAGCGTATCAAGACCAGAAGCCGGGCCGTCCGCGATTGATTGCGGAAGGAACCCCTTGCGGCGGGAACGATGGGTCCGTTTCCCGCCATTTGTCCGGGCGAAGCAGATGGCTCCAGCACATTCTCCCCTGCGGTCCCCTGCCCCTTGCCCATGTCCTTCGATCTGAACCGCGTCTTGATTGCCGACGACGACGAGCGCCCGCGCCAGTTGCTAGGCCATTACCTGAAAAGCTGGGGTTTCCACGTGGTCGCCTGCCAGGACGGCATGGAGGCCGTCCGCCTGCTCGAAAGCGACAACGGTCCGGCGCTGGCCCTCATCGACTGGAAGATGCCCGGCCTGGAAGGGGTCGAAATCTGCCGCCGCATCCGTGGGCGGACCGGGCGGCATCCCTACACGTACATCATCCTGGTCACCGGCGAGAGCGATGCCGCCGCCGGGTTGGAGGCCGGGGCGGACGATTTTGTCACCAAGCCCTACAACGTCGATGAATTGCGCGCGCGTCTGACGGTGGGCCAGCGGGTCGTCGGCCTGGAACGCCGGCTGGCCGAGCACATCGAGATGTTGCGCGACGCGCTGGACCAGATCGGCAAGCTCCCGGAGGCGGGGGGGGCGGTGTGCCTTTGCCCGGTGTGCAAGCGGACGCGCGGCCACGAGGAAAATTGGCAATCCATCGAGATGTACCTGCAGGAACACGCCGGGACGCATTCGGTCCACGAGACCTGTCCCGATTGCCTGGAGAAAACCCGGCAGCAGACGCGGGATGCCAATCCGCTGTGCCAATCGCCGCTGGAGACCAACGGAGCCGACGCAGAGATGCTCGCCCGAGATGGTTGACTCGAATTGACTGAGGCGAAGCGCATCAGCCGGTTTGGCTTGCGAACGCTTCCACCAACCGGCGCGTGTTGACCTCGGCGAGGAAATTTTCCTCCACCCACGCCCGGCCGGCCGCACCGAGCCTTTCGCGCAGTCCGGCGTCGTCCGCCAAACGTTCCACCGCCGCCGCCAGCGCCGCCGCGTTCGACGGGTCCGCGACGATCAGACCCGTGAGACCGTCGAGCACGGCCTCGCCCGCGCCGCCCGCCGTGCTGGAGATCACTGGCAACCCGCAGGCCATCGCCTCGGGGATCACGTTGGGCAGGCCGTCGCGGTCACCCTGCGCGTCCACGATCCCCGTGTGCCAGAACGCATCCGCCCACGCGTACGCCCCCCAGACCTCGACGGGGGGGAGTTCGCCGTCCAGACGGACGCTCACACCCAGACCGGTGGCAGCGATCCGCGCCTCCAACTCCGCGCGCAACGGACCCTCGCCGATGATCCGCAACCGGAACCGCCGGCCGCGCCGGGCGAGTTCGGCGCAGGCGTCGAGCTGGTGGACGTGCCCCTTTTTTTCCACCAGCCGCCCGACGGACAGGAGGTGAAACTCTTCCCCCGACGTTTTCGCGGGCCGTCCTGACGCGATTTCGCCCGCGCGCCGGAACGTTTCGCGGCCCAGCCCCCGCCGGGCCAGGACGATGGGCGCGCGCCGTCCGGGGAAGCGGGTGTTCAGGTGATCGACGTTGGCCTGCGTGGTCGTGTGGACGAACCGGGCGGCGCGCAGCTTCGGGGCGAGGAACGGGTCGCCGCCGTGCCGATGGAGGTCGTAAGCGTGCGCGCCGAAGCTGAACGGCCGGCCGCAAAGTTCGCCCAGGACGACGGCGGTGGTGGCCGGAGCGGTGGCCCAGGTCCCGTGGAAAACGTCCGGCGTCCCCTCCCGCCGGAACCCCGCCGCCAGCGACAGGGCCGTCAACGTGCCCCAGACCGTCATGAACCAGCCCTCGGTGTGACGGGGGAGATTTCCGAACAGGAGACGCAACCCTCGCAAAAGCAGCGCGGGCCGCCGGATCAATTCGCGCACCGTGCCGGTGAGCATCGACGCCAGTACGCGCCAGGGGCGGCCGGGACGCACGATGGTCATCCCCGGTGGCAGATCAACGGCGACGCGGGCCGCCGGACGAAAATCCCAGATCGGCCGCACCTCAATCCGCACCCCTTGCCCTGCCAGGGCGAACATCTCCCGCTCGATGAACGTCTGCGTCGCCGACGGGTAATGCATGACGAAATAGACGACGCGCATGGCTAAAGCAGAAGGGGTCCACAAATTACACAGATTTACACAGATTTGAGAGAGGCAAAAAGAAAGGGCGGACCTTTGCCGTCCGCCCTCCTTCCTTCAATCTGCGGAAATCTGTGTAATCTGTGAACCCTTCCGCTCTGTTACAGCTTCCCCAGGAACACGCCCTGGATCACCAACTCGCGCGCGGGACGGATTTTGCCGAAGGCCGGGTTGTCGCTCTCGCTCTGTAGATAGGTCCGGCCGGGTTTGCGGCTGCAAAAACGTTTCAGGCACGTCTCGCCGTCCACGAGTGCCGCCACGATGTCGCCGTGCGCCGGTTGCCGGGTCTCGGGATCGGCCATGAGCACCACGTCGCCGTCCTGGATGCCCTCCTTGCTGCGGTTCATCGAATCGCCCGCCACCTTCAACGCAAATTTTCCCTCGCTGCCGCCGCGCATGTGCTCGGGCGGGACGGGGACGTATTCCGCCGGTTGTGCCGCCGACGATCCGCCCGGATGCCCGGCCGCAATCGAGCCGAAGAGCGGCACCATCACCCGGGCCGATGCGGCGGTCGGGAACGGCACGATCTCCGCGCCCGTGCCGGCGTCACCGGACGCCCCGCGCGCGAACGGCCGCGGCTTGTCGCGCAGCGTCGCCCGCTGCTGGCGCAGGGTGCGCACCATCGTCACGAGGCGCGGCACGGCCGGTTCGTCGGCGTCGATCATCTCCAGGACCGCCTCCAGGCAAGCCCCGAGCGCCTGGGCCTTGCGGTAGCCGAGCTGGTCGCACAGGCCGTTCAAACCGGGAGCCAGGTCCTGCGGCGGACGGAACGAAAATGGGTCGAAGATGCTGCCCTCGTCTTTCATGTTCACCACCAGTAGCCGCAAAGCGGCGAGGTTTCACGCAAAAAATATTTCATTTGCTACATTCGGAAGATTTACTACATTTGCTACATGAATTTGAAGAGCCTTCCTTTTGTTGAACCGGAAGAACATCCGTTGGACCGTGTGATCGTCATGCCCGCCGCCATCCGCAAGCACGACGCGGGGCCGGGCGACGTGGTGCTCTACCGCACGACGGAGGGCCACATCGCCCCGGCGCGGTTGGTCGAGGGGGCGGGCGGCGGTTGCTGGCTGGCGCGGGATGCGCGGCACACGCGCGGATTGATCTACCTGGACCCGGAGCGCATCACGGCGCGTTTGCCGCGGACCGATCTGGTGGGCGAGGCAGCGTAAGAGGCTTCGCTTTTCGCGATCCATCGGCGCGGTCGCACGGACGACGCGCCGATTTTTCTTTGCTCGCCGGGAGGTTCGGTTCAATCTCGCCGTAAGGGTGGAAGCAGCAGCAGAGTTTTACATCCACCAGTCAGCCGTTGTGGGCAAATATGACAAACTTCGGGACCGAATCGTCGGTGGCACGTCGAATGCGAACATTGCTTTCGCCGACCTGTGCGCGATGCTCTCCCGTTATGGCTTCACCTCGCGCAAAGGCGCATCGAGTCATGTGATCTTCACGCGTCCACAAGTTTTAGAAATCATCAATTTGCAGCCAGGCGAAGGTGGCAAAGCGAAGCCGTATCAGGTGCGGCAAGTGAGTGAAATCCCGCAGAGGTACAACATCAAATGAGCCACAAATATTCTGTCATTCTCGTCTGGAGCGACGAGGACAAGGCGTTTATTGCCTCGGTGAACGAACTGCCCGGTTGCAAAGCGGACGGCGCGACCCAGGCACAGGCGCTCGAAGCGATTGAGTTGGTCATCGGGGAATGGATCGAAACGGCCAAGGCAGAAGGCCGGAAAGTTCCCAAACCTCTCACGGTGGAGGGTTACGAGAAACTGGCCCACCGGTTTCATGCCAGCATTGAGCAGCGTGTACGGCGCGAGGCGGAGGCCGCTGTTTCCGAAGCGGTCAAACGAGTCATTGAGCAAATCGGTTTGAATCCGATGCTCACCGGGATGGCGGACCCTGCCGATTATTGGAAGCGTGGGGAATAAGGTCCAGTCTTCAACGACATGGACACCGTCATCACGAGCGTCCCGGAAAAGTTGCCGGAGAATGTGCGTGGGCTGTTGGAAGAAGCCCGGCCGCTGCCGCCCGGGATCGCTTTCTTCGAGCAACGTTACACCATGAGCGCGTTGCTGGGCCGGGTCCTGATTGCGGCGGCCTTAAGCGTGGTGGCTTTGGCGCTGATTTTTTCGAGCTTTGAGTTTCTCTATCTGCGCCACGTCGATCCCAGGTACCGGGAGTTCATCAATTTCAAGGAGTTCGCGGCCGGGGCGGTGTGCGGGTTCGGCGCGTGGCTGATGTTTTCTTCGGTGGGGGCGGGCCGGGCGCTGGGACGACGGCAGGCGGCGGGCGAACGGACGCGACACGGGATTTTCCTGACGCCCGAGGCGCTGGTTTCGCATAGCCAGTTCGACACGACGGTGATCCCCCGTGAGAACTTCCGCGGCCTGAACGGTGGCAGCGTCAGTTATCTTCTCAAGGACGTGCCGAAATCGTTCACGCTGCCCGCCGAATGGGTCGGCGCATCGCCGGCGGAGGTGGCCCAGGCGATCACCGTTTGGGGGCAGGCGGCTCCGTCCCAAGCGTAGGGGTCGTTTTGCACCGCGTCAGCGGTGTCCAAACAAGGTAGGGATGGCTCTCCGAGCCAGTCCCTATTTGGCTGGGATGACTCCGTGCGCACGGCGCGCCTCGCCGGAAACATTTGGGACTGGCTCGGAGAGCCATTCCTACCTTGGCGACGACCGGCCGCGCTGCGGCCTGTCCAGAGGGATTCTCAATGCACCGCCAGGGCTTCGACCAGCGGCATCTCGGCGTGACCCTCGGCCATCACGCGCGCCACGGCTTCGCGGAGCGCCTGCCGCGTCACCGGCTTGTCCACGACCATGTCGATATTCGCCGGCAGCAGGCTCCCGTCGCCCGTCGCGCCGTAACCCGTCAGCAGGATCACCCGCGTGTCCGGGGACATGGCCTTGATCGCCGCCGCCAGTTGCTCGCCGTTCATGTGCGGCATGGCCTTGTCCGTGATGACCAGGTCGTATGGATGATCCACCGCCTTCGCGCGGAACATCTCCAGCGCCTCGCGCCCGTCGGCCGCCGTCTCGACCGTGTGCCAATCCTCCGTGAGGTGCTCGGCGAGGATCTCGCAGAGCACGGGCTGGTCGTCCACCGTCAGGATGCTCAGGGACTGGTGAACGTCCGCCATCTGCGGCACGGCGATCTCGGGAATTTTGGCTTCCACGGGGAGATAGAAAAGAAAGGTCGTACCCAGGCCCGGGGTGCTTTGCAAGTCAATGCGTCCGCCGTGGCGCTGCATGGTGCCGTAGACCATCGCCAGACCCAGGCCCGTGCCCTTCTGGCCCTTGGTCGTAAAGAAGGGCTCCAGGCAGCGCCGACGCGTTTCCTCGTCCATGCCCACCCCCGTGTCGCTGACCTCCAGGGCCACCTCGCTGCCCTCGGCGCGCGTGCGCAGGGTGATCTCCCCGCCCCGGGGCAGCGCATCGACCGCGTTGAAGATCAGGTTCGTGAGCATCTCGCGCAGTTCCGCCGCGTCGGCCATGATCGACGGCAGGCCGGGGCAGAGTTCCGTCCGCAGCCGGATCGTCGCGCCCTGCCCGAGCGCCTGCCCGTGCCATTTCGGCCGGGTGAGTTCCGCTGCCTGTTCCACCAGTAAGTTCAGATCGACCATCTTGTGCGCCTGTCCCTGGTCGGCGGGCCGGTAGAAGTCCCGCAATCGCCCGAACATCCGCGCCGCGTCCTGCGCCGCCGTGATGACGGTGCCCAGCAGCGCGTCGGCCGTCGCCGCCCCGCCGGGTTTTGCGAGGCTGCGCCGGAGCATTTCGCTGTAGCCGAGGATCAGGGAGAGCACGTTGTTGAAATCATGCGCGATCCCGGCGGTCATTGACCCCAGGGCGCTCAACCGCTCCTGCTGGACCATGCGGCCCTGCGCGTCCTGCAGGCGGACGAGGGTGTCCTGGAGCTCGCTCGTGCGCTCGCGCACGGCCTCTTCGAGGAGCGCCGTCTGGTCGGACAGGAGGACGTGCTGACGCCGGGCGCGCAGGAGGTTATTGATGCGCAGGATCACCTCCACCGGGTCGAAAGGCTTCGTCAAAAAATCCGTCGCCCCCGCCGACAATGCGCGGCGTTTGGTTTCCACGGAGATGTCGGCGGTCAGGACGAGGATCGGCACGCCGTCCGCCGCCGGATACTCGTCGGCGAGCTGGCGCATCACCGCGAAGCCGTCCACGAAGGGCATGTTCAGATCGAGCAGGAGCAGGTCCGGCCGGCGCTCGCGGCAGAGCCGGAGCACCTGCCGGGGGTCGGTCGTGCTGACGACGTTCGTGAACTCCGAGAACCCGAGCATGTCTTCGAGCAGGGCGACGTTCACCGGCTCGTCGTCCACGATCAAAATGCGCATGTGCCGCAAGTTTTCCTGGTTCATACAAATTTCAGGTCCGACCCCCCTGCGTCGCAAGATCGATGCCGCGCGGTCGGGGAAATCTTCATTTCGCGAGGGCCTCGGGTTCGAGCATCTGGGTGAGCATCTTGAGGAAGCGATCCACGTCGAGGGGCTTGGTCAGGTAGGCGCGCGCGCCGAGCTTGAGCAGGCGCTCGGTCTGGCGCGGGGTGGCGTCGGCGCTGACGGCCACGACGGGGATGTCCCTGGTCGCGTCGTCGGCCTGGAGGGCGGCGAGCACGTCCCAGCCGGGCAGATCGGGCAGGTGGAGGTCGAGCAGCACGAGGTCGGGATGGTGCTGCCGGGCGAGGTCCAGCCCGAGCTGGCCTTGCATCGCGGTCATGAGCTGGATGTCGGCGCGGTCGGCCAGGAGGTGTTCGATGAGCGTGAGGTTGGAGAGGTTGTCCTCGATGTAGAGCACGCGGTGCACGCGCGCGGAGGCCCCGGACGGCCCGGCTTGACCGCCGCCGTCGGTCAGGGCGACCACGGTTTTGTCGCGCCGGTGGCGGGCCGCGAGGGCGAGCTGGCTCTCCGCGCGGGGCAGCGCGACGGTGAATGCCGTCCCCTCGCCCGGCCGGCTCTCGACGCTGACCACGCCGTTCATTGCCTCCACCAAGCTCTTGGAAAGCGCCAGCCCCAGGCCCGTGCCCTGGACCTCCGACTGCTCCGCGCCCAGCCGGTCGAAGGCCACGAACAGCCGCGACAGGTTCTCGGGGGCGATCCCCACGCCCGTGTCCGCCACGCGGATGCACAGCCGCGCGCCGTCGCACTCGCTGCATTCGATGTGCACGTCGCCGCCGGGCTTGTTGTACTTCACGGCGTTGGACAGGAGGTTGAGCATCACCTGTTTGAGCCGCTGGCGGTCGGCCAGGACGTACGCGCCGTGCAGCGGACCGTCGCCGCCGGCCGAGTGGAGGCTGACCCCGCGCTCGGCGGCCAGCGGGCGAATGAGGTCGAGCGTTTCGCCGACGACCTCCGACACGCGCACGGGTTCCAGGGAGAGTTCCACGCGCCCCGCCTCGATGCGCGCGATGTCGAGCACCTCGTTGATGAGACTCAACAGGTGGCGGCCGGCGTGGACGATGTGGCCGATGCGCTCCTGCTGCGCGGGGGCGAGCTGCTGCATCTGCAAAAGCTGGCCGAACCCGAGGATGGCGTTGAGTGGGGTGCGCAGTTCGTGGCTCATGCGCGAGAGGAACTCGCTCTTGGCGTTGTTGGCGCGTTCGGCCTCCTCGCGCGCCTGGTGGATGGCGGCCTCGGCGCGTTTGCGGGCGGAAATGTCGCGGATGTACGCGGTGAACAGCGACAGGCCCTCGACCGGAATGCGCGTGACGGCCAGCTCGGCGAGCATCTCCGAGCCGTCCGCGTGGCGGGCGGGGATTTCGATGCGCTCGTGCAGGGTCTTGGCGTCGGTGTCGGGCGAATCGGGCACCAGGGTGTGGAACGGCCGACCGATGAGGGCGGCGCGCTCGTAGCCGAAGGTCTGTTCGGTGGCCTTGTTGAAGTCCACGATGCGGTCCTCGTGGTCGATGGTAATGATGCTGTCGAGCGCCGTGTCGAGGATGGCGGAATTGCGCGCCTGGCTCTGGCGGAGCGCCTGTTCGTCGCGGGCGCGGTCCATCGCGGTGGCCAGCACGTTGGCCACGGCCTGGAGGAAATCCACGTCCGTGGCCGAGAACGGCCGCACCGTCCTGGACCCCACCCCCACCGTGCCCAGTGGCCGGTCGCGTCCCTGGATCACCAGGCTGATGGTGCTGACCGCGCCCTGCGCGACCACCGCGTTGACCTTGAAGCGGGTGTCCTTGCGAAGGTCCTCGATGACCAGCGGCGCGCCTGCCGCCAGGGTGTGCCCGGTGAGCGTGTCGGGTCCGGCCGGGAAGGAGCGCCCCAGGATGTCCGCGCCGAGGCCGACCCCGGTGCGGACGACCACCTGCCCGGTGCCGGGCGGCAGTTCGGTCACCATGCTCATCTCGACCCCCAGCGTCCGGGCGACGGCCTCGCAGACCTTCTGGGAAAAAGCGAGGTGATCGTTGCTCGCCAGGGCGCTCTGGCCCAACTCGGCGACGACGGCCGTCTGCCGGGCGCGGTCCTGGATTTCCTGTTCGGCGCGCTTGCGCGTGGTGATGTCGAGCAGCAGGCCGTCCCAGAGCGTGTCGCCGCCGTCGTGCCGTTCGGGCCGGGCCGCGCCCTGGAGCCAGCGGATCTCGCCGCTGCCCGCCGGCACGGCGTAGCGCCCCTCCCAGGCCCACGCGTCGCCGGTGCGCTTGGAGTCATCGAGCGTGCTCAGGAAATGGCCGATGTCGTCGGGGTGGATCAGGTCCAGCAGCGTGCACGCGTCGGCCTCCATCTGCGCGGGCTCCAGCTTGAACAGTTCCCGGCAGCCGCCGCTGACGTACGGGAAGTTCGCCGTGCCGTCGGCGTGCAGCAGGAGTTGGTAGACCATGCCCGGCACGTTGGCCGTCATGCTGGCGAAGCGTTTTTCGCTGCCGCGCAGGTCGTCGTTGGCGCGGCCGAGTTCGGCGGTGCGTTCGCGCACGCGGGCTTCGAGGGTTTCCTGGGCGCGCTTGCGCTCGGTGATGTCGCGCACCAGGGCGAGGACGAGCTTCTGGCCCTCGCTGCGGAAGACCGCCACGCGCGCCTCGGTCGGGAAGGTCGTGCCGTCGCGCCGCCGGAGCGTGCCTTCCAGCGTGACCGCCACGCCAGGCACCATGTTCTTCCAGCGGTCGGCGGTTTTCTCGCTCTCGGGATCGGGGTCGATGTCGCGGGTGGACATCGTCAGCAACTGCGCGCGCGGGTAGTCCAGGCTGTCGCAGGCCTCCTGGTTCACGTCGATGAGCCGTCCGGTGAGGTCGTAGACGAAAATCGCCTCGCCCGCCTGCTCGACGAGGTGGCGGAAGCGTCCCTCGCTCTCGCGCAGGGCGGCCTCGGCCTTCTGGCGTTCGGTGGTGTCGCGGGCAAAGGCCGCCATGCCCGAGGGCTCGCCGGTGGCCGGGTCGCGCAGCAGGAACAGGTTCCAGTTGACGGGAATGGACGCGCCGGTCTTGAAGTTGCGAAAACTCGAATCCCCCACCCAGCGGCCGGTGCGCATGAGCGTGGGCACCACCGTGCCCAGGAAAAACGAACGATCCTCGCGGATGAGGTACTCGATGAGGCGGGTGCGCCGGGCGTCTTCCAGGTCGTCGAGGCCGGCGAGGCGGCGGCCGGACTGGTTGAGGTGGTAGACCTTGCCGTCGAGGCTGGCCAGCGCGACGAAATCCGGGCTGGCCTCGACGAGTTGTTCCAGGCGGGCGCGGGAAAGCTCGCCGTCGTGGCGGCCTTCGAGTTCGGCGCGCAGGCCGTCGTTGAGGCGGGTCAGCTCGCGGATGCGGGCTTCGAGGGACGCCCGGGAATCGTCGGGCGGCGTGGGGGAGAGGTCGCGGTCGATGACGGTCAGGTCGGCGGTGCGCTGGCCGGCGGGCGCGTAGGTCGTCAGGCGGATCGACGCGGCGGGCGCACCGGGAGCCAGCGGCGGCAGGACGACGGTGCGCTGGGCGGGTGCGGCGGGCGCG
>CAZZYS010000103.1:0-13796 GCA_964658285.1 uncultured Verrucomicrobiota bacterium
CGAACGATTGCGGGAGGAGTTTTCGCTCGGGGTCATCACCAACGACATCTACACGCGCGAGGACAGCGAATTCCTCTTGCGCCAGGACGCCCTGGCGGCCGACCGCGTCATCGGCGTGGAAACCGGCGGCTGCCCGCACACCGCCATCCGCGACGACACGAGCATGAACATGGGCGCGGTGGCCGAACTCGAACGCCGCCACGGCGCGGACCGTCTGCAAGTGATCCTGATCGAGAGCGGCGGCGACAACCTTTCGGCGACGTTCTCGCCCGAGTTGGCGGACGCGTTCATCTACGTGATCGACGTGGCGCAGGGCGACAAAATCCCGCGCAAGGGCGGCCCGGCGATCCGCTACAGCGACCTGCTGGTCATCAACAAGATCGAACTGGCCCCGCACGTCGGCGCGGACCTGGACGTGATGGCGCGCGACGCGAAACTCATGCGCGGCGAGGGGCGGCCGTTTTTGTTCTGCGACCTCAAAAGCGAAAGGGGACTGGACGAAGTCATCGGGTGGCTGCGGCGGGAATACCTGTTCGGGGTTTGATGATCCGGTGAGACATCCCGAGCGTGCTTGCCGCAGGTGCGTTCCCGAGGTAGAAACCATTCATGCCGACGGTCACTCTCCAGGCCCATTTCGACGGGGAGCACATCGTGCTCGACGAACCGTTTGACCTGCCTGTCCACACGCCGCTCATGGTGACGCTGCTGCCCGCCCCGGTTCAAACCGAACCCGACTCCGAGGAAGCCTGGCTGCGCGCGGTGGCTGCCAGCGATGCTTTTGCCTTCCTCGCCGATCCGGCGGAGGACATCTATACATCCGAAGACGGCGAGCCCCCGGACCATGCGGTATAAGCGTCGTGCTGGTGCCAAGTGCCGATCCGAATCACATCCGCAAGGGTTCTTACGCCCCTGCCGGGGCTCCGGGCGGAGGCAACTTTCCCCGGGGCTCACGCCCCGGGCTAAATTCTGTCGCCCCTGCCGGGGCTGAGCAGAACTGTTTCAGATAGGCGCCAAGCGACTTGCTGCCATTTGAGCGTGTCTCGCCCGACGCGGTGCCTGTGCCATTCTTCCACGGATGACCGGTCACTTGCATCTCACGGCAATGGCCGACCCGGCGACGGGCCGCTCGTTCGTCGGGGAACAATCCCACCGTGCGCCGATGCACGTCGGCAAGGGGCATTGGGACGCGGACGCGCGGGTGCTGACCGTTCACACCGTCAACGCCACGGCGGGGTTATTCGCCGGGGACGCCGTGGACTGGCGGGTGCGCGTCGGCGCGGGCGCGCGGCTGCGGCTGGTCGGCCCGAGCGCGACGCGCGTTCACCGGGCGGCGCGCGGCGGGATCGAAACGGATGATGAAGCGGTGATGGCGCAAGGGTTTACGGTGGCGGCGGGCGGCTGGCTGGAGGTGTGGCCGGAACTGTTCATCCCGCACGCGGGCAGCCGTTGCCGGCAGACGACGCGCGTGGAAATCGCTCGCGGCGGGCGACTGTTGTTTTGCGAGGGACTGGCCCCCGGCCGGGTGGCGATGGGCGAGGCGTGGGCGTTCGATTCGTTACGCTGGGCGACGGACATCGTTTACGACGGCCGACCGGTCGCGCGAGAACGCTGGCGGATGCAACCCGCCGCCCATCCGGCGAGCGTGGCCGGTTGGCGCGACGCCGGGGCGGCGCTGGGCACGGACGCACCGTTTTACGGGACGATTTTCCTCGTGGCGGAGGGGATCGACGCCGCGCACCCCGGCTGGCAGGCTCTCCACGATTTGCAGGGGGACGGCGACCGGGCCGGGCCGTTGTGGATCGGCGTCAGCCCCCTCGGCGGCGCGGCCGGATGGACGGTCAAGGTGCTCGCCCGCGACGGCGCGGTGTTGCGCCGGACCCTCGGGCGGGTGCGGGTGGAACTGTTGGACATGCTCCGCCCGGTCGGATGAGACTCGCGTCGCGTCTTCATGAAACCCGTCTTCTTCGCCACGCCGGCCGAAATGCGCGCCTGGCTCACCCGGCACCACGCCACCGAACCTGAACTGCTCATCGGTTTCCACAAGGTCGGCTCCGGTCAGCCGAGCATCACGTGGCCGCAATCCGTGGACGAGGCGCTGTGTTTCGGCTGGATCGACGGGGTGCGCCGCCGGGTGGACGAAACAAGCTACACGATCCGCTTCACCCCGCGCAAAAAGGGCAGCATCTGGAGCGCGGTGAACATCGGGCGCGTGGCAATCCTTCAGGCGGAGGGCCGGATGCAGGCCGCCGGGCTGGCGGTGTTCGCGCCGAGGAAGGATAGCAAGTCAGGCATCTACGCCTACGAAAATCCCCCGGCGGAGTTATCCGCTTCGCACCTGGAAATCCTGCGGGCGGACCCGGCGGCGCACGCGTTCTTCGAGGCGCAGCTGCCCTCTTACCGGCGGACGGCGATCTGGCAGATCGTCAGCGCCAAGCAGGAAGCGACGCAGCAAAAGCGTCTGGCAAAACTCATCGCCGCCTGCGCCGCCGGGAAGCGGCTTTTCTAAGCTAGGGACACCGCGTCTAAGGTTGGTGGCGAGTTTCCGCCCGGCAGATGCGGGGGTCTGATTCCTCCTCTAAAGAATTTTACTTTAGTGGTGACCGGGTGACCTCCGAAGCGCCAACGGCGCGGCCTCATAAAAGCCCGGGGCAACGCCCCAGGTAAACGGAGGTTTTCCGGCAAGCCCTGTCGGGGCGACTCATCCGTGTGGCGAGCGCAGATGAATTGCCCCTACAGGGCTTAACACCTGGTCGGTTCCAACCTGGGGCGTTGCCCCAGGCTTTTATGAAGCCGCGCCGTTGGCGTTTCGGAAAGAGTCCGGTCACCACTCAGAGTAAGATTCTTTAACCTGAGAAACGGTGAACCCTCATCGGACGACCGGCCGCCCACGCGGCCTGCCCAGACCTCACTTCTTCTTGCGCAAGGCCGCCAGATCAGGCTCGGCAGGCGCGTCGAGGTGGAACGCCATGCCGTTGCAAGTCAACTGCACGCCGTCGTCCTGCACCGTGACGATCCTGGCCTTCCGTCCTTTGGGCAACGGCAGCGATTCGCCCTCGCTGTATTCCTGTTTGTCGATGATGACCAACCCCGGCTGGCCCGGCATGATCGTCGTCAGATGCACCGCTTTGAGCGCACCCTCGATCTCCTGCCGTTCGGCGTTGGCGGCGGCGGCGGCGCTGGCGGTAGGGGTCGCCGTCGGACGACTCTGGGCCGCGTTCTTCTGGCCCGGCAGCGACTCCCCGGCCTCCGCGGCGGAACCCTGCATATTGCGGCGGATGTCCGCGATGCCCTGCTGTGACTTGAGAGTCTGCGCCGCTTTCTGGAACGGCATCCCGTAGTAGATAAAATAGACGCGGACCAACAGGCCGATGATGGCCACGGCGAGGAGAGCTTGTTTCATGATCGGAAATCCGGCGGACGGTTGCGGGCGTAAGACTCCCAAAGCAACTTCCGGGCGCAGGCGGCCCAACGCGCCGGAATTTCCCCTCTCCCACTTTCCATGCCGCCGCCTGCCGAACCCACCGCGCGCCCCGATGTCCTGATCGTCGGCGGCGGTCCGGCGGGGGCGGTGTGCGCAGCATTTTGCGCGCGGGCGGGGCTGCGGACCGTGGTGGTCGAACGGGCAATCTTCCCACGCGACAAGGTTTGCGGCGACTGCCTGAACCCCGATTGCTGGCCGGTATTCGCGCGTCTGGGGGTCGAAAACGCCGTGCGCGCCCTGCCACACGTCGCCCTGCGCGCGGTGGAGTTCGTCGGCCTGCGCGGCCGGACGATCCGTCTGGGGTTGCCCGACGATCCGGCGCGCGGGGAAATCGCCGTCAAACGCCGCGACCTCGACGCGCTTTTGCTCGACCACGCCGCCACTCTCGGCGCGGAAGTGCGGCAGGGATGGGCGCTTTCCGAGGTGGACTCCTCTCGCGGTGACGGCAGCGAGGTGACGATCACCGATGCCACCGGGGGCGGTCGCCCGGCGGAAACGCTCACCGCCCGGTTCCTGGTGGCCGCGGATGGACGCAACTCGGTCACGGCGCGTCTGGCGGGCCTGCTGCCGGGCCGCACCGGCACGGGACGCGACCCGCACGCGCGCATCGGCTTGCAGACACACGTGCCGTGTCCGCCGGGGTTCGGCGCGCGGGTGCAGATGCGCTGGTTCGCCGACGGTTACGGTGGCCTTTGCCCGGTGGGGAACGGGGAACTGAACATCTCCCTCGCCGCCCCGGCCCGCGCCCTGGAACGCCTCAAACGCTGGGCACACGCCGAGTTTTCCCTGCCCGACGACCACCCGTGGCGCACCATCGCGCCGCTGGATCGGGCACCCGCGCCAGACGCGGTCTCACGGGCCGGCGGCGTGTACTTGGTCGGCGACGCCGCGCGGGTGGTCGAGCCGTTCACGGGTGAGGGGATTTATTATGCGTTGCGCTCGGGCGAACTGGCCGCCGGGTCCATCATCGCCGCCATGAGGGATGCCACCCCCGCCCCGCACGCCGCGCGAACGTACACGCAGGCGCACGCGGCGATGTACCGGGGCCGCCTATGGGTCAACCGGCTGGCGCGCACGGCGGGGCGGCACCCGGGGATGGCGTCGTGGGCGCTGGAGGTTCTGCGCTGGCAGCCGGGATTGTTGCGCTACCTGACGGCGAAAGTGGTGCGGTGAACGGCGCTTGAGCGCCCCCGGCAAAAACGGTTGGACTCCCACCGGGTTTTCCCTCATACTGGACCTTCCGCCCTACGCACCAGAGTCCCCGTTTAACGTCATGTTTGCTTTTGCCGTCCATTTTTCGTCGTTGCTCGCCCAGGCTGCCACCGCTGCCCCCGCCGGTTCGCCTGCGGCTGGCCAGGGCCAGCCACCGATCTCCACTTACCTGCCGTTCTATCTGCTGTTCGGGGTAATTTTTTACTTCATCTTCATCCGGCCCCAGCAGAGGCGCGCCAAGGAGCAGGCGGCGCTCGTTTCCTCCGTCCGCTCGGGCGATGAGGTCGTCACCACGGGCGGATTGCACGGGATCGTTTCCAACGCCCGCGATGCCAGTTCCAAGACGGTCCTGGTCAAGTTCGCCGAGAACGTCAAAATCGAGGTGGACCGTTCCGCCATCGTCGGCGTGGCCAAACCCGGCGGCGACAGCGACAGTGACGCCCGCGCCAACGTCCCCGCGGTCAAAGTCAGCTAGCTCCGTTCGTTTCGCCGCCGGTCCATCGGCTTCCCCTTTGTTGTCACCTCTGCCTTTCACCCCCGTCTCACCGTGCGCCCAGAAATCGTCTTTATCCTCGGCCTCGCCGTTCTCGCTCTTTTCGGCTGGTATTTCACGACCGAAATCGGCCGGCACAAACGCTGGCTCGGCCTGACGCTCATCGTCGTGCTCGTCGTCGGCGCGCTCACGTCCATCTACCCGCCCTCCAAGAAAATCCAGCTCGGCCTCGACCTGCAGGGCGGCACGGAATTCCTGATCCGCCTCGTCAAGGAAAACCCCGACGCCAAGATCAGCCCGCAGGCGCGCGATACTGCCGTGGAGGTCATCCGCTCGCGCGTGGATGTCAACGGCGTCAGCGAGCCGTCCATCACCCCGGTCGGCGAGGACTCCATCCTCGTGCAGCTCCCCGGCCTGGACGCGCAGAAGATCAACGAGATGCGCGACACCCTCCAGCGCGTGGCCAAACTGGAGTTCAAGCTGGTCGATCCACAGGGTGCGGCCATCATTTCCCGCTACGAGACGGGCCAGGACATCATTCCCCCCGGCTACCAGATCCTCAGCGGCGAGGACGACTCCGACGAATCCATCGACGTGACCAAACCCGACGGCGGGAAGAAGGCCACGCCCGCCCCCAAGAAGCCCGCCCGGAAATACCTCGTCAAAAACACGGCGGACATGACCGGCGAGCACATCACCTCCGCCGCCGCGGTCAACGAGACCCAGGGCTGGGTGGTGCACGTCAATTTTGATTCCAAGGGCACGCGTGAGTTCGGCGACCTGACGGCGGCGCACGTCGGCGAACTGCTGGCCATCGTGCTCGACGGGAAGGTCGTCTCCGCGCCCGTGCTCAGGAGCGCCATCCGCGACGGCAACTGCGAGATCAGCGGCTCGTTCACCAGCAAGTCGTCACACGACCTCTCCAGCGCGCTGGAAAATCCGCTTTCCACGCCGGTGCGGATCGAATCGGAGCGGACCGTCTCGGCCACCCTGGGCGAGAGTTCGATCAATCGCGGCGTGCTGAGCGGCGTGCTCGGTGTGCTGATCACTTTCGTGTTCGTGCTGGTGTACTACCGGTTCGCGGGCCTGCTGGCGAACCTCGCCCTGCTCGTCAACATCGTGCTGCTCTTCGGGTTGATGACGAGCCTCCACTTCGTGCTGACCCTGCCGGGCATCGCGGGCATCATCCTGACCATCGGCCTGGCCATCGACGCCAACGTGCTCATCTACGAACGCCTGCGCGAGGAACTCGCCGCGGGCAAGTCGCTGCGGCCCGCCATCGAGGGCGCGTACAACAAGGCGTTTTCGTCGATCTTCGATGCCAACGTGACCACGCTCATCACCAGCGTGATCCTCTTCCTCTACGCGGCTGGCCCGGTGAAGGGTTTCGCGGTGACGCTGACCGTGGGCATCATCGCGTCGCTGTTCTCGGCGCTGGTCGTCACGCGCAACGGCTTCGGTTGGGCGACGGAACATTTCGGGCTGGAGCGCATCCACATGATGCACTTTTTCAACCTCCAGCATTTCGACTTCATGGGGAAGGCGCGCGCGTGCGTCATTGGTTCCATCGTCGTTTTGTTGTTGAGCGTGGCGGCGTTCGCGATCCGCGGGGAAAAGAATTTCGGCATCGATTTCAAGGGCGGCGACCGCACCGTGCTCACGTCCACCCGCGCGCTGAACGAGGGCGAGGTGCGCAACGTCCTGCAAGGCATCGGCCAGCAGGAAGCGACGATTGAAAACAACGTAGCCAAGGGCTTGCCGACCCTGACGATCCTCAGCCCCGTCGATACGGGCACGCGGATTCAGCAAACGGTGATGAAGGCGTTCCCCGACGCGGGCGTGCTGCTGGGCCAGTACGACAAGATCGGCGCACGGGTCGGCGGCCAACTCGCCAAGAAATCGCTCTACGCTCTGTTGTTCGGCGTGCTGGCGATTCTCGTGTACGTGTCGCTGCGGTTCGAGTTCGCGTTCGCGGTGGGAGCCATCGTGGCGCTGCTGCACGATGTGTTGATTACCCTGGGCGTGTTCGCGCTGCTCGGACGGGAGCTTTCGCTGGTGATGGTCGGTGCCGTGCTGACGATTGCCGGTTACTCGATCAACGACACCATCGTCGTGTACGACCGGATTCGCAGCGGTCTGCGCGAGGGGCGCAAGGGCAGCGTGCGCGAGATCATGAACGCGAGCATCAACGAAACCCTCGGCCGCACGGTGCTCACCGGCGGCATGACGCTGGTGACGGTGCTCGCGCTGTTCATCGGCGGCGGGCCGGTGCTCAACGATTTCGCGTTGGCGATTCTCATCGGCGTGCTGGTGGGGACGTATTCGTCGGTGTTCATCGCGTCGCCCATCGTGCTGTGGTTCTCGAAGGGCGAGAAAGCCCGGCTGCGGCAGGAAGTCACGCGCGGCGGGAGTGGCCCGGCATTGGGTGGGGGCAGCGGCAACGGCGCGCCGCTGCCGGTCGGATCGGGTCGCGTTTGAATCCCCGCCGCAGGCGGTCGTCCTGTAAGGTCCTGATGGCTCTCCGAGCCAGTCCCTATTTTCGTCTGGAAACGTGTCGTGGCATTGACGGCTATCCAAGCCAAAATAGGGACTGGCTCGGAGAGCCATCCCTACCTTGGGGACGATGCGCCGAGTCGCGCCGGGGCGACAATTGTCTTGCTTTGTCATCTGCGGTTGCGCCAGCATCTGCGCATGAGACCCCCCTCCCTGTTCAGCGCCGTCAGACACACGGCCAAGCGCGCGTCGCTGCTCGCCGCGTTCTCCCTGTCGGGCATCCTTTCGGCCGGTGCAGCCGTCACCTTCACCTTTAATTTCACCGACGCCGCCAACACCGGTTTCAACGATCCCAACCACCCGGAATACAAGGCAGCCCTGATCGATGCCGGCCAGACGATGGGCAGCTACTACGCCAACACGGCTACGGTCGTGATGACGGTTTCGAGCACCAACGACCCGAAAAGCTCGACGCTCGCCAGCGCGGGCAGCCCGACCATCAGCCCGAACGGCAACGCCGGCTTTTTCCCCACCGTGGTCCAGGCCAAGGTCATCAGCAACGGGGCCAACGATCTCAACGGCAACGAGGACGACGGGAGCGTCAACGTCAACCTCGGAGCGAGTTTCCAGTACGACGCGAACTCCCCCGTCGCCTCCGGCAAGATCGACTTCAAGGCCACGATGATCCACGAGTTGACCCACGCGTTCGGGTTCTTGTCTAACATCGACCCGACTCCCGCCACCACGCCGGGTCTTTATTCGACCTTCGATTCGTTTTTGACCGACGCCTCCGGCAATCCGCTCATCAACCCGAGCACCTTCGTCTTCGACCCGAGCAAAGTGTCCGTGCTCACCGGCGGCAACAACACGATTCTCGCCGCGTCGAGCCCGACCGGCGAATACTTCAGCGGGTCGAACGCCAAGGGCGGATTCAACGGCAGCGCGGTGCCTATCTTTTCGCCGAATCCCTACCAGGGGGGCAGCAGCGGCAGCCATGTGGATGATAACACCCAGGCGACCCATTACTACCTGATGGCGGCCAACGTCGAAGCCGCCAGCGGGATGATGGGTGTGACGATGACGCGCACTTACAGCACGGCCGAAGCCGGCATCATGCGCGACCTCGGCTACTCGATCGCGGCCGACCATCCTCCCTTCTTCAACGGCCAGACCACTTTGAGCAACGGCGTGTACTACCTGGCGTTCCCCAACGGGAACTACTTCGGTTATTACTCGTACCTGAGCAACCCGCTCTACATCTATCACTTCGATCTGGGCTACGAGTACCTTTTCGATGCCGCCGACGGCAAGTCGGGCGTGTACTTCTACGACTTCAAGAGCAGCGACTACTTTTACACGTCACCGACCTTCCCGTTCCCGTACCTGTACGACTTTAACCTGAACACGGTGTTGTACTACTATCCCGATCCGAGCAACGCGGGGCACTACAACACAGGCGGCGTGCGTTACTTCTATAACTTCGCCACCGGGCAAATCATCTCGAAGTAATCAGGAAATAAATAGCCGCGCGAACGCCCGTTCGTGTCGCGCGGCGGCGATTTCCAGCGCCGGATCGCACCAGCCTGCGTCCCCGCGTGGAACTGTCAGGGCGTGGGCGACCGTCGGCTCCGTCAGCGCCAACGCTTCGCTCAACACGCCCTGACAGCCTTCCTGGCCGATGCGGATGAGTTTGAGCGCCGCGCTGCAATACCCGGACAGGCTGCCGTAGAAATACGCGGTCATCGCCGCTGCGACCGGCGCGCCCTGCCGGTGCGCCTGCAACCCGCAGACGGTCACCGCGTGCCCATCGGCTTCGCCGCGCGCGATGGCCGCCGCGAACGAGGGTGCGCTCACGCCGCCCGCGACCGTGGACGGCTGCACGCGCGTGAGCATCCGCAGGCGTTGGGTGCCGATTTGCACGCTGGCCGCGCGCGCCTCGCGCGGCAGTTTGCCCGCGCCGAATTCCCGGTCCAGCGCCGCCAGTGCCGCGAGGTCGCCATCCCGGGCCGCTTGCACGGCAAACCCGAGGTAGGGCAACTCGTAGTTCCCCAGCATCGGCACGACGCGCCCCCGCAAAAAAACCGACAGGGAACGCGCGTCGTTCACGACACCGAGGGCAGCGAGCGTCTCCAACCCACCCGAGTGCGCATAAGCCCCCGTCGGGAACGACGAATCCGCCGTCTGCAACAGCGCGGGAAGCCAGGCAGTCATCAATGGTGGTGGTGCGCGCCGCCGGCGTGCAATGGCTGAAAAACTCCCTCGGTTTCCTCGAAGGTAATCTCCTCGCGTGCGAGCATCTGACGCACAGCCGGGTCGGCTTCCACGTAGATGCCGCCGTCGCGCACCTGCGCGGGGAAATGCAGGTTGCCGATCATCCAGCCCACCCGCGCCGCTTCCGTCGGATCAGCCACCGCCACGCGCAACAGCGGCTCCGGGCGTTGCTCGATGACGTAGCACGCCCGTTCGTTCTCGAACACCGCCGCCCCGTGCCGCAACGGCCGCGCCAGGTCGAAGCCAAACTCCGTGCCGTCCTCCGCCTGCGCGCGCCAACGCGTCTTGGCGAGCGTCCGCCGGTCCGCCCGCACCGCGACCGGCAGCAGCGTGTGACGTGCTTCCGCGTGTTCGTGGTGATGAAGGTGATGGCCCTCGTGGTCGTGGTGGTCGCTGTCCAGTTCGCGGTAAATGATTTCCATGAAGCGTGCCGAAATATGCCGTTGCGATTTGCCCGAAATCTCTGGTAAAACTCCCTCGCGTATCCGCGCGGCACGTCCCGAACGGATGTGCCCCTCTGCAAGTTATCCTACCTGGATAGCCCTCCTTCCATCCATGAAAATCCGCTCCGCTTCCGCCGCCGGTCTGTTGTTTTGCGCGTTGTGGCTCCTCACCGGATGCGAGGATCGTTCGATCTCGGATTCCGGCTACCACCGTGGCGGCTACGGGTACGGGTCTTCCTCCAGCTACGCTTACCGGGGCGAACTGCTGGAAGCCGACGTGGTCGGCGCATCGACGACCGGCGGGCCCGTGACGGAAGGGGACATCCAGAAGGCCCTGCACAACAGCCACGCGGTCCACGCCTCGCCGGGCACCGGATTGGTCGTCGTGCAGTCCGGCGCGGCGAACCCCGACACCGACATGTTGGCGGCCCTCGGGGCGCACTATCATGTCCAACCCTTCTCCGGGCTGCCACCGGGCGACGCCGAGCGCGCGGCCTATTCCAAGTCGCTGCGGCTGGCGGCGGCGCAGGGTGGTTTCCAGCACATCCTTTGTTACTGGGGCCGACTGGAATCCGCGCGTGCGGATCAGGTGACGAAGACGGTTTCCTGGGTGCCGATTGCCGGCAGCTTCGTGCCCGACGAAACCCAGCGGATGCGGATCAGCCTGCACGCGGTGCTCATCGACGTGGCGACGGGACACTGGTCCGCCTACACGGGCAAGGGCAGCGAGGACACGGCGTTGAGCGCGGGCGTGGTGCGTGAATCCAGTGACCAGAAGCAGGTCGCCAAGCTCAAAGCCGCCGCCTACGCGAGCCTCGCGGATGAGTTGGTGGCGCGGTCGGGGTAGGTGGACGGCCGCGCTTAAATGTCTTACCGGAAATTCTTACAGTTTTTAGCGCCCTTCCAACGCCCACTTCTGGCGGCGCAGGTCGTTGCGCTGTTTGTCTAGTTGATCGAGATAAGCGTCGGATGACTGCTGCCGGGATGTGGCGGTGGAGTTTTTGATGATCCCGTACCAATGCGGGTCGGCACGCACCCGGCGAATCGTCTCGTCGATCTCCTCGATGCGTTGCTTCAGGTCGGCAATCTGCCGGTCCCGCGCGGCGTAATTCACCGGCGTCGGCATGGCAACAGGTGCCGCCGCCGGCTGGGTCATCGGCATGGCGGGAGCGGCAACCACCCGCCGGGGAGCCGGGGCTACCGGCAGCGGGGTGCTGAACGGATCGTCCGTGTTTTCGGAGTTGATCACCATCCGCGTCGGCGGCGATGCCGTCCCCACGCTCTCCATCGGCACGGGGACGTACACCGTGCGCGTCACGCGGGCCTGCCAGAAGGCGAACGCCGCCAGTGCCACGCCAGCGCACACGACCAGCGCCGCGAGCAGCGTCCGGCGTTGTTCCGCCTGATCCCGTTCGCGGTCAATCAGCGGTTGACGGACGAAGCTGTTGGGGTGGCCGACGGTGGATTTGCGCGGCGGCGGGACGATCTGGTAGAGCGGTTGCACGCCCCGGAAATGAGCAAGTTATTTGCCACACCCCTCAAAACAAAAAATACCGTTGCGCCATCGGCAACACGCTCGCCGGTTCGCACGTCAGGATCACGCCGTCGGCCTTCACCGTGTACGTTTCCGGGTCTACCTCCATGCGCGGGGTCGCGTCGTTCCACAGGAGGTCGCGCTTGCCGATCTTGCGCGTGTTCGACGCCGCCACGAGGCGCTTGCGCAAGGTCACCTTGTCCGTCAACCCCGCCGCCAGCGCCGCCCCGCTGACGAACGTCACGCTCGTCGCGTATTTCGCCCGGCCGTGCGCCGCGAACTGCGGCCGGTAAAACGTCGGCTGCGGCGTCGGGATGCTCGCGTTCGGGTCACCCATGTTTGCGCACGCGATCATCCCGCCTTTTAACACCAGTTCGGGTTTGACGCCGAAGAACGCCGGTTTGTACACCACGAGATCCGCCAGCTTGCCCACCTCGATGCTGCCGACCTCGTGCGCGACGCCGTTGGCGATGGCGGGGTTGATCGTGTATTTCGCCACGTAGCGCAGCGCGCGGAAATTATCCGCCTGTCCGTGCGTCGATACACCGTTGGGTAAAGCGAGCGCGCCGAACTGCACCTTCATCTTGTGCGCCGTCTGCCACGTCCGCAACACGACCTCCCCCACCCGGCCCATCGCCTGGCTGTCGCTGCTCATCATGGAAAATGCGCCGAGATCATGGAGCCGATCCTCGGCGGCGATGGTCTCCGGGCGGATGCGCGACTCGGCGAACGCCACGTCCTCGGGAATCTTGCTGTCGAGGTGGTGGCAGACCATGAGCATGTCGAGGTGCTCGTCGATGGTGTTGACCGTGAAAGGCCGCGTCGGGTTCGTCGAGGACGGGAGGACGTTTTCCTCACCGCAGACCCGGATGATGTCCGGCGCGTGCCCGCCGCCCGCGCCCTCGCTGTGGAAGGTGTGGATCGTGCGGCCCTTGAAGGCGGCGAGCGTTTCCTCCACGAAACCGCTTTCGTTGAGCGTGTCGGTGTGAATGGCGACCTGGATGTCCATTTCGTCGGCGACGCCGAGGCAACAGTCGATGGCGGCGGGCGTCGTGCCCCAATCTTCGTGGAGCTTCAGGCCCATCGCGCCTGCCAGAATTTGCTCGCGCAACGGCTCGGGCGTGGAGCAGTTGCCCTTGCCCAGGAAGCCAAGGTTCATCGGGTATTCGTCGGCGGCTTCGAGCATCCGGTGGAGGTTCCAGATGCCCGGGGTGCAGGTGGTGGCGTTGGTGCCGGTGGCCGGGCCGGTGCCGCCGCCGATCATCGTGGTGATGCCCGAGGCGAGGGCGTGTTCGATCTGTTGCGGGCAGATGAAATGGATGTGCCCGTCGATGCCGCCGGCCGTGACGATGCAGCCTTCCGCCGCGATGACTTCCGTCGCCGCGCCGATGGTCATGCCGGGCGTGATGCCGCTTTGCACGAGCGGGTTGCCCGCGTGGCCGATGGCGGCGATGCGGCCGTGTTTGATCCCGATGTCCGCCTTGATGACCCCTTGCACGGCGTCGAGGATCAGGGCGTTGGTGAGCACGAGGTCGAGCGACTCGGCGTCGAGGGCGAGCGACGATTGGCCCATGCCGTCGCGGATGACCTTGCCGCCGCCAAATTTTACCTCGTTGCCGTAACCGCCGCCGCTCTCGGCGATCAGGTCGCGCTCGACCTCGATGAATAACTCCGTGTCGGCGAGGCGAACGCGGTCGCCCGTGGTCGGTCCGAACATTTCGGCGTACTGCCGCCGTGACAGGTGCAAAGCCATGATGCGCGAGCATGGGGACGACGTTTGCGCGATGCAAGGCCCAAGCGTAGGTGAAGCGGCACTTTAACACAGAGACACAGAGACACGGAGACCAGAGGAGAAGAATTCAAAGGGAG
>CAZZYS010000104.1:0-13761 GCA_964658285.1 uncultured Verrucomicrobiota bacterium
TCGTCCTGTAAGGTCCTGATGGCTCTCCGAGCCAGTCCCTATTTTGGCTTGGATGACCAACGTGCGCACGAAGCGCCTCGCCGGAAATCTAGGGATTGGCTCGGAGAGCCATCAGGACCTTGTTGACGACGCCTGCGGCGAGCCCCGGGTGATAATCTTTCCTTTTGCCGGGCGGCTTTTGCCTCCATCCTTCTCGTCATGTCCAGCCAATTTGGAGTCCTGTTTCGCGTCAGCACGTTCGGCGAAAGCCACGGCGGCGGCGTGGGCGTGGTCGTGGACGGCTGCCCGCCGCGTTTGCCGCTGTCGGAGGCGGACATCCAGACCGACCTCGACCGCCGCCGCCCCGGCCAGAGCGACATCGTCACCCCGCGCAAGGAAGCGGACCGGTGCCGCATCCTTTCCGGAGTGTTCGAGGGCGTGACGCTCGGCACCCCCATCGCCGTCCTCGTCGGCAACGAAGACGCCCGGCCGGAGGCGTATTCGGAGATGGCGACGACCTATCGCCCCAGCCATGCCGACTATACCTACCAGGCGAAATACGGCGTGCGCAACTGGCAGGGCGGGGGACGCTCCAGTGCCCGTGAAACCATCGGCCGGGTGGCCGCCGCCGCCATCGCCAAGCGGGCGCTGACCCAACTTTGTCCCGGCCTGGAAATCGTCGCCTACGTGCGCAGCATCCACCAGCTCGAAGCGCACATCGACGACCCGGCGGCGGTGCGTTCCGCGGAGGTGGAAAGTAACCCCGTGCGTTGTCCCGACCCCGAGACCGCCGCCGAGATGGTGACGCTCATCAAGGCCGTGCGCGCGAAGGGCGATTCGGTCGGCGGCATCATCGAATGCGTGGTGCGCGGGATGCCGGCGGGATTGGGCGAACCGGTGTTCGACCGGCTGGAGGCGGACCTGGCCAAGGGAATGCTGAGCCTGCCCGCGACGAAGGGTTTCGAGATCGGGAGCGGTTTCTCATCGGCGCGGATGACGGGCAGCGAGCACAACGATGCGTTCGAGATGCGCGAGGGCCGCGTGCGGACGGAGACGAATCGCTCCGGCGGGGTGCAGGGAGGGATTTCCAACGGCGAGAACCTGATTTTCCGCGTGGCCTTCAAGCCGACGGCGACCATCACGCAGGCGCAACGCACGGTGACGGTCGAGGGCGAGGAAACCGAACTCGCGGCGCGCGGCCGGCACGACCCCTGCGTGCTGCCGCGCGCGGTGCCGATGGTTGAAGCGATGGCGGCGCTGGTGCTGGTCGATCACGCATTGCGGCAGCGTGCGTTGGCGGGATGATCTCCGGCCGCGTCAGGCCGCCGCTCACTTCGTCTTGAAATACATCTCGCGGAAGTTCTCGGTCGTCTCGCCGACCGGGCCGATCTCCCTGCCGCCCGGCTCGAACAGCCAGAACCAGTCGAACGACCCGCCGCCCAGGAAGTACCGGTGTTGCTCCACGAGCAGGTCGCCTTTGTACTCACCGGCGGGCACGACCCGGGGATTGTTGCCGGGCATCACGAACCGGACCGTTCGTGTCGCGGTGTCGTAGGCATGGATGGCCCCGGAGGTTGCGTACGCCGCGCTGCTAAAATAAATCGTGCCGCCATCGGGCGAGAACGTCGGGGAAGCGAAATCGGCGAGGATGTCTTCGGGCTTTTCGCCCTCGGCGCTGCGCACGAGCAGCAAATCGTGTTCGCCGTCCACGTCCATCAGGCGCAGTTCGGTCGGCCACGTCTCGCCCGCGCCGGTGGAGATTTCCTTGCCGGAGACCCGGTGCACGTACACGAAGCGGCGTTTGTCCGGAGCGAGGCACGGGTCGGAATCCTTGCCCTCGTTGGTCAACCGGGTGCGCTTGCCGGCGGCGTCGGTATAGTAAAGGTTGTGCTTCCTGTCGGCCGTCACCTTCTGCGCGTGGGCGGCGGGCGAGGACAACAAAAGGGTCAGGGCGGCCAGCGACACCCCGAGCGCACCCGAACGGAAGCGGATTTTCATGGCGGCGATTCCTGTGGCTGCACGGCTCCAGCCCCGGACGGCGAGGGCGGACCCCGGGGCGGGTTGCACGCCGCCCCCGCGTGACCCGCCGTCTATTTCTTGACGACCAGCGTGTGCGCCAGGATGTCGTGGAGTCCCTGCTTGCGCTGGGTCCAGCCGACCATCATGAAGCCGACGCACACGATGAGCGCCGACACGATCATGCCCCAGTAGCGGCCCGTGGCTTGGCCGAAGCCGATCCGGCTGCCGTTCTCGTCGGTCACCTTCAGGCCGAGCGCCATCTTGCCGAGCGTCGCCTGGGAAGCCGAACTTTCCATGTAGGCATAGTAACCCCAGGCGAGGAGGATGTTCACCGCCCTGGAAATGAAGGTCGCCGCCTGGGCGTCCAGCCCCGACGAGGCGGCCAGGAGCAGGTAGACGATGATAAACGTCGGGATCGCCAGGATGATGGCATCGATGATGTAGGCCACGAAGCGCAGCCAGAAGCCGGCGTAGTTGCCCGCGCCCTGCGCGCCCCAGGGCGCCCCGCCTTGCTGGTACGGCTGAGGGTAAGGCGAATTGTACGGCTGCGGAGCGTAACCGCCGGGGGCGCCCTGTCCCTGCGGCGGGGCGTACGGCTGCGGCTGCGGCGACGCCGGGGCGTAGGACGGCTGGGGGGCCAGCGAGGGCGACGGGGCAGGGGGCGCGGGGGAACCCGACGGAGCGTCACCGACCAACTGGGAAAGCGGCGACCAGGCGGTCAATCCCTCGTGCCAGCCGAAATCCGACGGGGAAAATTCGCCCGACGAGAGCTTGGCGCGGATGTCGGATTCGGAGAAGGGACCTAGTTGCGAGCCATTTTTGGCGACGAGGATGTTCACGTGGAGTAAGGAAGGTTCAGTGGCGGGTGGAGTGGCGGTCGATCCTAGGGGAACCCTCGCGGACTGGAAAGCAAAAAAACCGCGCTGTTTCCCACGGAAACGTCGGACCCCGCGCGCTTTGCGAAAAACGCCTGGACCCCGGGCCTTGCCTTCCCTCTTTCCTACTGGCCCGGTTTGGTGTTGGAAAGCGCCTTCACCATCTGTGCTTGCATGACGGGCATCAGGTCAGCCGTGTAAGTGCCCATCTTGCTCATGACCGACCTGCCGACAGGCGAACCGTAGAAGTCGGCCATCGCCTTGAGTTCCTCGGCGGTGAACGTCTTGACGAGCGAATCCTCCATGCCCTTGGTGACGGCATCGATGTCCAGGTTCGTGGTGAACATCGTCATGACTTTGTCGCGCTGGGCGGCGGGCAGAGTGGCGCCCATGCTCTTGGCCATATCGGCCAGCAGTTGCTTGGGCGGGGTGGCTTCGAGGTAGCGCACGGCCTGGGCGTGGCGATTCTCCGGCGTATCGGCCAGAGTCTGCGCGCGCACGCCGCGAACGGCGACGGCGGTGAGCAGCACGACGAGGAAAAGCGGCAGGAAGGGAAGGCGTTTCATGGAGGCAGGATGGCGGAAGAAGGCACGCCGCGAAAGACAAAAGAAGGGCTGAACGAAATCAGCGCGGCGCGGCGGGCAAAACGAGAACGAACGCGAGATGCCCCCTTCCCAGGCGGGCAGGGACAACGACGGCGTCACGACCGCCGCAACGGCGTCAGTTTGACGCGTTTGCTCCCGGCGACTTGGTCTTGGAACCTTTCGCCGCCTGGAGGATGTCGCTGGCTTCCTCGACGTGGCCATCCGGAAAAATGATTTCCTGGCCGTTGCCATGAACGTCCGCGGCCTCGATGAACCAGGGTTGTTTGGGCTGCTGGAAGGGGGCCGTTGCTTTGGCGTTGAACGGCGTGGCATAATAATCGACGCGTGTTTTGGTGGGATCGGTAAGGTCCGGCGAACGGAGCACCTGCTGAATGGTCGGACAAACCCAGTTCAGTTGCGACAGTCCGTAGGGCTTGAGGGCATCGATCCACCCCTGGGCGGCCACCGGGTCCGCGGTCTTCGCCGTCGCGATCTGCGGCCAGCGGTGGTTGTCCTGAACGTATGAGTTCATGGCAACGTGGAGCGATTTCAGATTGCCGATGCACTTCGCTTTTTGTGCGCGCGCCTGAAAATAAGAAAACGACGGCGCGGCCATCACCATCAGGATGCTGATGATCACGATCACCGTCATCAACTCCAGCACCGTCAGCGCGGCGCAAGGGCGGCAGACCCTTTCAGAAGGCAGACGGATCACGAAACCGGAGCGCACGGCAGGAGGGGTAAATCGACCCGGGCAGGGAACAGGAAGCGAGGACGCGGACAGGGGAAACGTCGATTCCTCGCAGACGCCGTTGTTCCCGAAAAGCAAACGCGGGCGAGACTTGCGCTGCCCGCGCGCGATCATGCACGCCTCAGTCGGACCGCGGCTAGCCGCTGATGGCCGTGGCCGCGCTCGCGGTGAGCGACTGACGGAAACCGCTGACCGTGCAGTTCAAGGTGCGGTCGGTGTGGAACAGCCCGTTCACCAGGCCTGAATCATCGACGTTGATCGTGGACGCACCGGTAATCAACGCGCTGGAGTTGGCGCCTTGCGTGGTTCCACTGATCCCGGCGGTGATCTGTCCGTTCGCCAGGGCGGTGACCTCCGTGGTGGTCACCGTCGTGACGCCAAACTCCTGGGTGGAGATCGTGAAACCAAAAGTGCCCTGCACGATGCCGCTGAGCTGATCGCTGTCGGGGTTCACCGAGGCGGTGATCGTACCGGTGTAAACGACTCCATCGACGAAAAGCAGGAACGAACCGGTGGCCACGTTGGTGCTGGGCACACTGAGATCGAACAAACCGATGGCATTGACATCCGTGACCTCCGACGGCACCAGGTTGCCGGTGACCGGATCAACCACCGGATCGTCGTTGTCGAGTTCCTTGGTGACGTTGATGACACCCGAATAGGTGCCCACCGGATTGAGGTCGCTGCCGCCAAAAACCGGGCCGCCGCTGATGGCGTACACCTGGGTGGTCATCAGCACGTAGCAGAGGAGAATGGGGAGAAGCTTTTTCATGCGCGGGGGGAGTTTGTGATTTGCCGAGAGTGGATGTCAATGAATTTCCGCCGTCGCCACGAGATTTTCCGTGGCCGGGCGCGCGGCGGCGGGGAGAGTGCTCGGGCGCAGGTCGAGCGTGCGGAGCAGCGCCAGGTCGGCGCGGGCGGCGGGATTGGCGGCGGTGAGCAGTTTATCGCCGTAGAACACGGAGTTGGCCCCCGCGAAAAAGCAGAGCGCCTGCCCCTCGGGCGAGAGTCGGGTGCGCCCGGCGGAAAGCCGCACGCGGGCGCGGGGCAGGGCAATCCGCGCGGTGGCGATCAGGCGCACGAGATCGAAAACATCCACCGGCGGCTGGTCTTCGAGCGGCGTGCCGGGCATGGCCATCAGGCAGTTGATGGGCACGCTCTCGGGGGCGGGATCGAGGTTGGCCAGGACCTCGAGCATCTTGAGCCGGTCCTCGGAGGTTTCGCCCAGACCGACGATCCCTCCGCAGCACAGCGCCATGCCGCTGCCCTGGACGGCGTGGATGGTGGCCAGCCGATCCTGGAAAGTGTGTGTGCTGACGATCTCCGGATAATGCTCGGGCGACGTGTCGATGTTGTGGTTGTAAGCGGTCACCCCGGCGGCCTTGAGCAGGGCGGCCTCGGTCGCTGAAAGCTGGCCGAGGGTGACGCACACCTCCATGCCCAGTTGGGAAACTTCCCGCACGATGTCCAGCACCTGGTCGAACTTCTTTTCCCCCGCGCGCACGCCGCGCCACGCCGCGCCCATGCAAAAACGCGTCGAGCCGTTCGCCTTCGCGCGCCGGGCGGCGGCGAGCACCTCGTCGGTGGCCATCAGGCGCTCGGATTTCACGCCTGTCGAATAGTGGGCGCTCTGCGCGCAGTAGCCGCAGTCCTCGCTGCAACCGCCGGTCTTGATGCTCAGCAGCGTGCAGAGCTGCATCTCATCTTTTTGCTCGGGCCAATGGGCCTCGTAAATGTGGCGGGCCTGCTGAAGCAGGTCGAAAAATGGCTGGCGGTAGATCGCCTCAAGCTGCTCGAAAGTCATAGGGAATGCGCCGGCGGCGCGTTGCGGTGTCGCCGGTGGCGACGTTGCGGGTTGCGTGGCGCTGCGCGCCGTTGCGATGCGCCTGTCGGCGCGTCAGGGAGTATCGGCGAGAGCTTGCCTCCCCCCAAGCCCATCAGCAAGATCAAAACACGGGCCGTTGTCCGCCACGCCCCCGCAGGCGTCCTCGCAACGCAGGCGCAGCCTGCATCGCAACCCGCAACGGCGCCGCAGGCGACACCGCAACGGCGTCCTCGCCTCCGCTCACTGCACCCACTTCCCGTCGCTCGAACTCAGCACGGGGATGATCCCGTTGAGCGCTTCGTCGCGCGCGGAATAATCCGTCCGGCCGATGGCCCCGATCATCGGCGTGCCCGTGGCGGCCTTCCATTTCTGGCTCATGCTCTCGCCGGTGTGGCAGCCCCAGCTTTTGACGAACGCGTTGCGCAGGAAAAGATTGCGGTGCAACAGCGTGAGCTGGTCCTCGTGCAGGAAATTCTTCGAGGCGCTGTCGATGTTGCTGCTGTAGTCGAACATGAAGCAGCAGCGGTTGGAATGGCCGAAATACTCGAAGTCGGCGATCTTCACGCGGTTGCGGTCCATGCCGTTGTTGAGGTACTCCATGACCTGCAAACCGTCGCGCACGGGCACCATGTGGAGATGGTACTTGTCGCGCACGGAGTTCAGGTCGCTGACGTAATCCTCGTGGTCCTGCGCGCCGCGGGTGCGGTAACCGTCCACGAAAACGAGCCAGGTGTAGATCGCGTTGGGATCGTTGCCAACCTGCTGCTGGATTTGCTGGAAGCGGGTGCGCGTGGCGCGCGTGAAACTGCCCCAGAACTGGTCGTGCGGGTTGGCCTTGTACTTTTCCCAGACCGTCAGGGAAGGTCCGCCGGTGAGCAGGATGTACTCGCGCGGCGGGCCGGGGTTGACGACCTGCGGAGCGGGCTGGTTGGGGGCAGTCTGCGTGGAAACGTTGGCGACCGTCTGGATGCGCGGGTTGGCCGAGTTGGGCGTGCCCTGGGCAACGAGGCCAGCGGGCACGGCGAACAGGGCGCAGAGCAGCAGGATGGCGGAAGGAAAGAGTGTCTTCATGAAAAACGGTGACCGGGCAAGGGAGTATGCAGCCGGAAGCGTGCCCGCGTCAACCTGCGAGGCTTCACGGGCACGACAGGCCCGTAATCTGCTCCGTCGAGGGTCATCCGCCAATGACGCCAACCGTCTCGCCCACCGATTTCGCCCCCGAGCCACCGCCGATGCCGCGCCCGCGCTTCGTCCTCTCGCGGACCGCCCTGGGCGTGCTGGCGGTCTGCGGATCGGTCCATCTCCTGTACATCGTTCAGCGTCTGAGGAGCGCGCCGCAACTCGTCGCGCAGGACCTGGGGGTATTCGCCCTGGGCTTCCTGCTCTCGATGGGCTTCGCCACGCTGGCCTGGCGGCTCGACCCGCGTCGGCGGGCCGGCAACGTGGTTTTCTGCTGTCTGCTGCTTCTTTTCACCCTGAGCCGCGTGGTCGAGGCCATTGAACTCGCGGCGAAGCTGCCGAACCGTCCGCAGGACGCGGCGGCCGATCCCCGCGCGGCCGGTCTGAAAGTGAAGGCGGTGACCGACCGCGTCATGCACGATTTCCAGGGGAAGATGCAAGCCTACAACCTCGCTTCCGCCGAGTTGAAGACCGCCGGGATGATCGATGCGTCCAGGCTGGACAGCCGCGAGGCGATTGCGCGCCGCCGGGCGCTCGTGAAAAGCTACGGCGAAGCCAACGACACGTTCACGGAAGCGTGCCGAACGCTCGAACAGACGCTGCACGCCGAACTGGTGCGCGCCGTACCCGAGGCGCTGGCGCGGCAAGGCACGGCGGCGGTGATGGAAGGATTCGACATGCCGCTGGTGCTGCGCATCCGTGACTGCGAACGCCGCGCGGCGCTGTTGCTCGACGGGGTGCTCAACGTCTACGACGTGGAGTTTCCGCGCTGGCACGTCAACGCCGACCACCGGGTGGTCTTCGACGATCCCGCCGCCGCCGCCCGCGAGCACCGCTGGGGGCAGCAGTTGCAGGCGGTGATGGGTGAGGAACGCGTCATCCAACAGGAAAAGAATGCCCGCAAGTCGGCACGGCTGGCTGCTACCGCGTCGCCGCCCGCTTCGCCGAATCCGGTTCCGGCGTCAACGGCCGCTCCCCGCGAATGAGGTCCTCGAGCGTCTGGCGTTCGCGCACGATTTGCGCCCTGTCGCCCTGGACCATCACCTCGGCGGCCAGCGGACGGGAATTGTAGTTCGACGCCATCGTGAAGCCGTACGCGCCCGCGCTCATCAACGCGACGAGTTCGCCCTGGCGCAACGGCGGCAAATCCCGCGCCTGGGCAAAAAAATCGCCGCTCTCGCACACCGGACCCACCACGTCGGCGGCCTCGCGCGGATCGTCGGCGGCCGGTTCGCGCACGGGCACCACTTCGTGGTAACCCTGGTAAAGCGCCGGGCGGATGAGGTCGTTCATGCCCGCGTCCACGATCACGAATTTTTTGCCGCGGTCGCTGGTCTTGAGGTATTGCACGGTGCTCAGCAGCACCCCGGCATTGCCGACCATGAACCGGCCCGGCTCCAGTAAAATCCGCAGGCCCAACGGCGCGAGCGTCGGCACGATGGCCTCGGCGTATTGCTCGACGGTCAGCGAAGTCGTTTTTTCCTCGCCCGCCGACTGGTCCCACCAGGCCTCCTGACCGCTCTGGAGCGAGGATTTATACACGATCCCCAACCCCCCGCCGACGCTGAAAAACTCGATGCCGTACTCGCGCTGCAATTCCGCCGCGACGGGCGCGACCTTTTTGACCGCCTCCGCGAACGGCCCGGCCTCGGTGATCTGGGAGCCGATGTGCATCTGCACGCCGCGGATGCGCAGGTGCGGCATTTGTGAGGCCGCCTTGTACACCGCGAAGGCCCGTTCCAGGCCGACGCCGAATTTGTTCTCGCTCGTGCCGGTCGAGATGTACTTGTGCCCGCCGGCGTCCACGTCGGGATTGACGCGCAGGGCCACGGGCGCGCGGCGGTTGAGGTCGGCGGCGACGGCGTTGATCATCTCCAGCTCCGCCTCGCTTTCGACGTTGAAAGAGAGGATGCCCTGGCGCAAAGCGTACTCGATTTCCGGCCGGGTTTTGCCGACGCCCGCGAACGTGCAGCATTCGGGCTTGCCACCGGCTTTCAGGACGCGAAAGAGTTCGCCCGCCGAGACGATGTCGAACCCGGCGCGCTCGTGGACGAGCAGGTCGAGAACGGCGAGGTTGCTGTTCGCTTTGACGGCGTAGCAGATGAGGTGGTCCACGCCGGAAAGCGCCGCGTCGAGCCGCCGGAAATGGTCGCGGATCGTCTGCGCGCTGTAGACGTAGAGCGGGGTGCCGTGCTCGGCGGCCAGGGTGGCGAGATCGACCCCCTCGCAGCGGAGTTGGCCGTCGTGGTAGTGGAAGGAATGCATCGCTGGGTCGGGGGAAATTATAGGTCTTTTTCTTCGAGGCCGGTGATTTTCATCAAAGAGCGCAGTAACCCAATTTGAGCGGTTGGTTGCCATGAACCGGAACAACAATCCGCTCGCGCCGCCCCGACATGGTGAAAATGTGATGACTGCCGTTAACGCGAACGAGAGCCCAGCCGCGCCGACTCAGAACGGCGGCGAGTTGCCTCCCGGATACCTGCTTCACAGAGCCAGCTCAAGAATCTGATCTTTCGCCGCGATCTCCTCGCTCGGCTCGCCCGCTTCGAGCCATCCTTCAATGGCCTCTCTGAGGTTTTTGCGCACTTCGTCGAGCGTCTCGCCCTGGGTGACGCATCCGGGCATGGCAGGCACCTCAGCCCAAAAACCACCTTCTTCCGCCGGGTGCACGATTGCTTTCACGGTCATATCCGGAAGATGCGGCAGGAAATCCGGGCGCGCAATGACAAGGACTCAACGCGTGATCCCGAACTCCGCCCGGCGGTTGCGCGCCCACGCGCTTTCGTTCGACGACGGATCGACGGGCATCTCCGAGCCGAAGCTCACCGTCTGCACGCGTTCGGCAGAAACGCCGTCCGCGATGAGTGCGTCGCGCACGGCCTCGGCGCGCTTTTCGCCCAGGGCGCGGTTGTAATCGGCCGTGCCGCGCTCGTCGCAGAAGCCGGCGACGATCACGCGCTTGTTGCTGTCCTGGAGGAACGACGCGACCTCGCGCACCCGGCCGGATTCCTCGCCGCTGACCGAGTAGCTGTCGAAGGCGAAATGCACGGGCTGAAACTTGTTGCGGTCCACGTTGGGACCCATGAACGATACGCCCTCGTCGCGTTGCGGCAGCGGCGTGCCGTTGACGTAGTCGCTGTCGGGCAGGTTCGCCGCGCCGTTGTTGTCGGCGGCGTTGTCGTGGTGTTTGCAGGCCGTGACGGATGCCAGCAGCAGGGCGGCGAGAAGGAGGGAACGGGTTTTCATAGGTGGTAGAAAAAGGAGAGCCAACCGGACAAAGACGAATAGCGGTGGGAATGAATTCACCGGCTCCACGTCGGCTCGGATACCTTGCCGACGCCGCCGATGACGCGCGTCTTTTTGCCCGTGGGCACGTCGAGCATCATGATCGCCTCGCCGCTGCTATAGATCAGATGGCGCGAATCCGCCCCCCACGCCGGGTCCTGCGCGTCGGCCGCGACCACCTTCGACGAACCGCTCTCCAGATCGAGCACCGCCACGGCAAACCCGCCTTCGCGCACGCAGAAGGCCACTTTCTTGCCGTCCGGCGACCAATCCGGCTCCGTGCAATACCCGTGCCCCGTGCTCAGGTGCCGTCCGGTGCCGCCGCCGCTGCTGATACGCCAGAGCTGCGGGGGGCCGCCCGCGTCCGAGACGTAGATCAATTCGCTGCCGTCGGGCGACCACGTCGGCGAACTCTCCACGCCCGGCGTGTGCGTCAACCGCCGCGCCCCGCCGCCGCCCACGTCGGTCACGTACAGTTCCGGGTTGCCGTCCTTGCTGCAACTCATCGCCAGCTCCCGGCCGTCGGGCGAAAACGACGCGCCCGTGTTCGTGCCGGGGAACTTCACCACGCGGTCCCGCGCGCCGCTGGCCAGATTGATGACGTAGACATCGGCGTAGCCGCTCTTGTAACCGGTGTACGCGAGCCGCCGTCCGTCGGGGCTGAGCGCGGGACCGACGCTGATGTTCGCGTCGTTGGTGAGTTGCTGGAGGTTGCCGCCGTCCGTGTCGCAGACGTAGACTTCCTTGTGGCCCGTGCGCGTGCCGATGAAGGCCACCTTGCCGCCGGCGATGCCCTTGACCTTGGTCAGGGCGAGGACGATGTCGTCGGCGAACTGGTGCGCCGCCGGGCGGGTCGCGCCAGGGTACGTTTTGTTGAGCAGCGTCGCGCCGTCGCGGTTGACGAGCGTCCCCTGGAGACTGCCGCCGGCCGCCGAACCACGCGCGGTGTACGTGGCCGGAGCCTGCCCCACGGTGAGCGCGAACGCCCCGGCGTTATTGAGATCGTCGGTGAGGATTTTGGTGGCCTGGGCGCCGTCGCCGCCGGAGAGCGGATTGAGGGTCAGCCCGATCTGCCCGGAGCTTTTGGTGACGGTGATGACCGGCGGCGAATCCTGGGCGTGAACGCGCGCCAGAGGCAGGGCGCACACCCCGGCGAGGAGGGAGAGAAAAAGACGGCGACGCATTGTTTCCAACGCGAGCAACCAACGCCAGAGCCGGGCAAATGGAAAGCCCTAATTTTCCGTCCGGCCCGTCCCGCCATCCCGTCGGCGGAGGCCGGGAAATGCGCTCAGTAACCAATGATCTCGTTGGCCGCGAAGTCGTAGAACACGCGCGGCGTGCTGTTCTCGTAATAATACAGGAAAGTATCGAGGTTGAAACTGTAGAAGTACGGGTAAGCGGAGACGCTGGTCCAGAAATAATCGCCGGACGTGCAGTCGTAGAAATAGGCGTCAACGGAGGTGGGCGTCGAACTGCCGAGATAGCAAAGCCAGCCGAAACCGTACTTGTAGACGTAGTTGGTGTTGGCGGGGTAGTAGGTAAAATCCCGGAAGGAGTCGAGGTAATAGACCTCGTAACCGTTGGCGTCGTAGCCCAGGAATTGCTCGGCGTCGAAGAACGGCCCGGGTGCGACGGATTGCGCTTTCAGCGGGGATGCGTACAGGCCGACCAACGCGAGGAGCAGGGAGAGGAACAACGTGTTTCGATGACGCATGGCTGAAATTTATGGAGAAGGTCGGCGGGTGCAATCCGAAACGAACCGGTCGCGCAGCTCATGCTGGAGCAGCATTGATGCCGTCCGGGTCGGGGCGCCGCGACGTTCGTTTTCCTTGCTTTGAACCGTAAACCGGCCACGGTGCAAACGCGGCCGGTTCCCGCCCTCCGTCGATCCACCAGCGTTTCACCATGAGTTCATCCACCCCGCACGAGGTCCCCGAACTGATCATCGAGGCCGGTCGCGCCGAGAGCCAGTATTGGCGGGACCTGTGGCGCTACCGCGAACTGTTCTACTTCCTGGCCTGGCGCGACATTCTCGTGCGCTACAAACAAACCGCCATCGGCGTGGCGTGGGCGTTGTTGCGTCCCCTCTTGACGATGTTGGTCTTCGTGGCCCTGCGTCATGTGGCCAACACGACCTCCGCCGTCCCTGATGCCATCCTCGTTTTCTCGGCGTTGTTGCCCTGGATGTTTTTCGCCACCTCGCTCGGGGAAGCCAGCAACAGCCTCATCGGCAACGCCAACCTCATCAGCAAAGTGTACTTTCCCCGGCTCATTGTGCCCGCGGGCGCGGTCATCACGAGCCTGGTCGATTTTCTGATCAGTTTCGTGATCCTGCTGGGGGTGATGCTCTGGTATCGCTTCGTGCCCGACTGGCGGTTCCTGACCCTGCCCGTGTGGACGCTCTGGGCGTTCCTGGCGGCGCTGGGACCGGGCTTGTACATCACGGCGCTCAACGTGAAGTACCGCGATTTCCGCTACATCATCCCTTTCATCGTGCAGTTCGGTATTTTCATTTCGCCGGTGTTGTTTTCCAGTGCGGAACTGACCACCCGGCTCCATCTACCGCGCGCGCTGTACTCGCTCAACCCGGTGGTCGGCGTGATCGACGGTTTTCGCTGGGCCATCGGGCGCGGCGCGGACGGGCTTTACGGGCCAGGGTTGGGCGTCAGCGCGGCGGTGACGGTGTTTTTCCTGTGGCTGGGCGTGTGGTATTTCCGCAAGATGGAGCGGACGTTCGCCGACGTGATCTAGTCGTCTCCTCCGGATTAGGCAGCGATAGCTGCCGGTCGTCAGCAAGGTAGGGATGGCTCTCCGAGCCAGTCCCTATTTCCTTCTGGCTGGTCGCCCCTGCCAAGACACGCTTCCCAAAAACAATAGGGACCGGCTCGGAGAGCCATCCCTACCTTGCTGACGACGCCGCTGGCGCGGCGGGACCCAAGTCTAATCCGTCCGGTTGAACTTGATCGTCACTTCGTAATACTCTTTCTTGGCCAGGACGGCGGGCAGGGGCTCGATTTTCTTGACGTGTTCGGCGGCGGCGCGCACGGAGGCGTCCATCTGTTCCATGCCCGAGGGCGTGGACAGAAATGCCTTGGAAATCCGGCCGTCCTTTTCCACGCGGATCGTTAAAAGCGCCACGTCATTGCCGGCCGCCGTCCCACCGGCCACCGTGGGCTGATCCCACTGACTGTGGAAACGGTCGCGAATCATCTCGTTGTACACCGCGATGATCTCGGTCGAATTGCCGGTGCCCTCGCCGCTCGT
>CAZZYS010000105.1:0-13754 GCA_964658285.1 uncultured Verrucomicrobiota bacterium
CGCGATGACGCGACTGCTTATTCGGAGACTAGCCGTTTAACTCAACAGCTTTTAAGGATTATTACCTAAATATCTGCCATTGAAATTTTTGTGAAAGAAGATATCCGAGCGAAAACGGGGTTATCGTAAGCCAGTTTGCGGGGTATCATTCGAGAAATTTCTGTGGGTCCATGGATTGAATCAGATGGTCGAGAGGTCGATGCCAAGCACATTTCTTCGAAAGCCGACTGAGTCTGCCACGTCATTGGTGAGGAACCCGATCGGTGGCAGGCCGAGGGCGTACCAACCAATACAAGGCGACCACATGCGTGATCATCAGCAACGGCACGAGTAGGATGATGATGGCGTAGGTGGAACCCAGTTCCCCGGCCGCCGCAGGAAGTCCGACATGGATGGCATGGTAATTGTCGAGGATGAGATCCGCCGATCCCACGAGATTAAAAGCCATGACGAATAACCAGAAGACCGGACGCAGCTTCGCGGTGAGAAGCGCCATGATTGCAAGCAATGCAGTCGCAAGGTCAACGCAAGCGGCGAACCCAGCAAACCCGGATGGCAGATGGAACCCGGCGACACCCGGGAGGATGAACGCAAGTCCGACAAAGCGAAAACTGTGCAACGTGGCCATAGCACGGTGCGCCTCGAAGCGTTCCATCGACCGAAGCCAAGGCAGGATATACACGCAGAAACAAAGCAGCCACGCGACGTAGCCCAAGACGAGATCAATCAAAAAGATGGTTTCCGGTGACATTTAAGTTTGTCTAGCAGTGTTGTGTGACGGGCATCTTCCCGTTGATGCACGATTCCAGAACCACACCTTCGGCGGTCCAGGTGCACCTGAAGTGGATGTCGATGCCCTTGGTGGCTAATTTCTTCTAAATGTTCTGCCACCCCAGATCGCAAAGTTTCGTCGAACTGCCGCGTTGACCAGACCGCGCGTTCTCGTCCGATTTACCTCGAACAGACGCTGTCCCGACGCTCCAAAGTCTTGCCAGGACGGCCCGTGGCAAACTAGGCTGACGAAGTGAAGCGTTTGCCGGGTACATTGCAGGAAGGGGGAGCCGCTTTTGCGTCCACGCACTGGACGGTGGTCCTACTTGCCGCGCAGAGCCCGAGCCCGGAAGCGGCGCAGGCGGCGCTGACGGGATTCTGCCAGAGTTACTGGCCGCCGCTGTACTCGTTTTAGCGCCAGCGCGGTCACGCCTCGGCCGATGCCCAAGACCTGGTGCAGGCGTTCTTCGCGCACTTGCTCGAGCAGAAGACGCTGGCACGCGCCGACCGGGAAAAAGGCCGGCTGCGCACCTTTCTGCTCGGTTCCTTGCAGAACTTTCTTGCGAATGAGTACGACCGCGCGCAGACGCTCAAGCGCGGCGGCGGCAGACAGATCGTTTCCTTGGACGACCAACTCGTCGCCGCAGAGGCGGCCGTCGTGGCTACCGGCGATTTGGACGAAGGGACGCGTTACGACAAGCATTGGGCGGCGGCGTTGATCAGCCAATCTTGGGAGCGTCTGCACGCCGCGATGGTGCGGGAGGGGAAAAAGGGGTTGATCGATGAACTCCGACCGTTTGTCGTCGGGGGGCCAGCGTCGCTGCCCAGCCAGGAAGATGTCGCGGCACGGCTGGGGATGCCGATCTCGACCTTCCGCAACTCGTTGCTGCGTCTGCGCAAGCGATATAGAGAAACCCTGCGCGAGGAGGTGGCTCGCACGGTGGCCGACACGGGCGAGATTGACGAGGAGATGAGTTACCTTTTCCGGGTTTTGTTGTCGTGACGTTCCGCAACCGTGGAGGCGGGTGCGCTGCCTTCTCGCCGCTCGCCCGGTTTGCTCATGGCGCCACCGCCGACTGTACCGGTCTGGGGGTAAGCTGCTCGACCAGCGCCAAGAAACGCGGGTCGTTTCGCAACGGGTCCCACGCCGGGTTCAATTTGAGGTCGCCGTAGGTCGGCGTGTAAATCATGGCGCGGCCAGCGGGCTTTTTGATCCACGGCTTTAGGCAGGCGATTGCCTTGTCGGATTGCCCGGTCCAGGCGTACACGATGGCGAGATTCGAGTGGAGGGTCGGCGGTCGCGTCGTGGACATCGTTTCGGGCAACATCTCGCAGGCGTTCAGCCCCCCGCGGACCGCGTCGTCGGTCCGCCCCAGGCCCGCGTCGATGAGAGACAACAAACTCACCATCGAGGCATTCTTGTAACTGGGATCGGCCTGCACCGATGCAGCCACCGGCTCCCGCGCGGCCTCGAAGGCGGCCCGCGCACTCGGTTGGTCCCCGCGCAATCTCGCCTCCAGGCCGACGTACCACATCTTCGGGTAATCCGCGCCGAACACGTGGTAGTGCTGTTCCGGGGCGGCGGCGAGTGCTCTCGCCAGCGCGTCGGCATCACGGTCGAGGTAGGCGAGAGCGAAATGGAAAACGTTGACCCCGGCGGGCCCTCCGCCCGCCGGGGGCGACGCGAGCGCGGCGCGGAGCGGGGCCAGGTCGGCCCGCGCTTCGATGGCTTCCATCGCGCATGCGATTCGCACGGGGAATGCATCCTCGCCGGGCGTCAACGCGGTCAGCTTGGCGAGGGCGCATTCGGCGTTTTCGTACTGCCGCATATTGCGGTACAAGGTCTCCAGTTCTTCGAAGACACCGGGACTGCGCGGATCGAGCGTCGCGGCGCGTTCCATCGCGCGGGCGCTGTCCTCCCAGCGTCCGCCCAGCGCGAGCAGATGGGCATCCGCGCGCTCCAGGACCGCGTTGTTCGGCAGGGTGCGCCGGGCCAGGTCCACTTCGATGCGCGCCTGGGGATAATCCCAGACCACGTCAATGAGGTGCTTGGCCAGCGCGAGATGCACCTCGCCCGCGTCGGGCTGCAAGCGCCGCGCCGTGTGCAACGCCGATTCCGCCGCCCCCCGACGATCCAGCCGAGGGTTGTCGGCCGTCGTGTTTCCCAGGTCGAAGTACATCGCGTCGTGGATGCCCGCGATGGCGCAGTAGGCGAGGGCGAACTTCGGGTCGCGTGCAATCGCCTCGTCGAGCAGGCGGAGGCTGCGCCCGAACTTCTTGAGCATCTCGGGAGGGTTGACCGTGAAGTCGCTGTCTTCCATCGCACGGAGATACAGATCGTAAGCGGCCGGATCGCTCGTCGGCGGCGCGTCGATGGCCGCTTTTTCGTCGTGGGAGAGCCGCGCATGGAGCCGGTCGGCGATGGCGCGGGTCACCTCGCCCTGCATCGTGAAACTATCCGCCAGCGGCCGGTCATAAGTCTCGACCCAGATTTGCCTGGATGTCGTGGCGTCGATCAATCGAACCGTGGCGTGGACCTGCCCATTTTCGCGCCGCACGCTGCCTTCCAGCAAGAACCGCACGCCCAGTTCCGGGCCGATCCGACCGGCATCCTGCTTGCCGGGCGGGTAACTGCCGACACTCTCGGCGTCGATCACTTTCAAAGTGGCGATGTGCGCTAGGTTCGCGGTGATCTCATCCCGGATACCGGTGGTGAAGAAAGCGTCAGCCGGGTCGGGACTGAGGTTCTCGAAAGGCAACACAGCGATGGATTGATCTGCCGCCGGCCACCCCACATGGCGGTTGCTCCACCAGACGCCGACCACCGCGCAGATACACGTCAGGATCAGCGCCACGGTCAGCCAGCGACGCGCACGGGCCGCGGGCCGCCGGGGAAGCTCGCCACGGCAAACAGTGAGCCGCTCCAACAGATCCCGCGCCGATGGCGGGCGATCCGCCGGATTGGCCGCCAACATGGATTGCAGCAGCTCGACGCAACGTCGCGGCACCTTCCGGGCCGTCAGTTGTTCGAGCGGAAGCGGGGCGAAGTGTTGCGCGCGAATGGTGTCGAGATCCTGCCCCGCGAAAGGCGGCTGCCCACAGAGCGCGTACCACAACGTGACGCCGAGCGAAAAGATGTCCGAGCGACCGTCGATCTCGTTGGCAGCGGACCCCTCGAACTGCTCGGGGCTCGCGAAGGCCGGCGTGCCCACGAAGCCGCCTCGCGTTTCGGACACCTTTTCCTTTTCCATGCCGCCGGAGGCCGAGACGGCTTTGGCCAGGCCGAAGTCGATGATTTTGACGAGTGGAACGCCTCGCTGGCCGGGTTCGTCCCCATGGCCGGTGAGCATGAGGTTGGTGGGTTTGAGGTCACGGTGTACCACGCCTTGCGCCTCGGCCGCCTCCAGCGCGCCGGCGACCTGCACGGCGATTTCCAGCACCAGGGGGACGGGGAGCGGCCCCTCGCGTCGCACCCGTGCTTCCAGGGTCTCGCCCTCCACGAGTTCCATGGCGTAGAAGCACTCGTCCGCCTGCTCGCCGTAGTGCGACACCGTGGCGACGTTCGGATGCTGGAACCGTGCCGCGGCCCGGGCCTCGCGCAAAAACCGCGCGCGCGACCGGATGCTCCGCGACCTGACCCCTGATGACCTTGAGGGCCACCGCGCGCTGTAGGACCGTGTCGAGCGCGCGGTAGGTCGTACCCATCGCGCCGCGACCCAGCTCGTGCGGAGAATCATCCTCCCCGCGCGCGATTTCAAAGTGCCCGTAGCGATGGACGAACCCGCCATCTTCGCTGGTACCAGCCCCGTCCTCGAAACGTTCCCCCGCCGGGGCCAGCGCGAAATCGACCATGCAGCGCAAGCATTCACCCGGGGCACCCCCGGGGATCAACGGCAACCGGCAGTTGGCGCAGAGTTCACCCGTGCCCGGACGGTCGTCGGAGGGGTCCATGTTCTACGTGACTGGAGCCCGCAGTCGGGTGTTCATCGCCCTGAGCGCGAGAATGTGCATCACCACGGCCAGCGGCACGAAAAAACCTGGGATGAACATGTACGGAAAAGTTCCGATCATCAGATCAGGTACTTCGGCGTGGATCAAGTTCAATGGGCCGGGGGTGGTTCCCACCGCGCTGACCACGATGTTCGCCAGGACAAGCAAGCCCAGGATGTTCCAGGCGAACGACAGCCGCAACCCCCCTCGCCCACGAGTCGCCAGCCACGCGACGAGCGGGGCTGTAATCCCAACGTAAATCTCCATGTTCGTGCCCTCGAACGTCAGCATCCTGGGCACGAGTCCCTCTTTCCAAAGTTGGTGGATGAAAAGCTCGACGGGGATGCGGAAGCATTGCGCACCCAGTAGCAGCCACAGCGGGATGGCGCTCGCCCGATCCACCCCGGCGGCCGGGGGCGTCCGCACGACGAAGTACACCAGGAACAACGCGACCGGGACGAGCAGAAAGGCCACGCCCGGAGGCCGCATCGCCGTGTTGCGGGTCACGCCCAGATATCCGATCACGCCGACGTAAACCAGCCACAGACACAGTGCCGCCGCAGACGCCGTCGGACGGCGAACCGCGCCGTAGCGAGCCACCACGGCGAAGACGCCCGCCACCGTTAACACCAGGAACCCGAGGAAAAGAAAGGCTGTCATGCTAATCAATGGCTTCAACCGTTCGATGCCCGGTCATCATGGGCTGGTTCGGGCCGCAGCACAGCGGGCGGCACGACGGTTTCCACCCGCCCGGTGGCCACGTCGTAAACCAAGCCAGTGACGAGAAACTCCCCGGGTAACTTCGGGTTCGACTTCAAGGCGGCGACATCCACCGCCACCGCCTCGTACGGGTCGGTGATCGCCAAGGCATCGAGGTCCGCCGGGTTCACGCCGAAGTATTTGGCGAGCATTTCCGGGGAGTGCGCCAGGCAGTTGATCCCGCAATCGGTATGGTGCAGGACGACGAGGTTCCAACCGGGACCGAGTTCGCGTCCGTCGCTTCTGGCGACGATCCTCAGCATCGCCATCAATTCCAGGGTGGCCGGCGTGACGCGACCGCCGACGTTGCGAATGATGACGGTTTCGCCGGGGGATAACCCGAAGATGTCGAAGGGGTCCACGCGGGGATCGACGCAGCCGATGATCATCGTTTTCAGCGACGGCATCCTCTTCAGATCGGCGGAAAAGCGGGTGCGTGCGTAGGTCGCGTTGCGTTGGGTCAAGGTGTCGATGACGTTCATAAGAGAATTTCTGGCTGCGATGGTTTGCCTAGCTGAACAGCGCCTTGTTTTTCGTGATGTAGTCGGCCATCTCCATGCCCTTTTGACCGGAGAGTTTTTCCACGAGATCGTTCGTGCCGGAGCAAACCCCGTCGCGGCAATCCTGTGCGACCGCAGAGATGTGTTGAACGAAATGCGGGGTAAAGCCCCGCTCTTTGAGCACCTGCTTGAACGGCTCGATCTCCATCGCCGCGTAGGTGATCTTGCGTCCGAGAATTTGTGTGAGCAGGTCGGCGATGTCGTACTGGCTCAGTTCCCTCGGTCCGAAGAGCGGGTAGGTCTTGCCTGCGTGTTCGGTCGGCGCGTCCAGGATCTCGGCGATGATCCGGCCCTGGTCTTCCGCCGCGATGGGCGCGTAGCGGCCGTCGCCGAACGGCAGCGGAAACATGCCGTTTTCCCGGATGGGTTGCTGGAAGTACTTGAGCCATTCCGCGAACAGGGTGGGCCGCAGATGGGTCACGGCGATGCCTGTGCGGTCCAGCAGACGCTCCGCGATCCAGTGGGCGCGCGAGGCATGGCTCTTCGCCACGCGACGCGCGGTGATCTGCGACATGTTGACGATGGCGCGGACGCCTTGTTCGAGGGCGGCTTCCGCGAAAAATGCGGTCGCTTCCAGAATGCCGGGCACTTGGATCGGGTAAACGAAGTACGCCGCATCCACCCCTTGCAACGCGGCGTGGACCGCGTCGAAGTCCGACAGGTCGCCCTGGACGATCTCCGCACCCTGGGCCTGGAGTTTTTCGGAGCGTGCGTCGATCTGGTGAACCAAGGCGCGTACTTTTCGCTGCCGTTTCGAGAGGTTTTCGATGGCGGCGCTGCCGGTCGCGCCGGTTGCGCCGGTGATCAGGATGAGGCGATCAGACGTGGAAACGGCTTCGGGCGATGGATGGGATGAGAGCATGGACGTGGTGTGAGTTTTAGAACGTGGTCGGTTGATTTGGCCGGGTCTGCGATGCGAGGCAGTAAACCGGCTCATGTAGTTCTAAAGTTTTCGGATCGAGAAATCGCAACGACCCGCGATTCATCTTCAATGGTGCCCTCGCCCACGTTCCCATCGCCAGACTCCCACCGCATTGAGCACCCCGAACAACACGCTGGAAACGGCGACCGCTGCGAAGAGGCCCCCGAGCCCCGCACCGAAATAATTCACCGCCAGCCAGCCGCCGCCGGCCGCCACCGCCAGGCGCACAGTTCCCACCGCGAAGGGCCAGCCCACCCTGCCCGCTCCCTGACTGGCGAAATAGAGCAGCAGGCCCAGGCCGAAAAACCCGTAGCAGGGTGCAACGATCCGTAGATAGAGACTGCCCGCCGCCAACACGCCTGACTCCTGGCTGAACAGCTTCAACCAACCGTGCGGGAACACGGCTGCGGCGAGTCCGATCACCTCCGAGAACCCTGCGGCCACCAAGCCTCCGGTCCAGGCGGCGCGGGTCGCCCTGGCGATCTGGTTGGCACCGATGTTCGCGCCCACGAGCGTCAGCGCGGCCGTGCCCAGCCCGAAGAGCAGCGGGACCAGCAGCGCGTCCAGACGGGCGGCCAGCCCGTAACCCGCCAGCGCCTGCGTGCCGAAGCGGCCCACGGCACCCGTCACGAGGATCAGGGTGAGGTTGGCCTGCGCCGTGCCGACGGCCGAAAGCCCGCCCACGCGCATGATTTCCCCAAAAAAACGCCGCTCTAACGGTGCCCACCCGAGCTTCAATCCGCCGCTCCCGCCGCGCAGGTATTGCACCAGGACACCGAGAGCTACGACGTAATACAAAACGACGGCCACCCCCGCCCCCGCGACGCCCAGGCCCGGCAGTGGTCCCAACCCGAAGATAAGCGCCGGAGAAAGCGGGACCAGCAGGATCGCGCCACCGAGGATAATCAGTGCGGGCACCTTGACGTTACCCGCTCCGCGTAACGCCGAGGCGAGCAGATTGACGGCCCAGATGGGTACCGCGCCCGCAAAGATGACCCCGGAATAGAGCGCGGCGGCATCCAGGCTCTTGCCCGTGCCGCCGAGGGCGTGGTAGAGCGCCTGTCCGCCGCCGAGCACCCCGAGGGTGAAAAGTAATCCGCTCCCGACCGCCAGCACTAGCGCGTGCAGCACCAGCCGGTTGGCGTCAGCCCGCCGTCCTGCCCCCAGCGCACGCGCCACCGCCGAGGACACCCCGCCACCCACCCCACCGTTGGACATGGTCGTCATCAACAACAGCACGGGAAAAACCAGCGTCACCCCGGCGAGCACGTCGGTGCCCAGAAGGCTCACGAAGTACGTCTCCGCCACGCTAACGAACGTCTGCACGAAGAGCACGACCACCGTGGGCAGCGCGAGGCGCAGCATGGTCGGCAACACCGGTCCCGAGAGCAGCGCCCGGAGACGCGCCGCCGCCGGATCGACCGGGACCGTTGCGGGCGACGCGACGGATAATTCCGATAGAGTTTTCATCCGATCAGTGGAGGGGGCGATCCGCAACCTTGCCGCGAGCCATGTTCTCCCGCGAGCCGGTCAGGCCGGCGAGGATGCGTTCGATCTGCTGCCGATGAATCTTGAGGTGAACCCCGGCGAGCGCATACCAGCCCGCCGCATCCAGCGGCCCGAACCACGGATGGGTGAACCGCGCTTTGGTCTTCAGGTTGGGGGCAGCGGTGGCGCTGGCGAGCAGGGCATCGCAGGATGCTTCGTAAGGGACGATGACTCCGACGGTCGCTTCGATGCTGGGTTTGACGGCGGCGGTGCTCGCTTGTCCTGCGGGGGCGTTTTCCTGGACCAACGCCCCGATCACCCGGGCAAACGACCCATGGATGATGCGCAGATGGTCCAGGGTCATCCAGACCGACCAGAAACGGCTGCTGTCCTCCATCCCAGCCACCCGGCGGATGAGCACCCGTTGCGCGCCTGATTCGGGGTCGCAGCCCGCTACCAGTTCGCGGATCGCCAGTCGCTCCTGCTGAAAGCGCGCCGTGGCGGCGTTCCGGCTGTTTCTCCACCGCGCCACGGCAAAAAGCGTCCGCGCCACGAAGAGTTCCACCTTGGGCAGCCCGGCTCCGGGCGATTGGAGGACTGGGATGCTTGCGGTGGCGACTGTTTTCATACTTGCATATTAAAAGTAAGTTGCTTGTGGATTGCAAGCGAAATGTTTGCGATGGTACGTCCGATGCCTTCGCCCAAGCCTGCGCCCCGCACGCCGGAAGCCTGTCGTTCCCCTTGTCCGGTGGCCTGTGGCCTTGACGTGTTCGGTGACAAGTGGACGCTGCTGGTCGTGCGCGACCTGCTCTTCGGCGACCGGCGATTCAAGGATTTCGCCGCTGCCCCCGAGCGCATCCCCACCAACCTCCTGAGTGACCGGCTGGCCCGCCTGTTGTTGCACGGCGTCATCGAGCAAGTGCCGCCGTCGGATGGCTCCAAGCATCTCGCCTACCGGCTCACGGCCAAGGGAAAATCGTTGGGCCCGATCCTCGCCGCGATGCGGGATTGGGGGCTGGCCTGGATGCCAGGCACCGAAGTGTCGAGCACCTACAAATAGCCTTTCCCCTTCCGGTGACTTGGCCACCACGTTCGGTGTAATGTCATCTAAATCATTTCGACCGAGGCACCGCTGCTCACATCAGACATCCGCAAGCCTGCCCGCCTTTTCGGCGAGCAGTCATTGTCCGCTTGGGCTCTCAACCGTGCGCAGCGTGTCAATTCGAGTTCTGGCCGCGCTCGTAACGGGCCAGTTCCAACCGGACTTGAGGTGGCGTCAGAGTCGTGCCGTAAAGCGAGCGATGCGGCTCAAGTAGATGGCTGAAGACCAGTGTGCCGAGATCGACGGGGGCAAAGCCAATCTTTTCGATCAATGCAGAAACGACCCGTTTGACCTTCGGGTCGTCTCCGCACAGCGGGATGGCGATACGTTCGTCCACCGGTAGCCCGGGTCGGGACCCAGAAGCCAAAACATCCTCGTCCAGCGTGTTGAACGCTTTGACCAGAGACGCTCTGTGGCCAACGAGCTGGGCGACGGATTCGCTGGAACCACACGAGCCCAGATCGTCGAAAACGGGGGCCTCCTCGTGCGCGTTAATCGCATCGATCACGATTTTCCCCTCGAATGCCGTCTCGCCACCCGCCTCTTGGATCGCGGCAAACCGACTCTTCCAAGAGACGGCAAGCAGGACGATCTCCGCCGCGCGAACCGCGTCTGCCACCGTGGCAGCTTCGGCGGAAAAGCCCGGCTCTTTGGCCACGCCGCGCGATGGGTCTGATTCACGCGGCTGGGCCAGTCAGACGCGGTGGCCGGCACGCACGAAGTGTGTCGCGACGCTGTGCCCGAGGCGGTCGCGGCTGATCACCACGATAGAGAGGGTATCCGTCATCAGGAACAGCTAACGAAGCCCGCCGCTCGCAACGAGTTGTTCGTCGTTCATCCAGCCAGAATCGCCGGAGGCCATCGGAGTGGTACTCCGAACGATCGTTTCCGCCCAGTCGAGCGCGTAGGTCGCCACCTCTTCCCAACCCTCCTGGGCGACGATCAGGTGCGAGCGGCCCGGAAACTCTTTGTAAGCCGTCACCGCGCGCGACTTCCCGTATTTCTTGTAGTTGACCTGGTTGAGAATCGGCGGGACGAGGTGGTCCGAGCCTCCCGCGATCAGGAGCAGCGGCGCGCGGTTGTCGTTGAGGTGATTCACCGTGGTTGCCGCACCGGGTGTCAGGTTGCCCAGGGCAGACTGGAACACCGGGCGGCCCGGTCCGGGAATCGCCTGGCGTTCGTAGGCGGCGCGGGCGTCGGCCTCGGTCATGGTATTGGCGAAGGTGTACTGGAACTGCGGAAACGTGAGGTCGACGGTGCCCCGGTAGTTGAACGGGTTGGACAACACGGGGTTCGCCGCGCGGATGACCGACCACGGCAGCGGCAGGATGCCCTTGGGCGCGGTGCCGTCGATGGAAACGCCCGCCGCGCCCAGGCCGCGATCCAGGAGCACTTGCACGGTCAGCCCGCCAAACGAATGGCCGATAAGGATCGGCGGTTCCGGCAGGGTCCGCACGAATTTGTCGTAGTGCTCGAAAATCTCCAGCAGCCCGAGTCCCGCCAACGCGGATGGGTCGCGTCGGATGGCCTCCACCTCGCCGTGCAGACGCGGCCACGCGGGCGCGAGCACCTGGTAGCCCTTCCGCTCGTAGTAATCTTTGAAAGGTTCCCAACTGCGCGGCGTCATCCACAGGCCGTGGATGAGAACAATGGTTTTGGTTGCGTTGGTCATGAGGTTAGAAAGCGAGGCCGTCGGTGCTTCCGGCGAGGTGAGTTTTGCGTGGTAGGAACCTGTTGGTAGACGAGCAAAAGAATCTGCCCACCTTCCTTCTCAAGGTTCCGCGACCGCACATCGCCGGAAAACTTTTCTCTTAAGTGGATGCGGATGGTGTCGGCGACTCACTCCGCCGCGATGTGCGCGCCTTTCTCAATGACGGATCGTCGCATGAAGAGAACGCCGAACGCCAGCCCCGCCCCCACCACCCCGAACACGAAAAACGCGTCGAAGTACGCCAGCCCCGACGCCTGTTGGGCACGCAGGTTTTCCAGCGATTGCAGCGCCATCTGCCCGGCGGCCACCGGGTCGCCCCCCGCTTGCAAGAACGGCGCTTTGGCCTGCGTCAGGAAGGTGTTCACCGCTGGGTTGAACCCGTCGAGACCTTCGTTGAGCCGCAAGGCGTGAAAATATTCACGGCGTTCCTGGAGGGTCTGGCTAATGGAAACACCCACGCTGCCGCCCTCGTTGCGCAGGAGTGCCAACAGGCCCACCGCATAGCCGAAGAACACCTGGTAGATGCGCCGATGCCTGAAGCGGCGCAAAGGTGTCCACAGCAGGGACAGGGTCGGCGACCGGTCTGCGCCGTGGGGCGTCAGCCGCCGCAACTCCTCACGACAGCGGCGAAACGCCTCCAATAGCACCGAAGGGGTTTGCGGCCGGTCGCCGGGATCGGCGGCGAGCATGGAAGTCAATAACCTCGCCAGCGGAACGGGGACAGCGGCTGCCGCCAACTGTGCAGGGCGCACTTCCTGCGAGCGCTTCTGCCGTTCGATTTCCGTGAACGAGTTGCCTTCGAAGGGCATCTTCCCGGTCAGCGCATACCACAGCGTCGCGCCCAGAGAGTAGATGTCCGAGCGACCGTCCACGCTGCGTGCGTCGCTGGAAAACTGCTCGGGACTCGCGTAGGCGGGCGTGCCGATAAAGTCCCCCACCCCGGTCAGCGGCCCGGCGTCCGCCACGGCTTTGGCCAAGCCGAAGTCGATGACCTTTACCCACGCCTCCCCGATCTCGCCGTGGCTGCTTCCGCTGCCGACCACCGCCAGGGTTGCTGCTTCCACCGCCGTGACCAGCATGAGGTTGGCAGGCTTGAGGTCGCGGTGGATGAGGTCCTGCTGGCAGGCCGCCATCAACGCGCGGGCGACCTGGATGCCTACCTCCAGCGTCAACCACACCGACAAAGGTCCCGTGCGGCGCACGCGCGCTTCGAGCGTTTCGCCCTCGACGAACTCCATGGCGTAGAAAGCCTCCGAACCCCCGCCCGTCTCGCCCAGGTGGAAGATGCGCGCGACGTTGGGATGGTGCAGGCGCGCGGCGGTGCGCGCCTCGCGCAAAAAACGCTCGCGGGCGGCCGGGTAGCCGGTCAGGTCGCCGGAGATCACCTTGAGCGCCACGTGGTGATGCAGGCGGGTGTCCAACGCCTTGTAGGTTGCCCCCATCGCGCCCCGGCCCAATCGCCAGGGAAAACCATCTTCGCGCCGGAGGATCTCGAAGTGTTCGTAGCGCGTGGACGGGTCGGAGGTTGGGCCCACGTCCTCAGCGTGCTTCCAGGTGGACCCGCTGTGGGTGCTGGCCTCCGCTGGCCCCGACACACGAACCCGGGGCACCGCATCCGCCGTCCGCAAGGGATCCACTGGAGAGCCTGGCGTCGCGTTGCTGGGTTCCTCGGCAGGCATGACCTAGCGATCTCTTTCGGCTCGCGCGAGCGATGGTAAGTTCCATCGGCAAGCACGTACCGATGGCGCGGCTGCGAAGTCATTCCTCGTTGCGCTGGCGGGTCGGCTCCGTCTATCTGCCGCCATCTTGAGGGTACGCCCAGCCCGAATTTTGAAGTCGGTCCCGTTTCGATCCCGGCTTGCAGGGTTTGCGAACACGGTCCTCAGAACTTCGTTGTCAGCAGGGTGCGAAGTACGGCACATCATCACTAGCTTCTCAAGTTTTCCCACCCCCTTGTCTCAGGAAAATTTCCGGGCGGCTGGTCAGCTTTATGTTCCTCGTGGCCGCACGCGCGCAATCTCGGCCGCGCACGACGCAAATGAAGGAGCGTGCGGAATGGGAAACCAACCAGACACAAGGAGAATGGTTTCCCGCGATCGGCACGATTGCGTTCGACGGCCTCGCTTGCCACGGCAAGTCGGACGTTTCAGCGAAGCCAGGAGGGTTTGTCGCTGGCCGGCCAAGCCGCCGAGATCACGAGCGCGCCGATAGTGCCGTAGCTGACTGCGCCTACGGTTGCCAATCCTCTGCGCACCCTACTCGCCGCCCAAGCATGGAGGCAGTCATTCTCGCCAAACGCAACGGCAAGGTGCGCTTTGCTTACAACGCCACCCACAGTAACCGCTTTGGAACGCACGTTGGCCTCCGATTTAGTGTCTGAACATAAATTTACAATAAAAAGCTGTTGAGTTAAACGGCTAGTCTCCGAATAAGCAGTCGCGTCATCGCGCA
>CAZZYS010000106.1:0-13701 GCA_964658285.1 uncultured Verrucomicrobiota bacterium
TAGAGCACGTGACTCTTAATCACTAGGTTCTGGGTTCGAGTCCCAGGGGGTGCAATTTCTCTCCGGTTCACCCCGCCGTCCGACGCCGATCCTCCCCGCCGGCAGCGACTTGGAACCCGCCAGTTTGCGCCCCGTTTCGGCCGGGCGTATTTTGAACCTGCCAGTCCTCGCCAGTGTCGAAATGTCTGTTTCGCATCCGCAAAAAGACGCATGAATCCATCTGACCGTTCCAACGAGTTCGATTCGCCGTACGGGGCCAGCGGGGGCTCCGACGACCAGTCGGCTCTCGATCTCCTTGATCGCACCATCGCGTCGTTGCCCATCGGCGACCCGATCCGCAAAGCTCTCCTGAACGTCCGCGCGCACGTCGCCGACCAAGAGGACACCATGAACGAGGCGCGCCAGACCATCGAGAAGATGGAGGAAGTCATCAAGAAGGTGACCTCGCCCGCCAACCGCATCGGCATTTTCCTCGGCAGCCCGAACCGCGAGACCGCGCAGATCGTCGTGGGCGGCTCCGACTACTATTGCAACGTCGATCCGCGCATCTCCATCAACAAGCTCAAGAAGGGCACGCGCGTGCTCGTCAACGAGGCGTACGTCGTCGTCGGCGACCTCGGCTTCGACAACTCCGGCCCGGTCGCCAAGATCACCGAGGTCATCGGGGACGACCGCCTGCGCGTCGGACAGGACAACGGACTCCAGTCGCTCGTGCTCCAGCGTGCCAGCGGCATCGCCAAGGAAACGCTCAAAGCCGGCGACGAGGTCCGCGTCGATCCGAACTACCGCATGGCGCTCGAACTCCTGAAACGGCCCAAGAGCGAGGATCATTACCTCGACGAGGTGCCCGAACTACCCTGGGAAAAAGTCGGCGGCCAACAGGAAGCCCTCCAGGCCATCAAGGACGCCATCGAACTGCCGCTCATCCACGCGGACCTGTTCGCCAAGTTCAACCACACGACGCCGAAGGGTTTCCTCCTCTACGGTCCGCCCGGTTGCGGCAAGACGCTCATCGGCAAGGCGACGGCCTACAATCTGACCGCCCAGTTGGAGAAGAAAACCGGCGAGAAAATGAAGGAATACTTCATGCACATCAAGGGGCCGGAAATCCTCAACATGTGGGTCGGTGAGAGCGAGCGGATGGTGCGCGAAATCTTCGCCACCGCCCGCGAAAAGCGCAAGGAAGGCTTCCTGCCGTTCCTGTTCATCGACGAGGCCGAGAGCATTCTTGGCACCCGCCGTGCGTCGCGCTTCTCGAACATCCTCTCGACCCTCGTGCCGATGTTTTGCACGGAGATGGACGGCATCGATTCGCTCAACGACGTGGTCATCATCCTCGCCTCCAATCGCGCGGACCTGATCGACCCGGCCATCATCCGGCCGGGCCGCATCGACCGTAAGATCAAGGTGAACCGCCCGACCAAGGACGGGGCGCGTGAGATTTACAAAATCTACCTCGCCGAGGGGTTGCCTTACGACCCGGCGATGGTCAAAGAAGCGGGCGGCGTCCGCGCGGCCATCGACAAACTCGTCGATGGATTGATCGACCAGCAGTTCACGCACCGCGACGAGAATCGTTTTCTCGAAGTGACGCTCCGCAGCGGGCGCAAGGAAACGCTCTATCGCGGCGACCTCGTCAGCGGGGCGATCATTGCGTCCATCGTCGAGCGGGCCAAGGGTCTGGCCATCAAACGCGCCATCGCCACGATGCAGGAGGAGGGCATCAGCGCCAGCGACCTGAGCCTGTCCCTCAACGCCGAGTATGCGGAGAACGACATCTTCCCTCCCACGGACATCACCGAGGATTGGTTGAAGCTGATCGACTACGAATCCGAAAACGTCGTTCGCGTCTCGCCCGTGCGGGCCAGTTCACGCGACGAGCAGCGGCCCAAAGGAAATCGCGCCGTCATCTAGGAACTTCCCGCGTGTCAAACAAACTCGAAGAAGGGATGAACCGCGTTTTTGGGATCGAAACGGAATACGGGATCACCGTGGACGGGGTTGATAACGTGGACGTGGTCAGCGAGTCCATCGAACTCGTGCGCCGTTACACCGAGCACGGCAACCTGATGAAGTGGGATTATTCCCTCGAAGACCCCCATCGGGACGCGCGGGGCTTCCGTGCGGCGGAGTTGCTCCAGGACACGGACGAATCGGCGTATTTCGAGATCGATAAAAACCGCCCGCTGAGTTTCGAGGAGATCAAGAGCGACCTCGTGCTCAGCAACGGAGCGCGTTTCTACAACGACCACGCGCACCCGGAGTATTCCACCCCGGAATGCACCCGCCTGCGCGAACTCGTCGCCCAGGACAAGGCGGGTGAGCGCATCCTCGCCGAATGCGCCCGGCGGCGGAACAAGAAACTCCTGCCCGACCGTGAGGTCCGACTCTACAAGAACAACACGGACTTCATCGGACACAGCTACGGCTGCCACGATAATTTCCTGATGAGCCGCCACGTCCCCTGGGACCGCGTCGTGAGCGACATTTTGCCGTTTCTCGTGACGCGCCAGATCTTCGCTGGCGCGGGGAAAATGGGCGTCGAGGCCGAGAGTGTTGCCAGCCAGGCGGGGCTTTACCAGATTTCGCAACGGGCGGATTTTTTCAGTGTCGTCGTCAGCATCGACACGATGAACCGCCGTCCGCTCATCAACACGCGCGACGAGCCGCACGCCGACAGCAGCAAGTACCGGCGTTTCCACGTCATCATCGGCGACGCGAACATGAGCGAGGTCGCCACCGCCCTGAAGATGGGCACGACCTCGCTGGTGCTGGAATTGATCGAGGCCGGCAAAGCTCCCCAACTGGAGTTTGCCCAGCCCATCGAGACGACCAAGGCGATCAGCCGTGACCAGACCTACACGTGGATCATCGAATTGAAGGACGGCCGCAAGATCAGCGCCGTGGACGTGCAACGCATGTACCTCGCCGCCGCGACGGAGCATTGCAACCGCGACGACGAGGAAACCGCGTGGCTGTTGAAAGAATGGGAAAACGTCCTCGATGACCTGGAGAAGGACGTGACGCTCTGCCGTGACCGGGTGGATTGGGTGGCGAAGAAGTTCCTGCTCACCACGCTCAAGGAAGAAGAAAACCTGGCCTGGACGGACCCATGGCTCCAGTCCATCGACCTGGAATACCACAACGTTTCCTTCGACCAGGGGCTGCACTACGCGCTGCTGCGCGAGGGGCAGATGCGGCGTTTCGTCAGCGAGGACGACGTGCGCAACGCCATCTTCAACCCGCCGGAGACGACCCGCGCCTATTTCCGCGGCCGGTCGGTGGCCAAGTTCAACAACGAGGTGTCCTCGATCCACTGGGACGAGGTGGTGTTCAACCACGCGGGTAGCACGCGGCGCGTCTCGCTCAACCAGGCGTTCAACGACAAGAAGCTCGACCGGCTCAACGACGCCATCCGGCAGGCGAAATCGTTCCCCGACTTCATGCGCGAGATCGGTTCGCTCGGGGCGTAGGCGAAGATTCTCGCTTCCTACGGCATACGATCAGCTTCTACGGCTGTCGCATGTTGACCGCTGCCGTTCCTATTTCCGCCCCGGAGAGTGTTGCCCCGCGCGCCGTGGGGTCGTCGTTCTGGTCGCGGGTGGATTGGCTGGTGATCGTGCAAATGCTGTTGCTCGTCGTGCTGCCTTGCGCGTGCTACTGGCCGTCGCTCAACGGCGCGTTTCTCTGGGACGACGACCTGCTCATCACCAAGAGTCCTCTGATCCAATCGAGCGCCGGGCTGTCGCAAATCTGGTTTAGCACGATTCCTTTCGACTATTTCCCGCTGACGAACACGACGTTCTGGGTCGAGTGGCGGTTGTGGGGAGCTGATCCACTCGGGTATCATCTCCTGAATTTTGCGCTTCACGTCACTTCCTCGTTTCTGCTCTGGCGGTTGCTGCGCGCCCTGCAAATCCCGGGCGCATGGTTCGGCGCGCTGTTGTTCGCCGTCCATCCGATCAACGTCGCGTCGGTGGCGTGGATTTCCGAACGCAAGAACGCCTTGTCGATGGTTTTCTACCTCGGCAGCCTGATCTGCCACGTGCGCTCCGAGGAACGCCCCGACGGAGCCCGCAGCCTGTACTGGGCAGCGCTGGGTTTGTTCGTCCTGGCCGCGCTGAGCAAATCATCCGTCGTGATGCTGCCGTGCGTTCTGCTGCTGCTGGTGTGGGGACAAACAGGAAAGGTGAACTGGCGAGACCTGCGCCGGATGCTCCCGTTTTTCGCGGTTTCGCTCGCGGCGGGACTGCTGACGATCTGGTTCCAATACCATCGCGCGATCACCGCTGAAAACCTCGCGCACGCCAACCCGCCGCTGGTGCGTCTGCTCGTCGCCGGCCGGGCCATCGGCTTTTACCTGGGCAAAATTTTCTGGCCACGACCCCTGGCCATGCTTTATCCCCGCTGGGAAGTTTCCGCTGCGGACGGATGGAATTACCTGTGGCCGGTGGGCGTCGTTGCAGCGACGGCTGCCGTGTGGTGGGGACGACGGTTCTGGGGGCGCGGTCCGGCGGTCGCGCTCGGGACGTTCGTGCTGGGCGTGCTGCCGATCTCCGGGCTGCTGCACATGTCGTTTTTCAACTATGCCAACGTCTCGGACCACCTCGTCTACATCGCGGTCCCGGGCATTCTCGCGCTCGTCGGGGCGGGTCTGGCGCGTTGGTACGGGGAGCCGAGAAATTCGAGCGTGGCGGCGCTGATCGCCATGTGCCTCGTCGCCGGTCTGCTCTGCCTCGGTTGTTTCCAGCGCGCGGAAGACTTCAGCAGCCCCGAGCATTTGTGGCGTTCGACCTTGGAGATCAATCCGCGATGTTTTGCCGCGCACAATAACCTCGGCCTGGTTTTCCAGGATCGCGGTCGGCGGGACCCCGGTCAGCTCATCCTGGCGGAAGGTCACTTCCGCCAGGCGCTGAAAATCGACGACCAGCTCGAAACGGCCGGCGTGAACCTCGCCAACGTGCTGCGCATGGAAGGCCGCTGGGCGCAATCGGCCGCGCTTTACCGCCGGGTGCTCGACGCGCACCCGGACGCCGACAGCTTCAACAACTACGGGGTGTCCCTGCTGGAGATGGGCGATAACACGAAGGCCAGGGAGGCATTTTACGATGCGTTGCGTCTGTCGCCCCTGATGGAAAACGCGTACTACAACCTCTACGGCATCGAGCTATCGGAACATCACGTCCCCGAAGCCTGCGCGATGCTGCGCACCTGCCTGCGGATCAACCCGGACAGCATCCCGGCGCTCACCGCTCTCGTGATGATGAACGTGGAGCAGCCCGACCAACCACCCCTCACGCCGCCCGCGGCCGAGGCCCTGATGGCGATGGCGGAACGGGCCTGTCAATTGACGGAATACCGCAGCGCGCAGCAACTCATGTTGCTGTCGAAAGCCACCCTCGCGGCGGGTCGGCGCAAGGAAGCGGCGGACACGGCCAAGCGAGCGCGCTACGCCGCGGAAACCGACGGCCAGACCGATCTGGTCGCCACCATCGAACAGTACCAGCGAACGATTCAGCCGTGATCGTCCCGAGCCCTCATTCGACGGCCGGCGTGCCGGTCCGGCGCGCCTTTCGGGTCGGGCGGAGCATAGCGGGGCCTGGTTCCCCGAGTCCGAACGGCAGTGGACAGACCTCGCCGAGATGGAAGCTCGCCTTGTCTCGCCTCAGCTTGCGCAGCGTGACTCCCACGATGTCGGCCAGCGTGTAGCGGTCCAAGACATTGGCGATGGCGTTGCGCACGTCGAGCATCAGCATCCGCAGCCCGCAATGGTCTTCGTCGGGGCACGTGCACCGGGCGTAGGCAGTCTGGCTGACGCAGGCGATGGGAGCCAGCGGACCGTCGATGAGGCGCACGATCTGGCCGAAGTTGATCTCCTCCATCGGCCGCGCGAGCGAGTACCCGCCGTGCTTGCCGCGCTTGGTCTCGATGATGCCAGCCCCACGCAGTTGCATGAGGATTTGGACGAGGAAAGTCGCGGGCAGCTTTTCTTTTTCGACCAGCTCGCTGATTTGGAGGAGGGGACGGCCGAGTTCCTGCGCGATGCCGAGATCGATCAGCGCCCGGAGCGCGTATTCACCCCGTTTGGACAGCTTCACCGGGTCAATATCGCCGCCGGTCCGTCCTTTGGCAACGGCGGCGTTGCGAGAATTCAGCGCACCGGGAGCAACGGCGGGATCATCGACGCAAGCTGGTCGGCCTGCACGCCCGTCGCGACCACCTTGCCGCTCGTGTCCACCAGCCACAACTCGGGAATCCCGCGCACGCCGTAGCGGACGGCAAGCTCGTTGTCCCAGCCTTTGGCGTCATAATACTGCGGCCAGGTGATCCCCTTCTTCTTGACGGTAGCGAGGAGAGCGTCCTTATCCCGGTCCAGGGAGACGCCGACGATTTCCAATCCGCCGCCGTGGAACCGCCGGTACATGTCCAGCACGGTCGGCATCTCGCGCGCGCAGTCGGGGCACCAACTTGCCCAAAATTGGACGAGGACGACCTTGCCGTGCAACGAGGTGAAGTCGATGGACGTGCCGTCGAGAGCCGGCAATTTCCAGTCGAGCGGCGCGTTCCCGAGCGCCTGCTGCGCCTGGCGGCCCTGCGCGGCGATGGCGGTTTTCGGGTCGGAACTGGCCGCCATCTCGTCGCGGAGGGCGGCCGCTTTCGCCGGGTTGGCCCGCTGCCACAGGTCGATGCGTCGGACCTGCATGTTCGCGGCCTTCGGGTCTTCCGGGAACCGGCGAAGGTAGTCCGCCAGCCGGGCTTCCAGCGCGGTGGCTTGTTCCGGTGACGCGATCAGGTCGAGGTGGTCGAGGTGCTGCCGGAGGACGGTGCGCTCGGCGTCCTGCTTGACCTTCGACGGGGCATCCGGCGCGGCGAGGATCGTCTTGAGAAGGTCCTCGTTGCGCTCGAAGATCGCGCGCCGCTCGTCAGCGGAAACGGGGAATTGCTGGTACTTGAGGGCAAGTAGTTCTGCATCCCAGCGACGAGGGTCTTCGGCGTGGGCTTTGGCAAAACCGGCCGCCGCGTCGTGGAGGTCCGTCTCCAGCGGGGCGTAAAACTCGACTTCGTTCGTCCCCTTCGGCGCGTCTGCCTTCGCTTTGAGTTGAAGTTCCGCGAGGCGTTGCCAGGCCTCGTCGGCCGTTTCCGCTTTGACGGGAGGTGCGGCGAACAGACTCGCTACCAGGAGCGCGCAGGCAATCCGGCGAAAGGGAGCGGACGGGGGCATTTTTTTATCCGGCGTTCAGGGTCTGGATCAGCCGTTTGTAACGGCCAACGAGTAGTTCCTGATAAACATCCGCGCGTTGGTCCACAAGTTCAAGGAGGGCCGCCTTGAGGTGTCCGTTGGCGAGGACCTCGCCGGAAAGCTGGTCCATCCGCCTGCCGCCCGCGTGGCCATCGACGAAAAATTCTTCGGGGTCGGTGGCGGCCGGCGCGGGCGCGACACTGGCCGCGGCGATCACCCCGTGAAACAAATCAGGTTCCAGCCGCCAGGCGAGCCGCAACGCTTCCAGGTAGCTCTCGGCGGAAGTTTTGTAATGGAGCAGATCGCCGCAGGCCCGGCCGATCACCGGCACCAGCGCCGGATCGTGCGTGCCGCTGCGAAAACTCAGCTTGTACGGTCCGCAAAACGACCCCACGGCGACGTGTTCGCGCAGCGACGCTTCAAACATTACCGGTTCGCTGTCGTCAAGCCGCAACGCGAGCCCGCTGATCCGCACCCCCCGCGCTTCGAGTTCAAGGCCGAGAAACAGGTGTTCCGCCGCGCTGATCGGCGAACCGATCTGGTCGAGCGAAATCTCGATCTCGTAGGGCCGCCCACGGTTGGCGCGGGCGACAGTCTCGTACATGCGCGCGCCGTGCAGAATGGCGTGGCCGAACCGCACCGCCGCGCGGCGGAGTGCGTCGATGTCGAGCCGGATGCCTTCGCTGTCGGGCAATTCCACCGTGCGGTCGAGATAGGGTTCAGCCCAGTTTTCGGGAAGATCGCCGTCGGCGACCATCGTCTCCACCGTCGTGGCGAGAACTTCGAGCGGGAGTTGCCCGGCATCGTCGCGGACGTGCTCGGAAAGGTCGATGGTGAAATACGTGAAACCGGCGGCGGCAGTCTCGTCCACTTCCTGGGGGGTGCGGAGACCGTCGGCATCCGCTCCCCACGGTTGGCGGTAGCGCGCGTTGCCGATGGCACGGGCGGCGGCGGCGAGCGTTTCCTGCGGCGTGCGGCCGGCCTCGGCCATCGCGCGAGGGGAGGACTGCACGAAGAACGGCGCGAAATCGGGATGTTCCGCCGCGACGGCGAGTTGCCCGGCGGCGGCCAGACCGAGCTGGTCACCGAATCCGAGTGATTTCCGCACCCCGATGGCCTGGGGCCGAGGTCCGGTGCCCAGGCTGCCCGGCATCCCCGACCGACGCACTCGCGGCGGGACGATGATCTGGGTGGTATAACGCACGGGAAATAACGGTGGGTGGGTCGCAAAACCCACAAGCGGCGTCTCATCCTTAAGAAATCATCCTTGTTTTGTCAATTCCGGATGTCGCCACGTCATCGGCGCGTGCCGACGAGGGCGGACTGTGGCATAGCTTTGGCCATGCGCGCCCCGATTCGCCGTTTCCTGTCCGTCTGCGTGGTTTTCGTGCTTTTGTCTCATCGCACCGGGGCGGCGGAAGAGATGCGCGCTGCCTGGGTCGCGTCCGTCGCCAACCTGAATTTCCCGTCACGCTCGGGCATGTCCGCCGGTGCGCAGCAGGAGCAGATTCGCCAACTCGTGGATACCGCCGCGCGTTGCGGGCTGAATGCTCTCATGGTCCAGGTGCGCCCGGAGAGCGATGCCCTCTACGCGTCGCGGATCGAGCCCTGGAGCCGCTTCCTGACGGGCACGCAGGGCGGCAATCCGGGTTATGATCCGCTGGAAACCTTCATCGCGGAAGGCAAGCGCCGCGGGGTGGCGATCCACGCGTGGATCAATCCGTTCCGGGCGGCGTCGATCAGCAGCACGCCCCGGACGGACGCGCACATCAGCCGGCAGTTGCCCAACGCGACGCACAAAGTCGGTTCCTGGCTCTGGATGGACCCGGGCGACCCGGCCGCGCGCCAGCAGATCGTGCGCGTGGTGGAGGACATCGTCAGCCGCTACGCGGTGGCGGGCGTGGTCGTGGACGATTACTTTTATCCGTATCCCGGCAGCGGACTGCCGCGCGGGATGTTCCCCGATTCCGCGTATTACGCCCGGTACAAGGCATCCGGCGGGGACAAGAGCGTCCCGGAATGGCGGCGCTCGAACATCGACGATCTCATCCGCGACCTGAAGCACGCGGTGTCGTCCACCCGGCCGGGGGCGCTGTTCGGCGTCAGTCCGTTCGGCATCTATCGTCCCGGGATGCCGGAGGGTGTCAAGGCAGGCGTGGACCAGTACGCCGAACTGTACGCCGACCCGTTGAACTGGATGCGCAACGGCTGGGTGGACTACCTCTCCCCGCAACTCTATTGGCCCGACGCCGGGCCGCAGAGTTATTCGGCGCTGCTGCGCTGGTGGCGCAGCCCGGCGGTCAATCCGCGAGGGGTTCCTATTTATCCGAGCCTCGCGCTGGATCGGCTCGGGGAAGGGTATAACTGGCCCGCCAGCGAGATCGGGCATCAACTCGATCTGGAACGAACCATCGGCGCTCGCGGGACCGGCGGCGGCTTCATTCTGTTCAGCATCGGACCGGCGGTGCGCAACCAGAAGGGGATCGACGGCGTGCTGCTTTCTCACGCTCACTCCCTGTGATCCACCGGTAAATCCTTGCCGATCGTGACGGCGCGGGGTTTAGTGCGGGCATGTTTATGCCCGGCCAGAAAGTCGCCTGCGTGGACGACAATTTTCCCCTCGGGATCGAGAAGCTCTACAAGGCTTTGCCCAAGAAGGATGAAATCTACACCGTGCGCGACCTCGTGCCCGGCGTCAGTCTGAATAACTCCGAGGGCGAGACGGCGGTCTACCTCGTGGAACTCATCAACCCCTCGAACAGCCACGGCATCGAGTACGGATTCAACGCCGAGCGGTTTGCGCCGCTCAACACGGTCGAGGACGAACTCGAAGAGGACGTGCCAGAAGAAATCTACGTGGAAGAGGGAGAATTGGTGCCGGCCTGACGCCACGATCACATGGCGGAATACGACTTCTCGGCGGTTTCGCCGCACGAACGCTACAACCTCATTATCGGGCTGGTCGCCCCGCGGCCCATCGCGCTGGTGACGAGCCTCGATGCGTCCGGCCGGGTGAACGCCGCGCCGTACAGCGCGTTCAACTACGCCTGCGTCGATCCCGTGCTCGTAACGCTCGGCGTCGCCAACCGGCCCGACGCATACGACCCCAATTCAGGGATGCCGAAGGCGAAGGACACCGCACAGAACATCCGGGCGCGGGGCGAGTTCGTTATCAACGTAGTCAACGAGGACTTGGCCGAGGCGATGAACGTTTGCGCCATCGATTTCCCGCCCGGCGTGGACGAACTGGCGGAGGCCGGGCTGACGACTCTGCCCTCCTCGCGCGTGAGTGTTCCGCGAATCGCGGAAGCACCCGCGAGTCTCGAATGCCGCGAGGTGACGACCGTCGAGGTCGGCCGGTCGCGGATCATCATCGGCGAGGCGCTGTGTGCGCACATCCGGGACGAACTGATCGACCCCGCCGGCCCCTACGTGCGGGCCGACTTATTGCACTCCGTCGGTCGGATGAACGGGGCCGGGAACTACGTGCGGACGCGCGACGCTTTTTTCAAGATGCCGCGCATCGCGTATGCAGACTGGCAGAGTCGCAAGAGTAAGAACGTTTGAGCGTCCACCCATCGGCATCGACTATTTCTTGTCGGCGGCTGCCGCTTCTTTCTCGAACAGCGGCAAGTACTCGCCGTAGCCTTCTTCCTTGAGCTTCTCCACGGGGATAAAGCGCAAAGACGCCGAGTTCATGCAATAGCGCAGACCGCCTTTGTCCTCCGGGCCGTCATCGAAGACGTGTCCGAGGTGTGCGTCGCTGTCCTTCGCGCGGACCTCGGTGCGCTCCATGCCGAACGCACGGTCGGTCTTCTCTTTCACGTTATCCTTGACGAGCGGTTTGGTGAAACTCGGCCAGCCGGTGCCGCTGTCGAATTTGTCCGCCGAGCTGAACAGCGCCTTGCCACTGATGACATCGACGTAGATGCCCGCGCGGTGGTTGTCCCAATACGCGTTGTGAAAGGCAGGTTCGGTCCCTTCTTCGCAGGTGACCCGATATTGGATCGGGGTCAGACGCTTTTTCAGTTCTTCCTTGGAGGGGCGGCTGTTATCGGTGGTGGAGGCTGGTGAATTCATCGGTGAGGCGGATGGCGACGGAGAAGCCGCCGGTTTTTTGGGTTCCTGGGCGCTGACGAGGACGACGCAGGCGATCAACAGCGCAACCGCGCCGGAAACGATCAGCCCGGTCGCCGAATAAGGGAGCGGACGGGGTTTGGTAGATGGAGTGTCCATAGAGTAAGAGGGCTGGTGAGGGGACTATTCTTCGCCCCACATTTTCTTGATGTACCCGGCCCGGCCCGAGCCTACCTCGTAGCGTTGAAAGTGCTCGGGTTCCTTGCGGTAATATTCCTGGTGACCCTCCTCGGCCGGGTAGAACGCACCGACCTTCGTGATCTCGGTGACGATGGGCTTGCTGTACTTCCCGGATTTGTCGAGGGCGGCCTTGCTGGCCTCGGCGGCCTGTTTTTCAGCATCGTCGCGGTAGAAGATGGCGGTGCGGTATTGCGTGCCGTGATCGGCGAACTGCCGGTTGAGCGTCGTGGGATCGATGTTCTTCCAGAACACGTCGAGCAACTGCGCGTAGGTCACCTTCGCCGGATCGTATTGCACCTCGATGGACTCGGCGTGGCCGGTGGTGCCGGTGGAGACCTCCTCGTATTCGGGGGCCGCGACCTTGCCGCCGGTGTATCCGACGATGGTCTTCGTGACACCGGGTACGCGGTCAAACGCGTACTGCATACACCAGAAGCAACCGCCGGCGAAATAAGCGCGCTGCACGTCGGCGGCGGCGGTTTTTGCGGCGGGAGCGGGAGAATCTTGACCGCGTACGGCGGCCACCGCGCAAGCCGTGAAGACGGCCAGCAGAAGGGGAAGTTTCATAAAGAGAACTTCCCAACCATCGGCCAACGGCAGCTTTTTGCAACTACGCCCTTCGGTCCCCGGGGGTCGAAACAACGGGCCGTTTGCCCTTAGCTCTGGTGCGCGAGGCACGCCCCGATGAAGCCACGGAACAGTGGGTGCGGCGCGTTCGGCTTGGAAAGAAACTCCGGATGAAACTGGCTGGCCAGGAACCACGGATGATCCTGCAACTCGATCATCTCGACCAGCGCACCGTCCGGCGACGTTCCGGCGATGACGAGGCCGTGACCGGTCATCTGTTCGCGGTAATCGTTGTTAAATTCGTAGCGATGGCGATGGCGTTCCTGGATTTCCTGGCGGCCGTACACCTGCGAGGCCAGCGTGCCGGGGGTGATGGTTGTCGGCCACACCCCCAGACGCATCGAAGCGCCTTTTTCCTGCACGTGCCGCTGCTGTTCCAACAGGGAAATCACCGGGTGCGGGGTCTTCAGATCGAACTCGGTGCTGTTGGCATCCTCCAGCCCGCAGGCATTGCGGGCAAATTCGATGGTCGCCACCTGCATCCCGAGGCATAGCCCGAGGTAGGGCACTTTGTTGGCGCGCGCATAGCCCGCCGCCTGGATTTTGCCCTCGATGCCGCGTTCGCCGAATCCGCCGGGGACCACGATGCCGGTCACCCCTTCGAGGACGCGCGCCACGGCGTCGCCGCCGGCCTCCAGCGCCTCCGCGTCGATGCGCATGAGGTCGATGGCGCTGTCGTGGCTGGCGGCGGCGTGCGTCAGCGATTCGTAGATGCTCTTGTAGGCGTCCTGATGCTCGATGTACTTGCCGACCAAGGCGATCTTGACGCTTTTCTTCGGCTGCACCACGCGGTTGACGAACCTCCGCCAGTCGGTCATGTCGGCCGCCGGTTTATCGAGGCCCAGCAGGTCGCAGACCGTCTGGTCCACGCGCTCCGCCTGGAGCATGAGCGGGGCCTCGTAGATCGTGTGGTTCACGTCCCGCATCTCCACGACCGCGCCGGTGGGGATGTTGCAGTACATCGACAGCTTGGCGCGCAAATCGGCGTCCAGCGCGTGCTCGGTGCGGCAGATGAGCACCTGCGGCTGGAGACCGATCTCGCGCAACTTGGCGACACTCTGCTGGCTCGGCTTGGTCTTGAGTTCGCCGGCGGCCTTGATGAAGGGCACCAGGGTGACGTGGATGACGATGGCGTTGCGCGGCCCGACTTCCAGGATGAACTGCCGGATCGCTTCGAGGAAGGGCAGGCCTTCGATGTCGCCAGTGGTGCCGCCGATTTCGGTGATGAGCACGTCCGCTGGTTGCTCGCGTTCGACGAGGCGGATGCGCTCTTTAATTGCGTCGGTGACATGGGGAATCACCTGGACGGTTTTGCCGAGGTAATCGCCCCGGCGCTCCCGGGCGATGACCGATTCGTAGACCTGCCCGCTCGTCAGGCTGTTGTGGCGGGTGAGCACGCTGTTGGTGAACCGCTCGTAATGGCCGAAATCCAGGTCGGTCTCCGCGCCGTCGTTGAGCACGTACACCTCCCCGTGCTGGAACGGGTTCATCGTACCTGGATCGACGTTGAGGTACGG
>CAZZYS010000107.1:0-4443 GCA_964658285.1 uncultured Verrucomicrobiota bacterium
CAGGCGGCTAACGCCGCGAAATAGGACCAATGCCGCTCGGAGAGCGCCATCCACCTCCTTGCGCGAACTCCCTGCTAGCCACGCTCCCATCGCGCCTTTATTCTGCGGGCATGACCGAATATCGGGTGGCAGTTCTCGCAGGCGACGGCATCGGCCCGGAAGTCATGATGGAGGCGCTCCATGTCCTCCGGGCGGTGCAAAAAAAGGAGGCGTTCCGACTCCATCTGCACGGCGCGCTCGTGGGCGGGGCGGCCATCGACCAAGCAGGGTCCGCGCTACCGCCAGACACCCTCGATTTCTGCGAAAAATCCGACGCCATCCTTTTCGGCAGCGTCGGCGGACCGAAGTGGGAAACGCTGCCGCCCGCGCAGCAACCCGAGCGCGCCGCCCTGTTGCCGTTGCGCAAACACTTCGGGCTTTTCGCCAATTTGCGTCCGTCGGTGTGTTACCCCGCGCTGACCCACGCCTCGCCGTTGCGTCCCGATCTGGTGGCGGGCGGATTCGACATCCTGTGCGTGCGCGAACTGACCGGTGGCCTGTACTTCGGCCAGCCCAAACACACGGACCTCACGCTCGACGATCCGGTGGCCATCGACACGATGGTCTACCGGCGCAGCGAGATCGAGCGGGTGGCGCGCCTGGCGTTCGAGGCCGCACGGGGACGCCGGCGGCGGCTCGTGTCCGTGGACAAGGCCAACGTGCTCGAAAACGGCGTGCTCTGGCGGCGCACGCTGACGGAGCTGGCGCGCGATTATCCCGACGTGGAGCTTTCCCACCTCTACGTGGACAACGCCGCGATGCAGTTGATCCGCCGCCCGCGCGATTTCGACGTGCTCCTGGCCGAGAATTTATTTGGCGATATCCTCAGCGACGAACTGGCGATGCTCACGGGTTCGCTCGGGATGCTGCCGAGCGCGAGCCTCGGCGCGGCGGGCGCGGGGCGGCGGTTCGGTTTGTACGAACCGAGCGGCGGCAGCGCGCCGGACATCGCGGGCCAGGGCATCGCCAACCCCATCGCGCAGATCCTCTCGGCGGCGTTGCTGCTGCGGTATTCCCTGGGCGAGGAAGCGGCGGCGCGGTCTATTGAGAACGCGGTGCGCGGGGCGATTGACGACGGGTTCCGCACGGCGGACATCTACGCGGGCGAGGGCTGGAAGGTCGGCACGAAGGAAATGGGCGCGGCCGTCGTCGAGAGAATCCGGTGATGAGCGAAGAAGGAAAAAGCGAACGGTCCGAAGCCCCCCCGGTGGCCGTGCCCTCGTCCGGGACGCCAGCGGGCACGAGTCGGCTACGGTCGCGGTTGAACTACTTCAGACAACGCTTGCGGGAACTCGCGGTGGTGTTTTTCGGCGTTTACGCCGCATTTCTGCTCAACCGGTTCGAGACGGATCGGCGCGACACGCAACGCCGGGGACAAGTCCTCGACGCCATCGAGCGGCAGGTCAGCGCCAAGGTGAAGGACCTCGCGCAAAACGTGAACGAAGGCCGGACGGAACTCGCCGAGTTCGACCGCAAACTGGCAGCGGGAGAGAAGCCGTCGCTGGGGATCCAGTACAGCAACGCCAGTTACAGCCCGAGCGAGGACGCGACGCTCTTGCAGGCGGGCGGCCTGGAATTGCTCGACGTGCAAACGCTCGAATCGTTTCGCAAGGTCAACACGTTGGAACGCGCGCTCAATTCGCTCACGCACGATCAATTCGAGATGGAGTTGACGATGCTGGGAAACCGCGCGGGCGGAGAGTTTTACGATCCGGACACCGGGCAGTTGAGGGATCATTACAAATGGTATCCGGTCGTGCTGCACGAAGTGTTGTCCACGGCGGAGTCGCTGGTGGCAGCCGAACAGGAATTGCTGACCCGCATTCAGGCGAACCAACATCACGGCAGGTCTGACGGACACCGCTAAAACCCCGCACCACCGGGAATCAACCGCGTTCCCGCGCCCGCAGCCCGAGCCACGCCGCGCCGTATGCGACGAGCGTCCACGCCGCGAGCTTGAGGGCCGCCCACATCCCCACGTCGCTCCAGTTGTAGGTCTTGCCCATCGCAAACGCGTTCTTGGCTAATTCGCGCGCCTCGCCGGTGCGTTCGGGCGGCAGGGCGCTCTGGAGTTTCAGGCGCAGGAGGTGCATGAGGTGTTCGCGCGCCTTGTCGCGTCCGTTGTACAGGTCACCGGTGACCGGACGGTTCCAGAATGCTCCCACGTCCATCATCGTCTGCGCGGCGTAGGACGGCATCAGACCCGTGAACACCAGCGCCGAGCGCGGCATCTGTTTGGTTTCCACCACCAATCCCGAGAAAAGAATCTGCGGGATGAGCACGAGCGGCACGATCATCATGGCCTGCATGGCGTCGCGGGCGAGGGCGGAAATGGCCAGCCCGATCCCCGCCGCCGCGTAGGCCGTGCAGACGACGCTGCCGCCCTGCCACAGCAGCGAACCATCCAGCCCGCGGACGGGGAGGGCGTCGGGATAGGCCCACCAGCGCACGGCCCACAGACACGCGTAAAGGAAAACCCCTTGCAGCGCCGTCAGGCTGCCGAGCAACGCGAACTTGCTCAGGAGGTAGGCGTGGCGTCCGAGGCCGACGGTGCGTTCGCGCCGGTAGATCGGCAGTTCGCGCACGATCTCCTGTGCCGCGTTGGAACAGCCGAACCACAACGTCGCCAGATGCGCGAAAAACAGGGTCAGCGACACGTCGTCCGTGACCCAGACGACCAGCAGCCCGATGAGCAGCGGCTGGCCGAAGAGGATCAGAAAATTGCGCAGGTCCGAACGCAAAATCGCCCATTGCCGCCGCAGCAGCACCGGCAGCGTGGCGACGGCGGGATTGGCTCGCGGCGCGTGCAGGGCAGGGCGCACGGGAGCGGCGGCCGCCGCGGCGTTGGCGGGTGCAGGCGGCACGTCGCCGTGGGCGCGGCGGCGGAAGTCCTGATACCACTCCTCGGCAGGACGTTCGCCCAGGCGGTCGTAGAGGCCCGTCAGCTTCGGCACGTCGAAATACTCTCGCACCTCGGCCGAGTCCCCGGCGAACACCAGCCGCCCGCCCGTCACGATGAACAGGCGGTCGGTGAGAAAAACGTTCTCCATGACGTGCGTCGTGCACACCACCGTGCACCCGCCGTCCGCGAGGGTGCGCAAAAGGCCCATCATCTTGAACTCCGCCGCCGGGTCCAGCCCGCTCGTGGGTTCGTCGAGGAAAAGCACGGCGGGCCGGCCGAGCAATTCGACGCCGACGCTCACGCGCTTGCGCTGGCCGCCGGAGAGCGTCTGGACGCGGGCGTGAGCCTGCGCGGTGAGCCCGAGGCGTTCGACGGTCTGGGTGACGAGCTTGCGCAGTTCGACCTCCGGGGTGCCGGCGGGCAGGCGCAGCCGGGCGCTGAAAAACAGCGCTTCGGTGACGGTCAATTCCCGGTGCACGATGTCGTCCTGCGGCACGTAGCCGAGGAGCGAGCGCAACCGGTCGTATTCCTGGTAGAGGTCCGCGCCGTCGAAGCGGATCGACCCGGCATCGGCGGGCCGCAGACCGGTCAGGGCGTTGAGCAGCGAGCTTTTGCCCGCCCCGGAAGGACCCAGGATGCCGACGAACGTCCCCCGGTCCACGCGCAGCGTCACGTCGTCGAGAATCCGTTGCGCGCCGTAAAACTTGCGGATCGCCCGCGCGTCGATTTCCACCCCGGCGAGGCCGGTGGTGCGTTCGAGCGCCCGCCCGTCGAACCGGAAAAAGAACGGCCCCATCTGGAGCAGGTCGCCGATGACGAGCGGGTGCGTCTCGAAGCGCCGCCCGTTGATGAGCGAGCCCGCCCGGCTGCGCAGATCTGTCACCTGGAAACCCCTTCCTGTCCGCTCGACGACGGCGTGCTGGCGCGAAATCCCCGGATCGGCGAGCACCACGTCCACCTCGCCCGAACGACCGAAGCACACGCGGTCCGTGACGAGCGGAACCATCCGGACCTCACGGCTGCCCATGAGTACCTGCGGACCCCGGATCGGCGGCGCGCCGTCGGCGTCGCTGCCGGCCTCGCGTTCGGCGGCGGCGAGTTCGGCGGGCGGAGGACCGTAGCCGAAGTACACCTGCACCGGCCCGACCTGGAGCCGGTCGCCGGGCTGAAGGGGCGCACGGACTTCCGGGGAAAGCGCCGCGCCGTTGATCTTCGTGCCCCAGCGGCTCCCGAGGTCCTCGATGGTGCACAGCCCGTCTTCGTTCCAATCGAACCGGCAGTGGCGGCGGGAGACTTCCGGATGTTTGAGCTGCCAATCGGCGTCCACCGAACGCCCGACGAACGTCGAACCACGGCGCAGTTCATGGGTGCCCGGCGGCAATCCGGCGAGGATCGTCAAAAGCGGCGGCGGGTCCCAATCCGGCGTGACCGCCGGGATGGAATCAGAAATCTCGGAGCCGGACGGCGAGGGCATCAACAGAAAGGATGAAGGATGAAGGATG
>CAZZYS010000107.1:4462-13680 GCA_964658285.1 uncultured Verrucomicrobiota bacterium
TTCATCCTTCATCCTTCATCCTTTCTGCTAGGGCAACACGGCCCAGATTTCCACGACCCGGTTTTTGTCCGCCTGCTTTTCGCTGAACATCGTCGAGCCACCCATCGCGACGGCGTGCATGACGTTCTGGAAGCCGCATTTGTCGCGCAGGGCATTGAGGACGCTCGTGGCGCGGCTCTGGGAAATGTCGGCGTTGACCTTCGCGTTGCCCTTCTGGTCGGCGTAACCGAGGATCACGAACACGACCGTCGGGTCGTCCACCAGCTTCTTGATTTGCGCGGTGGCCAACCCCTGTTTGAGCCGCTCGATCTCCGCGGAACGCACGACGGCGTCGCCTTTTTCAAACGGGATCGTCAACACCCGGCCCATGCCCTGGGCGTGGTCCACGCTGGCGTACAGCTTGTCTTTGTTGAGCGCGGTCACGTTGGGCATCGCGTCGATCCGGCGCAAGACCTCCGCCCGCGTATCGGCGTTATCGGGATTGGTCACGTCGAGGTTCAGCGGCACGTCGCCGGACGGATTCGTCGCGGAGGAAGCGGGAGAGACGAGCGGGGGCGGCGTGGAACGGGAGCCGGGCGAGGAAGGCGGAGTCTGCAACGCGGGGTTGTCGGTCGCGCGCGGATCAGTGGAAGAAATGACCTTGCGGCCGGCAAACGGATCGGGCGTGGGCTTGCGCGCGGCGAGGTCGTCCACCGAGTGCCGCCCGGTCTGGTTGACCGCCCAGACGACCAGCGCGCCGCTGCCGAGAACCAACGCGCAGATGACGATCAGCGGCAGGAAATTGACCTTCTGCTTGCGACGTTTGAAGAACAGCGTCTGGTCGGGATCAGGCTCTTCGGGCGTCTGCATAGTTGGTCATCCTAGCGGTTTGCCCGCCGTCCGCAAAGTGCCAAATGACGGGCCTGCGTGCTTGCCAGGTCGCGGGCCGATCCGCTATAGGTTTTCGTAAGTCGCATCCGGCGTTGCGTTTCACGGTGGCCGCGGCATTTTTCCTTCCCCATGTTTTTTCTTTTCTTTCTTGCGGCCGTGATCGCCGCGGCGGTCGTGCTGGTCCGATACGCCCTCGGGCAATCGGCCAAGCGAACCGGCGAACTCGGCGAACTCGCGCGAAGCATCAATTTCGCGTTCGAGACGGGACCGTTCCAACCGGGCTCGGGGCCGTTCGCGGGCGCGGGGAGTTTTCCGATGTTCAACGAGGGCTTCGACCGCAAGATCACGAACGTGTTGCACGGCCGGGTGGACGACGCCGAGGTGCAGGTCTTCGACTACCACTACATCACCGAGTCGGTGGACCGGGAAATCACCAGGAGCGGCAACCATAACGAAACTACGACCCAGGCCCATCATTCCTTCACGGCGGCCCTGTTCTCGTCGTCTGGGACCACGCATTTTCCGAACCTGCAACTCTACCCGGAGACCATCTTTTCCAAGATGGGCGCGGTGTTCGGCGGCCAGGATATCGACCTGCCGCAGTTTCCCGAGTTCTCCAAGCGTTTCGTGCTCAAGTCCACGGACGAGAACGCGGTGCGCGCGTTGATCGATCAGCCCACGGCGGCATTTTTCGAGGCAAACGCGGGGGTCTCCGTCCACGCGGCGGGGCCGTACCTGCTGTTCTTTCGGGCGAACAAGAAAGTGCCTCCGGCGGAGGCGCGGCAGTTTTTGGATACCGCCGTGTACGCTTATCGCACGCTCGGCGCGGCGGCGGCGCGGGCGCGGCCCTGACCCCTCAGAACTCGAAATCGAGCGGGTCGGAGAATTTGTCGAGCGATTGCCGCTCGTTCTCGGGCATCCGCTCGACCCGGCGTTGGATCAGCGCGGGATCGGGCAGCAGCACCCCGGCGGCATCCTCGCACTGGGCGGCCACGCGGCGAAAAACGTTGTCGAGATCGAAATGGGAGTCGGTGCCGACGTGCGAGCGCGCCTCGGCCCAGGTGAGACGGCGCTTGAACTGGTTTTCCAATCCGGCGACCTCCTTGAGCGTCAACGGCGAGAGCTGGGGCAGGGTGATCGTCGGCACGCCGCGTGCCCGCAGACGTTCGGCCACCGGCGAGGCGTTGAACTTCTCGCTGGAAAACCGCGCGTCGTTGCGGATGAGCACGTATTTTACCCGGTCGCGCAACGCGGTGACGACCTCGCGCAACGAACTCTCCGCCGTCGGGTCCGGGCTGCCGAAAAGCAGCACCACGATCCCCACGCCCCGCGCGTCGAGGGCGTCGAGGGTCTGGCGGGTTTCGAGGTGATCGAGCACCGTGCGCGTCGCGCCCGCCGGGAAATCGACGAGCGTGACGGGCGTGTGGTGCCCGGCGTTGCGGAAGATCGCGTCGAGCGAACCCGGCGCGGTGATCGGCTGGCGATCCACCCGCATGAAGTATTCCGAGAAATTCGTGTGCTCGGGGTCGGCATCGACCCCGCTCCACTTGATCCCGGCGAACTCCAGCCACGAGGCGATCACCTGCGTCGAGGTGGATTTGCCGATGCGGCCGGTGCTCTGCATCGCGCAGATCATCGTGGCCTGACGGGCCGTGGCGGCGGTCGTTTCGGGCGCGGCGACGGGTTCGGCGAACGAGGGCTTTTTGCTCATGGAAAGGGGAACGTGTCGGGGACCGTAAACGATGCACGAAAACTGCTCTCTTTTCAACCCTTTCATGCACCTGCGAATCACTCCCCCGAGACCTTTTTCGCATCGTTCGTCCGGCTGGCTGGCGGGCGTCGTTTTCCTGATTCTCCTCGCACTCGGCGGTCGGGCTGGGGCGGCGCTCATGGGGACTTTCACCGTCGATTCGACCTGGGCGACCGGCTACACGGCCACGTTGACCGTCGTCAACGGCGGCACTGGCGACGTGACCGGCTGGACCGGCACGCTGACGACCGCCGACGCACTCACGGCTTGGTGGGGCGTCGGCACCTCGTCGAACGCCAGTCCCTACGCGTTGACCCCGGCGGCCTACAACGCCACGATCCCGGCGGGCGGCCAGATTTCCTTTGGCTTCAACGGCAACACGGGCAACCCCGCCACGCCTTCGCTGACGATCAATGGCCAGGGTGTATCCATCAACGCCGGTTCGCCGTCCACGCCGACCCCGAATCCCGGCGGCACCCCTACGCCGACGCCGACACCAACACCCGCCGCCGGCGCACCCGGCACGCCGACGATCTCGGTCTTGACGAATTTCTCCGCTGGCGGGTACGACGTGAATTGGGCGGTCTACTCCGGCGGCACGGCGACGACGTACACGTTGCTGGAGGACGGCGCGGTCTACACGACCGGCAATGCGCCTGCCGCGAGCAACGGTTCGCAGACCGGGACGATCCACGTCGGCAATCGCCCTTACGCCGCCCACGTCTACCAGATCAAGCTGACCAATGCCGTGGGCTCGACGCTGAGCGCCACGTCGGCGTACCTCACCGATGGCGCGAGCCCGGTCGTCGTGGGCGCGCTTTCCACCGGCGGCGCGTCGCCGGATGCGGTCATGCAGGCGCGGCAGTTGACGGTCCCGCTCCAGACTGCCGTTAGTTTCCCGCTCTCGATGATCGATGGAACGACCGGCACCTACACGGTCGCCACCAACAACCCCGGCGTCGTCGGTTTCACCCTGAACGGCAGCACACTGCAGCTCACCGGCCTCGCGCCGGGACGCGCCTCGTTGCGCATCACGAACACCGCCGTCTCGCCCAACGTCTCGCGCTGGCTCGGGGTCCGCGTGCGCAAGGCCGACGGGTCGCTGCCGGGGCTGCCCGATTATCTCGCGGTCGGTTCGGTCAGCCAGGACACCGACACGGACCTGGCGCTGTGGCGCAACTTCGGCGGCGGCACCTCCAACACCCGGGTGGACGCGCGTTACATTTACCTCAACGACGGCCCCTACAGTCCCACCTGGACTTCCTGGGGCGGCAACCCGAACAACTGGTACGGCGAGACCAGTCCGCCCGGCGCGCGTTGCTACGGCTACGTCCGCGAAAGCCTCAAGCTCGGCATGATCCCGTTCTTCGTCTGGTACAACATCGACGGCACCGGCGACAGCTTCACCACGGACACCACCAACGCGCAGAACGCCGACTTCATGGCGGGGTACTTCACCGACCTCCAGCGGATGTGCGACCTGATTCACAACGAAGCCCCGGACGAAACCGTCGGGGTCGTCATCGAGCCGGATTTCATCGGCTACCTCGCCCAGAACGGGGTCGATCCCACCACGTTCCCGGCGCGCACCGACGCCGCTTATACGGTTGGCGTCCTAGTGCATGGGGTCGATCCGGAATTTCCCAATACGATCACGGGTTACGTGCAGGCGGTCAATTATCTGTTCTCCAAAAATCTGCCGCGCGCGTCCTTCGGGTGGGAGTTCGCGCTCTGGGGTCATCCGGCGAACGGCTGGACCCGTCCCTCGGGCACGCTCGGCCTGATGCATCTCACCGACGAGCCCGTGCCCAACGACACCACCGGCGCGAACGCCACCCGACTGGGCATTGTCACGGGTCGTCCCGCGATCTACGACGAGGCCGTCGCGGAGACGAACTATTATCTCAAATGCGGCGTGGCGAGTTACGGTGCGTCGTTCGTTTCCGTGGATAAATACGGCCTCGACGCCGGCGCGGAGTCCGGCGCTGCCGCGAACCCCGCCAAATCGACGTGGTTCTGGAGTCAGACGCTCTGGAATAACTATCTGACCTTCGTGCAAGCGATGCACGACACCTCGAAACTACCGGTCACGCTCTGGCAGCTTCCCGTCGGCCACATCAACGCTTCCGCGCTGGCCAATCCGCAGGGCGGGACGTTCGCCAATCTGGCGAACACCTACCAGCACTACGAGGATTCCGCGCCCGCGTTTTTTTACGGCGATACGTTCAGCCCGGGGATGGGTAACCGCTTCGATTACTTCTCAGGTGCGACCAATGGTTCCGACGTGGACCCGATGGCCAACCTGACCACGAACGGCACGACGATCACGTGGGGTTCGGGGATGCAGCGGGCTGCCGACGCGGGCGTCAGGGTGGCGCTTTTCGGCGCGGGCGTGGGCGACAGCACGGCCGGCACCGGCAACCCGCCGACGGATGGCGGTTGGTGGATCACGGCCACGCAAAACTATTATCTACAGGGCCCGGTTGCTCTGACGGCAACAGCTACGCCGACGCATCCTTCCTTTTTCAGCGGCGAAACGGCGCTGTCCAACGGCGTTTATTATCTCTCGCTCTCGACCGGAAATCCGTTCGGCTACTATGCTTATCTGAGCGACCCGAACTATATCTACCATTTCGACCTGGGCTACGAATACCTTTTCGACGCGGCCGATGAAAAGGCGGGCGTGTACTTCTACGACTTCAAGAGCCAGGGCTTCTTCTACACCAGCCCGAGCTTTCCCTTTCCGTACCTGTACGACTTCAGTCTGCACACGGTGCTCTACTATTATCCGGACCCCACCCAGGCGGGTCACTACAACACAAACGGCATCCGTTACTTCTATGACTTTGCTACCGGCAAGGTCATTGCGAAATGATCTCCCGCCGCGCCAGCGGCGTCGTCAATAAGGTCCTGATGGCTCTCCGAGCCAGTCCCTATTTTGGCTTGGACCAACGTCACCGAAACAAAGCGCCTGCCAGTAAAATTAGGGACTGGCTCGGAGAGCCATCCCTACCTTGTTGACGACCGGCAGCTTGCGCTGCCTGCTCGGAAGGGTTAGCGCAGCACGGCATGAAACTCCACGTCGATCACGTCTGCAAGACCTTCGCGGGAGACCACCGCGCGCTCGACGGCATCTCGCTGTATTTCGACGCCGTGCAGACGCTCGTGCTCGTCGGACCGTCGGGCGGTGGGAAATCGACATTCCTGCGCATCCTCGCCGGATTGGAGTATCCCGACCCTGGAACGGGTTGCCGCGTCGAGATCGACGGCGAGCGCGTTGTCTACCGTGAGGACGCGTTGATCCGCCATCGGCGCACGGTCGGCACCGTGTTCCAGGCGTACAACCTTTTCCCGCACCTCACCGCGCTGGAAAACGTCACCCTGCCGCTGGCCAAGGTGCATGGTCTCTCCGCGCCGGCCGCACGCGAAACCGCGATGGCGGCGTTGCAACGGTTCCGGATGGAGACGCATTCCCACAAACGTCCGGCGGAACTCAGCGGCGGTCAGCGTCAGCGGGTGGCCATCGCGCGGGCCATCGCCATCAAGCCGCGGCTGTTGTTTTTCGATGAACCGACGAGCGCACTCGACCCGGAGATGACCGGCGGCGTGCTGGAGATCATCGAGGAACTGCGCGAGGAAGGCAGGGATTTCGTGCTCGTCACGCACGAGATGGGTTTTGCGCGCCGCGTCGCGGACCAGGTGGCGCTGCTGGCCGAGGGGAGCATCGTGGAATCCGGGCCGGCGGCGCAGGTTTTCGACGCGCCGCGCGAGGAGGCCAGCCGGCAGTTTTTTGCCAAGGTCCTCCGGTATTGACCGGCGGCGATGACGCGACGCTTTTTTTCGATTTTGCCCTGCGACCGTTTTCGGCCTAGGACTGTCGGGCAAGCTTTCTCCCCGCCATGAAAAAACGATTGTTCGATGGAACCGGCCGGCAAGTTTCGGAAATAGGACTGGGTTGCTGGCAGCTCGGCGGTTCGGATTGGGGCGAGGTCGATGACCGCACGGCTTTCCGCATCCTCGACGCGGCGGCGGAAGCGGGCGTGACCTTTTTCGACACCGCCGACGTGTACGGCGGAGGCCGGAGCGAGGAGTTGATCGGCGCGTTCCTGAAGGACCGGCGCGGGTGTAATTTTTTCGTGGCCACCAAGCTCGGGCGGACCAGCGCGCTCTACCCGGACAAATACACCGCCGCCGGTGTGCGCGCGGCGACGGAAGCCTCGCTCAAGCGGTTGGGCGTCGAGGCGCTCGACCTCACGCAACTCCACTGCGTGCCGACCGACGTGCTGCGGCAAGGCGAGATTTTCGGCTGGCTGCGCGACCTGCAAACGGCGGGCAAGATCAAGGCGTTCGGCGCGAGCGTCGAGACGATGGACGAAGCCCTCCTGTGCCTGGAGCAGGAAGGGCTCGCGTCGTTGCAGATCATCTTTAACATTTTCCGTCAGAAACCCGTCGAAGCCGTCCTGCCGAAGGCGAAGGAAAAAAACGTGGCGGTCATCGTGCGCCTGCCGCTGGCGAGCGGATTGCTTGGTGGGAAGATGTCCAAACAGACGAAGTTTTCGACCAATGACCACCGCACGTACAACCGCAACGGCGAGAAGTTCAACGTCGGTGAGACCTTTGCGGGTCTGCCCTTTGAGAAGGGCGTGGAACTGGCCGACGAGTTGCGCTACTTCGGACCCAAGGATCAGCCGATGCCGCTCTGGGCACAACGGTGGATTCTCGACCACGACGCCGTGACGGTCGTCGTTCCCGGTGCGAGCCGTCCGCAGCAGGCGAACGACAACGCCGATGCGTCGGCCGCACCGCCGCTCTCGCCGGAATTGCACGCGCAGATCCGGTTTTTCTACCGCGAGAGGGTCGCGCCGCACATCCGCGGACCGTACTGACGGCAACGGTTGGGAGTCCTGAATTGGAAACTCGCGACGCATCGATGTCCAACCTCGCTTTTGCGTTTTGCGCCGACGCGGCCGACGCGCCGGCGCGGAAGTTTGCCCTGTTCGGCGGGCTGCACCTGGCGATTCTTTTCGTGACGCTCGCGCTGCCGTTTGCGTTGAGCCGCCTCACCCGGCGCGAACAACGACCACGATTGGCGCGCGTGCTGGCGCTGGCGCTCGCTGCCATCCTGCTGTTCGACCGCATTTTCGTGCTGGTCTGGGCGTACCATGTCGGCAAGATCGCGTACTGGGCGAATGCCTTGCCGATGCACCTGTGCGACTGGGCGACGTTTGCCGTCATCGTCGCGCTGGTAGGGCGTCGGCAACTCCCCTACGAACTCGCCTATCTCTGGGGCCTGAGCGGCACGTTCCAGGCGGTGCTGACGCCGGATACCACCGAGAGCCCGCTGAACCCGCTCTTCATCAGCTTTTTCGTGGGTCACTGCGGGATCATCGTCTCGGTGCTGTTCCTGACGTGGGGGCTCGGGATGCGCCCCCGGCCGGGCGCGGTGCTACGCGTCTGGTTGTGCAGTCAGATCTACATGGTGTGCGCCGGGGCGGTGAACTGGCTGTTCCGCGAACACAACCCCAACTTTGGGTATCTCGCCGCCAAGCCGCCGCACGGTTCGTTGCTGGATTGGTTCGGGCCGTGGCCGTGGTACATCCTGACGCTGGAAGCGATGGCGCTGGTGTTCTACACGATCTTTTACGCGCCGTTCTGGTTCGCCAACCGGCGGGCGAGCACGTCGGGATCGGTCGTCGGCAACTGACACGCGCCGTTCTCGCAGAGATAAGCCGTCGCCTTGCCGTCCTGCATCGTGGCGTTTTCGAGGTAGGGATGGTATTTGGCGAGCGAGCGCAGGCCATCGTCCCCGTCGGCGAACAGCACCACCTTGTCGGGAACGAAATGGCGATGGACCGCCGCGAGGAGCGACCGCGTGTCCTCGCGGTCGCGGGGGCCGACGATCACGACCTGTTGCGGCGGCTGCGCGAGACCATCCACGGCGGCGAGCAGCAGGGGCATCGTCTGCGCGGTGCGCAACGGGTTCTGCGCGGCCTGGAAAGCCGCGACCGTCGTTTCGGCACGCTGGCGATATTCGTCCCGGCCGGTGAGCGCCGCCAGGCGGGTGAGGTTGAGGGCGGCAACACTGCTGGCGGCGGGTTCCGCGCCGTCGTGTTCTTCCTTGAGCCGCAGGAGCACGCTGGCGTCGCGTTCGCTGGTGCCAAAGTATCCCCCGGCAGGATCGGCGAAAAGCTTCTCCTGGGTGGCTTGCAGTCGTTCCGCCAGAGCGAGAAACTGCGGATCGGCCGCCGCCTCGTACAGGTCGAGCAAACCGGCGATGAAAAAAGCGTAGTCGTCGGAAAATCCTTCCACCGCGCCCGGACCCTGCCGATAGGAACGGAGAAGAACGTTGTCCGTGGGGCGGCACATTTTCTCCATCACAAATCGGGCGGCGCGCACCGCCGTTTGCAGGTAGCGGTCCTCGCCAAGAATCTGACCGGCGCGGGCGAACGCCGAGATCATCAGGCCGTTCCAGGCGGTGACGATTTTGTCGTCGAGGTGGGGACGCGGACGCCGGGCGCGCAAACCGAACAGCTTCTGGCCTGCCGCTCGCAGCGTCGCGCCTTCCTGCGACTCGACGGCTCCGGGACGGGCAAATAGG
>CAZZYS010000108.1:0-13450 GCA_964658285.1 uncultured Verrucomicrobiota bacterium
AGCCCGCCTCGCCGCGCGTGGCGGGTCCGACGCGGACACGGTCGAGCAAATCCTCGCCGTGGACGCCCGTCGCCGCCGGGCCGAGACCGACGCCCAGGCCCAACTCGCCGAGCGCAACCGCCTGAGCAAGGAGATCGGCGCCAAGCGCGGCAAGGGCGAACCGACCGCCGACACCGAAGCGCAGGTCCGTGCCATCGGCGATCAGATTACCTTATTAACTGGGGAAGCCGACGCCGCCGACGCCGAACAACGCAACCTCCTCCTCAACTTCCCGAACCTCCCCCACCCCGGCTGCCCGGTCGGCAAGGACGCCGCCGACAACCCCGTCGTCCGCACCTGGGGCGAGAAGCCCGTGTTCCCCGACGGCCGCGAACCCGAGGACCATCTCAAGATCGGCACGCGCCTGGGTCTTTTCGATCCCGAACGCGCCGCCAAGATCAGTGGCAGCGGCTTCGTCGTTTTCACCGGCATGGGCGCGCGGCTGGAGCGGGCGCTCATCGGCTTCCTGCTCGATTTGCAAGGGTCGCACGGTTACACCGAGATCAGCCCGCCGTTCCTCGTCAAGCGCGAGTGCATGGTCGGCACCAACCAACTCCCGAAGTTCGAGGACGACATGTATGGGCTCGAAGGCAGCGAGATGTTCCTGACGCCGACGGCCGAGGTGCCCGTTACGAACCTCCACCGCGAGGAAATCCTGCCCGCCGAGGCGTTGCCGAAGGCCTATTGCGCCTACACGCCGTGTTTCCGGCGCGAGGCGGGTTCGGCGGGGCGGGAGACGCGCGGGATTATCCGGGTGCATCAATTCGACAAGGTGGAACTGGTCAAGATCACCACGCCGGAAACCAGCTACGCCGAACACGAAAAACTGACCGCCGACGCGGAGAAAGTGCTCCAACTCCTCGGCCTGCATTACCGGACCATCGAGCTTTGCACGGGCGACTTGGGGTTCGGTTCGGCGAAGACCTATGACATCGAGGTCTGGGCTCCCGCTCAGAAAGCCTATCTGGAAGTGTCGAGCTGCTCGAACTTCGAGGATTACCAGGCCCGGCGGATGAACCTGCGTTTCAAGGACGCCGCCACCGGCAAAAACCGGTTTTGCCATACCCTCAACGGCTCGGGCACGGCGCTGCCGCGGCTTTTCGTGGCGTTACTGGAAAGCTGCCAGGAACCGGACGGAACCCTGCGCGTGCCGGAGCCGCTGCAGGATTACCTGAAGGCGAAACGCATCGGCTAATCTGCCCCCCCCGAGCGCATGACCATCGATCCCCACACTGGCCGCATCGCGCTCCCGGAGATCGGGTTGGTGGTCGATCCGGCCCTGACGCGCACGCAGTTCCTGCGGTTGCCCACCAGCGCGGTTTGTCTGGGGAGGTTGCGCCACGATCCGTCGTTCCGCTACCAACTCCCCGTGGTGCCGCAACCTGATTCCGCGTTGTACGTCGTGCTGCAATTCCACTACGAGCGACTGGCGGCGATCAACCTGTTCCACCACGCGGAACGGTTCGACGATCCGCTGTCGGGCGGGTCGGAAGCCCTCGAACTGGCGCGCAAGGCTTTTCACGAGCAGTGGCTGGCGGCGCAATTCGGGCTGGCCTGCCAACGGTATCGCTGGGGGGAGGTTTCCTCGAACTACGACTCCGCCAGGCGTTCCAGTTCGATCCTCGTCGAATACACGAACCCGAACGCCTGGCGGGCGGCCGGGCGAACCGCCGGTCGGTTGTGGGGCGCGGTGGCGGGTCCGCGCCGGTCCTGATCGCGCCCCGGCCAACGGCATGAATCCGTCCGCACCGCCGTCGGCGTTCGCGCGCAAACTGGCGCTCGCGTTACGGCCTCATCCGGCGCGGGAACGGTATCTCGTCGGCGTGTCCGGCGGGCGGGATTCGGTGGCGTTGCTGCACGGCCTGGTGGCGGGCGGTCACCGGCGGTTGGTAGTTTGCCATCTCGACCACGGACTGCGCGGGGAGGCGTCGGCGGAGGATGCGCGGTTCGTCCGGCGGCTCGCCGACACGCTGAACCTGCCGGTGGACTGCGGCGTGGCGGACGTGGCGGCGCTGGCGCGGCGGACGAAATGTTCGCTCGAAACCGCCGCGCGCACCGCCCGGTACGCGTTTTTTGCCGCCCGGGCCGGACTTCGGCGGTGCCGGACGATTTTCCTGGCCCACCACGCCGACGATCAGGTGGAAACGCTGCTTTTCAACCTGTTGCGCGGCGCGGGCACGGCGGGGCTTGGGGCAATGGCGGCGGAGAGCGTGCGGACGTTCGGCCGCCGGGAGTTGCGCATCCTCCGGCCGTTGCTCGGCGTGTGGCGGGCGGAGATCGACGACCACGTGCGAGCCCACAGCCTCGCATGGCGTGAGGACCCCACCAACGCCGACCCGGCCCACGCCACCCGCAACCGCCTGCGCGCCGAGGTCATCCCGGTGCTGGAACGCGCGCTGGGACGCGAGGTGCGCCCGGCCCTCTGGCGCGCGGCGGACATCCTCCAGGCCGAGGAAAGGTGGCTGGCCGGTTTGCTGGCGGACGAGGCACCGCTGCCCGAACGCCTGCCGGTAAAAACCCTCGCCGCGCAACCGGTCGCCAAACAGCGCCGTCTCTTGCGCGCCTGGTTGCAAGCCCGGCATGTGGCCGGCGTGGGTTACGAGGAGATCGAACGGGTGCGCGCGTTGCTGGACGCCGACGCCGGGCCGGCGAAGGTCAATCTACCCGGCGGCTGCCACGCGCGGCGGCGGGCGGGCGAGTTGTTCGTGGAAAAGCCGCGAAGCTGAAGTTCCAATCCTACGACGACTCCGGCGAAGGAGGCAGTTTCACGTGCGGCGGACGGTCGTAGCGCCGGCACGCGTACCAGGCGTATCCGACCACCTCGCGCGCCACATGGTACACGTCCCGCCACTCGAAGTTGCGCGCGGACCCGCTCGAAACCTCGTTCGCCCCAAAATGCCCCAGCGCCATCCGCGCTCTTGGCACATGGTAATACTGCGTCACCACGCAAACCCCATCCCACTTGCGTTCCCGCATGATCCTCACCGTGTGCCGGGCGCTCTCGTAGGTGTTGATGCCCTGGTTGTCCGCGATGATTTTGTCCTCCGGGACGCCGTGCGCCACCAGGTAATCACGCATCACCGCCGCCTCGTCGTGGCCCGTCGGATCGACGCCGCCGCTGACGATCACCCACTCGAAATAACCCAATCGCCGCAGCGCCAGCGCCTTGTCGAGCCGGGCCTGCAACAGCGCCGACGCCTTGCCGTCCGCCTCGACCTTGTTCCCCAAGACCAACCCCACCTCCGCCTCGCCGAGATGATCCGGCAGCCCGAAGACCACCAGCACCACGGCGGCCAGCACGAACAATCCCACCGCGCCCGCCGCCGCGAACGCCGCCCAACGCACGATCTGCTTCCGGCGCGGGGGCATCATCCGCGGCCGGGGAAGGTCAGCTCCGCGACGCCGCTTTTGTCGAGTTCGCCGAGGCCCCGGGCGATCATCTTGTCGTACTGCGCCTTCGCGGCGGCGGCCAGCGGCAGTTCGAGGCCGTGCTGGGTCCCGAGCGTCAGGGCAATGCCGCTGTCCTTGGCGGCGTGCGCGGCGGAAAAATAGCAGTCGTGCGCGCGGTTTTGCATGTCCTCGCCGTCGGTCTGGAGCACCCGGCTGGCCGCGCCGGTCTCGCCGAACACTTCCCTCAACATCGTCAGGTCCAGCCCCAGGGCCGCGCCGAGTCCGAGCCCTTCGGCCAGTCCGGCGGTGTTGATGTTCATGACCATGTTCACGAGGGCCTTGACCTTCGCCGCCTCGCCGGCCGCCCCGATGAATCTCACCGTGGAACCAAGCTGCTCCAGGATCGGCCGCGCCCGCTCGAACGTTTCCTCCCTGCCGCCGCACATCAGGTAAAGGCTGCCGTCGCGCGCCTGCGTGATGCTGGAGGCCATGCACGCCTCCAGGCTCTCGGCGCCAACGAGTTCCGCCACCGATTCCACCGCGTGATGGACCACCGGGGAGACGGTCGCGCAGTTGATGAACAACCGCCCCTTCGCCACCGCCGGAGCCACGAGCGAGTGCGCGCTGCCCGCGTCGAAAATCTGCCGCATCGCCGCGTCGTCGGACACCACCGTGATGATCGTGCGCGCGCGGGCGCTCACGTCGTCGAGCGAACGGCTAGCGGTCGCGCCAAGCTCGCCGGCGAGACTCTCGGCAACGGCGGTGCTCGTGTCGTAAACGACCGTGACCTCCCAACCGCGTTCCTGCAAGCGGCGCGCCATGTTGGCCCCCATGCGGCCGACGCCAACGAAGCCGACCGACTTTTCGGGGGGGAGACCGGATGCGTCCATGCCGCCAAGTTGCGTGCGCGCATGACCAGACGCAAACCTGAATTTGCCTGTCACCCTTTGTCGGACGTTGTCCAAGCTCTGTCCAAGGTAAAAACGGTGTCTGCATCTGCCCCCATCTTTGTGTTGTGAGATACTTTCTCAAACATGGTCGAGAGGTGATTCGCACTTTCACCGTTGCGTCCGGTCTCAGCCCTGCACAATCATCGTTCGCGCTGTTCCATGCACCTGCACGATTGGGGCCGGTGCTTTCAGAAAAAGCGGTTGGTGATAAGATGTGCTAATCGACCATGAGTTCATCCGCTCACGCCGCTGTCCCGATCCCGCGCCCGGCACCAATGCCCGCTTCACGCAAAGTGGCGGCGCGTTTTTTCCTCATCGTCGGCGGTTTGGGGCTGCTGGTGGTCTACAGCATGACGGCGCTGTGGCGAAAGGACCCGGCAGTGTTGTTCTGGATCACGCTGCTCTATTTTTCTTACGAACTCGGCATTAACGCGCTCCTCGTGACGGCGGCGTGGTTTGGCCTGCGCCACCGGCGGCGGACGGCACCCGACCCGCCGCTGGCCCCCCGCCCCGGTCTCGCCGTGCTCATCGCCGCGCACAACGAACGCGCCTGCATCTTCGACACCCTCGACAGCGTGTTCGCGCAGGATGGCGTCACGGAGATCATCGTCGCCAGCGACGGCTCGACCGACGGCATGAACGAGGCGCTCATCGCACGCTATTTTCTCCGGTCCGATGCTTCCCGCGAGGAATGGCGCGGCGGCCCGGACGGACGCCTCCTGCTCCTCGCCCTCCCAAAGTTGGGCAAGGGCGGCGTGCTCAACGCGGCCCTCGCGCAAACGCACGCCGAGGTCGCCGCCACCCTCGACGCCGATACCCGGCTCGCCCCGGGCGCGCTCGCGGCTTTGGCCGACGCGTTCCGCGACCCGCTCGTGGCTTCGGCGGGCGGATTCGTGTACGTGCGCAACGCCGCGCGCGGCCCGTGGCTGGTGCGCTACCAATACTGGGAATACGTCAAAAACTTCATGTGGCGCATCGGCCTCGCGCACCTCGGCGTTTGTTTGCAGGTGTCGGGGGCGTTCGGAGCGTTCCGGACGCGGACCTTGCGCGAGATCGGCGGGTTCAGCGGCGCGAGCCTCGTGGAAGACTACGAGGTCATCTACCGCCTGCACGAACAGATGCGCTCCGCCGGACGTGCGTACCGCGTGGCGGTCGTGCCGGACGCCGTGGCGTACACGGATTCGCCGGACACGGTGGGGACGTTCGTGCATCAGCGCACGCGGTGGTTCGCGGGGTTTCTGCAAACGCTGTGGGAATACCGCCGGATGGTGGGCAACCCACGCATGGGTCTGGTCGGCGGGTTGATGCTGCCGATCAAGTGCGTGGACGCGATCCTGCCGGTCTGGGGTTCGCTCTCGCTGGCCGTCCTGCTGGCGGCGGCGCTGCACGGTTCGGCGGCGTGGGAACGCGCGGGCCTGCTGCTGTTCCTCACGCGCTGGGCGGTGGACCTCGGGTTGAGCGGAATCATGTGGAACTGGCACCGCCGGCTCTTTCCCGGCCGGGGGCGCGAGTTACCCGGCGTCGTGTTAGCCGCGCACATGGCGACGGAAGGCCTCGTTTTCAACTGGTTCCGGCAGATCGCCGTGCTGAATGCCTACAGTTGGTTCGTGCGCCGCGTGCAGAAGTGGCACCAACCCAGATGGCAGCATTGATTGCCTTCTCCGCTGCCCCGGCAGGGGTGTAAGAGTTTAGCCCACGGCGTGAGCCGTGGGGAGAGGCGCGTCAGAGGGGATAGCCCCGGCAGGGGCGTAAGAAAAGCTGCCTCGCGTTTCATGAAAATCCCGCTGGTTCTCTTACGCCCCTGCCGGGGCTCGTCCGCCGAAATAACTTTTACCCACGGCTCACGCCGTGGGCTAAACTCTTACGCCCCTGCCGGGGCTGCGGAGCGTCGGAGCCAACATTTCTCTGCAACTATTTTTCGTTCATATGAGCGTCATCGAAGCCGAAGGTCTGACTAAAATTTACCGCACCTACCGCAAGGAACAGGGCATCTGGGGAGCCATCAAGGGGTTGGCCAAGCGCAAGTACGACGAAACCCGCGCCGCCGACGACGTGACCTTTCGCATCGACGAGGGCGAGTTCGTCGGGTTCCTCGGACCCAACGGCGCGGGCAAGACGACCGTCCTGAAAATGCTCTCCGGCCTACTGTACCCTTCGTCGGGTCGGGCGAGCGTGCTCGGGTTCGTGCCGTCCGAACGCAAAAACGAGATGAAGCGGCAGTTCAGCCTGCTCATGGGCCAAAAGAACGCCCTCTGGTGGGACTTACCCGCGCGTGAGTCGCTCGAACTCAACCGCGCCATCTACGGCATCGACGAAACGAAATTTCGCACCATCGTCGGCGGTCTGACCGAGCTGCTCGACGTGACCGACAAACTCGGCGTCATGGTGCGCGAGCTTTCGCTGGGCGAACGCATGAAGATGGAACTCATCGCCGCGCTCCTGCACAGCCCGAAGGTCTTATTTCTCGACGAACCCACCATCGGGTTGGACGTGGTCAGCCAGCGCAAGGTGCGCGAGTTTTTGCGTGCGTACAACGCCGAGCACGGGGTCGTCACCGTCCTGACGAGCCACTACATGCAGGACATCGAGGAACTCTGCAAACGGGTGATCGTCATCACCGGAGGCAAGATCATTTTCGACGGGCCGCTGGAGAGCATCACGGCGAGATTCGCGGTCGGCAAGGTGTTGCGGCTGGAGTTCACGGGCCGCGACGGTAACCGGGACTTTTCCGGGTTGGGCGAGGTCCTCGCGCGGACGGACACGGGCGTGGAGTTGCGCGTGCCGCGCGACGAGGTGGCGGCGGTGTGCCGGCGGTTGTTCGAGGCGTACCCGGTCAAGGACATCAGTGTGGCGGAAGTGCCCATCGAGGATGTCATCACGCAGCTTTTCGCCGAGAACGCGGGGGCGGCCACGACGGCGTCGGCGGATTGACAAGCGCGGCGCGAACGGACAAGATCAATGTCATGGACCGTCAGGGGAACCATTTTCCGCGGACATGGGAAGAAGTCTGCAACGACCCACGGCTCGCAAAACTGCCACACCGCGTAGAGATCAATCGCCGGGGAAACATCGAATTGAGTCCGCACAGTCTTTCTCATTCCAAGTACCAGACGGCAATCCAGGAGACGCTCAAGCGTCTGATGCGGACCGGGATGACCCTTCAAGAATGCCCAATCGACGCGAAGAACAGCAATCCGGTGGCGGATGTCATTTGGATCTCGCGCACCAGGGATAAGGCGAACAGCACACCCATCGCCTACAAGGCAGCACCGGAGATTTGTGTCGAAGTACGCTCCCCGAGTAACTCCAAACGTGAAATGGAAGAAAAGCGGCACGAGTATTTCGAGGCGGGCGCATTGGAGTGCTGGTTCTGCAACCTGACCGGCGGGATGAGTTTTTACGGACCGGAAGGTGAACTGGAGCGCTCACGGTTGTGCCCGAAATTTCCGTTGCAGGTGAAATTGTAACCTAACTTGCCGAACACTCATGTCAGACACGACTCCTCCCCAAGCCGAAGTTCATCACGCCGAGGAAATCCTCTGGAGGGGTCGGCGGTCGCAATGGTTTTACCTGGGATATTGGCTGCTGGGTTTCCTGGCCGGGGCGGGTCTGGCGGCCGGACTCTATTACTACCATGACCGGATCACGTTCATCCAATGGCACCCCTGGATGTACGCCGTGGCGCTGCTGCCGGTGCTGATCGCGGCGCTGGCCGTGGGCGTGGCGCGGGGCAACCGGCGTTACCGCATCACCAATCGCCGGGTGATTTCCGAGACCGGCCGGGTGGTGCGCGATTCCAACGAACTGCGGATTCAAGACATCCGCAGCATCAACGTGCTCAAGAACGGGTTCACCGGGTTGCTGGGGATCGGCAAGGTGGAGTTTTCGTCCGCCGCCACGGATGATGCGGACGTGATTTTCCACGAGATCGGCGGGGTGGACCGGGTGCGCGACCTCGTGCGGCGGTTGCAGGGATAGAGCCCAACGACCAAGGTGGATGTCCAGCCCGCTTTTGAGACGGCCTGGCCGTGCGACGTTTCGACGCTCCAGAAGACCGTGTTAGACGAATTCTATTCGCCTTTTTCTACGACATTCGTTCGTCTACTACCGGTTAGGCCCAATCATATGAGACAACCAGCATCCAATCGTCAAAAGAAACTATTGCGCTTTTTCGGCGTCCGGTTTGGCCCGCAAATAAGCGCAGGCGCGGCAGGATGGGATATCGACATCATCATGTCCGATCCTGCAAACAGAGAGCTTTGGCGACGGTATCTGTTTCACACAGGCGATTTCGACACCGCTTCTGAGTCCGTTGTGCCCGTTGATCGCAAGCAGTTGCTATCACTCGTTGTTCCAGAGGACTGGAGTGCCAGCCAAGCGGTCTCTGATTTCAGAGCAGCGACGGCGGCAAAGATTGTCGAAGACGAGTCACCATACGACTCGCCGGAGCCTGCAATAGTATTCCAAGACATGATTTTCATGTTTACTGGCAAGTTCGCTCATGGGTCTCGTGAGCAGTGCCAAGCAGATACGATTGCAAGGGGCGGGAAGTGCCCCAAACAGAAATCGGTGAGCCAGAATATCGATTATCTCGTCATCGGCACTGATGGCAGTTCACGTTGGAAACGTGGAGCCTACGGGAACAAGATCGAGCAGGCTATCCTAGCGCGCCGAGATTATGGCACCCCTGCAATCGTATCCGAAGCTCACTGGAAAGCCTTTCTGTAGCCGCCGGCCTAACAACGCGCTCCAGCGAACGGAGGCTGGCGGTCAGCTCTTTTCTGTTTTATCATGCCTCTTCTCGCCAGCCTCCGTCGCTGAGCTTGAGTCCGTTAGGCGAGATTCGCGCACCCTCCATGAACGAGTGGATTCTACAAGACAGTCTCACGACCCAATGGGCCGTTGAGGGGCCCACGATTCCACCTTTCGGTCGTCTTACCCTTGTCGCTTGGGAACTCATGTTTCCCTCTTGGGACATCAATCACAGCAGCACGCGCTGGAACGAGCCTTCAATTGATTTTGTCTTTCTCACCAACACAGGTGCTTTCGTGTTCCTCGAACTCAAGCACATCATCACCAGCTACGTACCCTTCCTCTCGGCGTTCTGTCAGGTCACGCACCGCGCGACGCGGTTTGTCGCCACGTACAGCCGCGAGCGGCTGCTCCATGCTCATTCGCATTGCGTAGCGGGGGCGTGCGGACGCCAGAACGAGTCTTTTCGCCTTCTTCCGCTGGCAACCGCACCAGATACGATCAGTTTCGAGGCAGTCCACCGTGTCATCGCCGCAGTTTCCTTTCCGCGCTCCACCGACACTCTTTTGGCACGCCTCAATCAGGCGTCGTTTCCAGATTTGATTACCGAGCTTTCCTCCCGATCCCAGAATTTGAGAGAGTTCCGTCGCTTCCGGGAGCTCGCGCCCACCGATTTCGCCGCGCTGGCAGCCTCTCCGGTCCACGTCTTCTCCGTCGGCCCCATCTCGCCTAACCACGCGCTCCAGCGAACAGAGGCTGGCGACGGCGTCTCTTCTGCACTCTGAGCTTTACTCCGCCAGCCTCTGTCGCTGAGCTTGGATTCGTTAGGCGATCACCGCTCCACCATTTCCAATGAACGTTCGTCCGCCGCAGAGGTCCAACCATGTCACCATGAAAACCTTATCTTTCCTTGCTGCGCTGCTGTTCACTGTCCCGGCAACTTCTTCTTTCGCCGCCACGCTGGGTTTTTCCGGCACCCTTGAAGTGCAGTCCGTGTCTGCCTCAGAACAGAAAATTGTTTTGGTCGTCAGCGGCCCCGGCGAACTGCTGCTGTCCAAACCAAGCGACGCGAGCGGCAACGCACAAACCGTCACCTCAACTTTGGATCATGCCACTTTGGTGCTCTATCGCCGTGGCACTGATTTTCCGACCGACCAAGCGTGGCAGCAAGCCTGTGAGGAGTACAAGCATCTGGCGGGGCAGAAGGCCCGTTTCGAGACTGCCACCCCGCAGTACGTTTGGGAGGGTACCGACCTGACGCTGGTTTCCACCCAGCAGCTACGGATGCTTCCGTCCCCTCGCCACAACTGACGCCTAACCACGCGCTCCAGCGAACAGAGACTGGCGTTCGAGTCCATTTTGCACTCCACGTCTGTCCTCGCCAGCCTCTGTCGCTGAGCTTGAGTCCGTTAGGCCAACAGAGGCCGCGTTGACCGCGCGAGCCGCTTCCGCTACGCTCCGGCCATGCGTTCTCTCGGCTACACTTTCTGGCAAGATGGCGACTTCTGGCTGGGCTACCTCGACACGTACCCTGACTACATGACGCAGGGCACCAGTCTGGACGACCTCAAGGAGCACCTGCTCGACCTCTACCGCGATCTTTCCTCGGGTGCCATCCCGGCGGTGCGCCAGCACGCCGAGCTGGAGGTGGCGTGAAACGTCGCGAGTTGATCCGAACCTTGGAGCGGCAGGGGGCAGTGTTTATCCGTCACGGCGGCAAGCACGATTGGTATCAGCATCCAGTCACGAAGGCTTGTCAGCCAGTGCCGCATCACACCGAGATCAGGGAGTATCTTGCCCGGGCCATCATCCGCGCGTTGTCTGGCGAGCCGCCGAAGGCCTAACCACGCGCTCCAGCGAACAGAGGCTGGCGGTGGGCTTCTTCTTGCAATCTACGTCCTTCTTCGCCAGCCTCTGTCGTTGAGCTTGGAGGCGTTAGGTTGCCTCGCGCTTCCTTGCTCCACAGGCATGGTGACGCTACCCTCCTCGCATGAGCACAGCGACTGCCCAGCTTCTGGAGGCGTTTGATCGGCTTGCCCCAGAGGAGCAACGCGAGTTCAGCGACGTGATCGTTCACCGGGCTGCCCAACTTGATTACGGCGACATCTCCGACGAGGAGTTGACCGCTTCCGCCGCCCGCTTGTTCGCCATGCTCGACGAGGAGGAAGATGCCCAGACGAAGTGAGGTCTGGCTCGTCGATCTCGGCATGATCCAGAAGACCCGTCCGGCGGTCGTCCTCAACGTGCCTTACGGAGACACTGACCGGGTGGTCGTCACCATCGTTTCCCACATCACGGCACTGCGTGGCTCACCTTTTTGAGATCATTATCCCGGTTCCATTCCTGCGAGAGGGTGCCTTCGCGGTGCAGAGTGTCACGACCATCCCGGCCAGGCACGCGTTGCGCCGTCTTGGTGCGCTCGCGCCAGTGCAGCTTGCACCCATCGAGGAAGGTGTTCGCACGTGGCTTGGCCTGTGACCGGCAGCCCAACAACGCGGCCCCAGCAAACGGAGGCTGGCGGTGGGGTCGGTGCCGTGGTTGTGTTCTCTCGCGTCAGCCTGCGTCGCCGAGCTTGAGTCCGTCAGACCACCATGAAGCACGCGCCAGCCAACTACGATTGCCCGTTCTGCCGCCTGGCGGCATCGCTGCCGACCCCGCTACCGGAGGCAGCCATCATCTTGGAAGAGCCGCAGGTTTTTGCCTTCGTGCCTCTGCACTACTACGCAGCCATCAAAGGCAACTGCCTGATCGCGCCACGACGCCACTACGAGAACGTCTTCGATGTGCCCGAGACGCTCGGCACCGACATCTTCCGCGTCACCCGCCGCCTGGCGCAGGCCATGCAGCATGTCTTCGGCTGCGAGGGCATCTCCACCCGCCAGCACAACGGACCCGCCGGCGACCAGGACGTTTGGCACTATCACCTGCATCTCTTTCCACGCTGGCACGGTGACGGCCTCTACGGCGGCCAGAAAAACCGCTACACCCACGAGGAACGTTTGGAGCTGGCGGCTCGACTCCGAGCAACGCTCACCCCGGCCTGATCCACGCGCTCCAGCAAGCAGCACCCGGGCTCGGGTCCGTCAGGCGCGTTCCATCTCCACACCCAAAATCGGCAGTAGCTGCCGCGCCAGTTCTTCCCACGTCCCGAACACCCGCCGTTCCGCCTCGCCGCACAACCGACGGTAAAGAGACGGGTCCGCGAGGAGCGTTTCGAGCCCCCGCGCGAGGGCCACGGGATCGGTTTGATCGACCGCCAGGCACCCGCCGCCCGCCGCCGCTTCGCCGATGGCTCCGTTGACGCCGCAGACGCACGGCCGCCCGTACCACAGGCTTTCCACGATGGGAATACCGAAGCCTTCCGCCAACGACGGGAACACCGTGAACGCGCATTCCTCGTACGCTCGCCGCAACGTCGCGTCGTCCACGTGCCGCAGCCAGCGCACCGGCCGACCGGCCCGTTGCAGGGTCTCCAGGGCGGCCACGACCCGCCGCCCCCATTGCGCCGTCGTCCGGCCGATGAGGGTCAACTCAAAATCCGCCCCGTGCGCCCACGCCATCTCAGCGGCGGCGAGCAGTCCGAGGTGGTTTTTGCGCGGCTCAAACGTCCCCACGCACAACACCGAACGCCGCCCCGTACCCACGGCGGGCGGGGCGGCGACCGTCCGCGTCGCGCCGAGATGATCCACCGGCAACGTGACGACCGAGACCGGCGGCATCCGCTCCCGCGGCCGGCCGTGTTCGAGCCAGCAGGCGCGCAGGTCGGCGGCGGATTCCTCGGAAATCGTGACGACGTGATCGAAACTACCGAGGGCATGGAGGTATTCCACGAATCCCGCCTGCCGGTTCCCCGGCATGATGTCGGGCCGCCGCCAGATCAGGGCGTCGTAATAAATCCCCACCCGCCGCGCCGCCGTCCGCGTGGGGAGGGTTTCGAGCCAGCCGAGGCGGTTGTCCTGGAAGATTTCGGGCACGCACAACGTGTCGGCGGCCGTCAGCCGCGCGGGCAGGTCGAAGCGGTTGCGGCGGTGCGCGATCCGGCGTACGAATTTGCTCCACAACGGCACGGGATTGGCGCGGCGGCCGGGTTCGGCGTCGGCGGCGGCACGGCCGGCGAACGGGTTCTCGAGGTAGGTGCGTTCGCGCCGCGAAAGCCGGCAGTACGCCGACAGCGCCGGGTCCCAGACCAGCGGAGTCACGGGCGCGAGCGCGGACAACGCCCGGTGCAACCCGCGCACGACGCGCTGGACGCCGGTGTTCATCGGCGACTTGCAGGAACTGGTCACGTCGAGATAGAGCACGGCAGGAAAATGCAGAAT
>CAZZYS010000109.1:0-13279 GCA_964658285.1 uncultured Verrucomicrobiota bacterium
TTTCGTATTTCACCCGAAGCTGCCGCCCGCCGAGCTTCCGCCGCCCCTGGCGGAGACGCCCACGGCCACGCCGCCGAGAGAGTCGTTGGAAGTGCGCATCGGCACGACCTGGCTGGTACGGGTCGGTGTCGTGGCGCTACTGACCGGCCTGGTTTTCATCGGTAGCTATCTTTACAATCACATCGTCCCGCACCTCCCCCCGGGGGCAAAGGTCGGTTTGATGTACCTGGGAGCCGGCGCGCTCGCGGGAGCCGGAGCCTGGCTGGAACGCGGCAAGGAGGCGGCAAATTCCGCGCGGATGCTGAACTTCGCGCGCGTCGTCCTGGCCGGCGGGCTGGCGGCGGTGTACTACGTCACCTACGCGGCCCACTGGAACCCGAGCCTCCTCGTGTTTCGCAGCGCGCTTTTCGACGGCGCGCTGCTCATCGGGTGGACGGGGTTCATGGTCTGGCTGGCCGACCGGCGCGGGTCGGAGGTGCTGGCGACGTTCGCGGTCCTGCTGGCGTACTACGCGTCGGCCGTCAACGAGATCGCCGCCTTCACGCTATTTTCCAACCTGACGCTGACGGTCGCCGCCGTCTTTTTGCTGCGTCGGCATCTGTGGCGCGTGTTCCCGTACGCGAGCCTGCTGGCGACGTTTGGCAGTTACGGATTCTGGCGGTACTACCACACGGTCCAGGCGTGGACCGATCCGGGGCACGCCGGGGAGCCCGCTGGCCGATTCTGGATCGAGGGGACGTTCCTACTGATTTATTGGCTCCTGTTTACCGGGTCGGTGTTCGCACCGGGTGCGGCGAACTGGACGCCCCGCCGGCGCGCCGGGTTCACCACTCTCAACAACGGCGCGTTTTTCGTGCTGACGACCTGGATTTTGCACGGCCCGTATCCGGGGGCGTTCTGGATGTGGTCGCTCGGTTTCGGCGCGTTGCTTTGCGCGTTGGCGGAAGCGTGCCGACGGGTGCGGCCCCGCGTGGACGCCGAGACCGAGGGATCGTACTTCCTCCAGGGCGTCTCCCTCGTGACGCTCGGATTTTTCGCGTATCTCGATGGCTGGCAACTCGGTCTCGTGCTGGCCGCGCAGAGCGTCGCGTTGCTCGGCCGTGCGCGGTGGCGGGAGGAACGTTTGCCGTTGTGGGCGTCGATGGCGTCGGCGGTTGCCGCGTTCATGGTGGCGGCGAACCGGTTGGGCGATTGGCAGACCGCCGTGGCGTGGCCGTCGGCCGCCGGGGCAGGTGCGCTGCTCGTTTTCAACGCGTGGTGGGGCCAGGATCGGCGGGACAAATCGGGTCCCGCGCCAACGGCGGACCCGGCTGCCCTGCCGGGTTTCCGAGAAACGCTCGCCGTCGCGCCTGCCTTCTATTCCGGGCTGGGACTCGCGGTGTGGCTCTGGGTCATCGAGCGCACTCTCGCGCACGATGTCGCCCTCGTGCCTGTCCTGGCGGCGGCGGCGGCGGGATTGACGGCCTCGGTGTACATCCTGCGGGTGCGGACGGTGCCGTTCTACGCGCAGGCGTTTTTGTTGGCGGCATCCCTTCATCGTTTTTCCGACGATGACCTCGTCAAGGCGTACAACGCCGGGACGCCTGCCTGGAGCATGGGGGCACTGTTCCTCGTCACGCTCGCGCTCGGCCATTGGTGGCAGCGCGGTTGGCCGTGGACCGGGGAAAGGTCACGGCCCCCGCAACGAACCAGCGACCTCTTCGCCGGATTCAACGCCGTCTTGGCCGTCCTGCTGCTCTACGATTGGCTGCGGCCCAATGTCGCCGGCGAACTTTCCGTCAGCCTGTGGGTGGCGGAGAATGCCGTTCTCTCCCTGGCGTTGCTGGCCTATGGTCTGTGGACGCGTTACCGGTGGCTGGCGGTGGTCGGGCAAGGGTTGTTGCTCGTCGGTATTGTCGGGTGTGTGCTGCGCATTTGGGTGTTTAACCGGCCCCTGGAATATGGCAGTGAGATGGCGCTGACCCTGGTTCCCCTGGCGGTTTTGCTCGTCACGATCTTTGTCATAAGGCGATCCTCTGCCGTCGCCCCGGTCGGCGCGTGGCTGGCCATTTACGAGGCCGTGGCGACGTTGTTCGTCCTGGGTTGGGTCTGCCGGTACATCCCGGGCGACGCGCGGTTTGCGGTGTTAAGCGTTCTGGGCGCGGCAGTCTCGGCTTGGGCGTTGGTGCGACGGGAACCGCGCTGGCTCTGGTGGAGTGGCGTTCTCGCCGTCGCCGGAGTGCTTACCCTGGCGCTTCTCGGGCACGAAGAACGCGCGGCGTTCATTCACCTCTTGGGCATCGCGGCGATTGCCGGGCAGCAACGGTTCGCGCGCTACTGGATCAAGCGGGAACCCTCGGCGGCCATCGCGGCACCTTCACGATGGCAGGGGGCATCCATCGTGGTGGCGACCCTCTGCGCCTGGGCCGTTCTCACCGCGCGGATGACGCTTTCGTTTGAAGGCGCGTTCACTTTGGCAGCTTCATGGTCATTCTTCGCGGCCCTTCTCTTCGTCGCCGGTTTGACGCTGCATGAGAAAGTCTACCGCTGGTCAGGTCTCGCGATTCTCGTTTGCACACTGGGACGCATTGGTTTGCTCGACATCTGGCAACTCGACAGTCTAGGTCGTGCGGTCAGTGCGCTCTGCCTGGGAGCCGTTTTGCTGGGGATCGGGTATCTTTATAACCGGTTCCACGCCAAGTGGCACGGTTTATTCTAAGTTGAGCATCGAACCGAATTTCAATGCGTCGTTTCAGTAATGAGTTCGCACTGATAAGAAAATATTTGCAAGTTTGGTAAAAATTTTCTTGCCATTCTTTTGGCTTCGGGCACACTGACCGCGTTTTACATACCACCAGGGGTTATCAATCAATGAAATCTAAACTAGCTTTTGGCAGCGCGTTCGCAGTGCTTTGCGGGTTGGCTTTACCGCCGGTCTGTCAGGTAGCCGTAGCCGCCGAGAACACGGTCGCGGAACAGGGCGGCAACCATTTGCCAGTCAGCCTCGCCCGCGCAAGCCTCGGAGCGAAGATCCAGGTTCACGGGGCTGGCGGCAAGGCCGATGCACTGGTGCTCATCGGTGACGATGCGGCGCGAGATTTCAACTTGGCGGCTGGCACGACGAGCTTCGTCCTGAGCCTTCCTAAAATCGAAATGCTCAACCATTTCAGCTTCTCCAATCTCGGTGCCGAGGGGAAGGTGACCGTCTCAGTGTCCTCGACGAAACTGGCGGACAATGCACCCGGCTGGCGCAAGGTCGGCGGCGAGGAAAGTTTCGACGGTCGCCGGACGGTCGATTGCAACTTCGGCAGCGCCGAAGGCCGCTACGTGAAGATTGATTTCGAGACTCGCACAGCCGGAAAGATCGCCGGGTTTGGCCTCTTCGCGGCACCGGTGACCGCCAGCACGAATGCGGCGGTGAACTACGTCACGACGCCCACGCGTTCCGAGGTCGCCACCCAGAGTCAGGACCGTAATTCGTTTTACGACTACGCCAGCCTGTCGATGGGAGCCAAGGTCGTCGCCGTCTCGCACGCCGACAGCCTCGCCGATGCCCAATACATGATCGACGGCAACGATGCGACCTCGTTCACTTTCGACCCGGCTGACCCACATCCGACGGCGGTCATCGACCTCGGCGCCCTCCGCAAGGTGGATCGGGTGTCCTGCGCCTTCGAGGCGCCCGCCGGGCAGATGGATTTTTACCTCGTCGACAACGCGTATTCCAAGGACGACGCCCAACCCGTCAATTTAAACTACGTCACGCCGCCCGGCGTTCAGCCTGTCGCCAACGCCGAGACGCTCAACTACAACGGCGAGCAGATTCTCTCGACCCACAAGCCGGTTGGCTCGGTCGAAACCACGGGGGAAAGCGGCGTCAAACGTGTTTCGGTCAACCTCGTCGGTCTCCAGGGCCGGTTCCTCATCGCGGCGTTCCATCGTTCCGGTGGCGTGCACCGCACGGGTGATTTCAAGGACACGGACTTCAAGGACTTCAAGGATAAGAACGTGGCCATCGCCGACAACCCGGTGAAGGTCGAAGGCATCAGCGCCTTCGGTGAGCCTCCCGGCTCGCAGACGACCCCGCTGCTGCCACCCGCGACGGCGATCGCGCGCCAGCCGGTCAGCCCCTAGCGGGTTGATAAGGCTCTGAGACGATTTCAGAGCCGCGTCCGGTTTGCCCGGACGCGGCTCTTGTCATTCCAGTCGTAGATCGTAAGCCAGCAGGGTCGGGTCCGATTTGGCGGCCGGTTTGTTCTCGTCCATCGGATGCAACATTTCCGTAGTCGCGACCGCACGGAATTGCCGACTGTCTTCCTCCAGCCGGTAGCACGCCACGACCTTGCCGCCGTCGATAGCCAAGACGGTGAGTTCCAGCGGCAGATGGGGCTTGATCCCCGGATGCAGCGAAGGGTAGAGCGCCGTCCGCCGGTAACGCAGACCGCAAATGCACTCGTGATCCAGCGTTGCGCCGCCGTCCTCGTGAAGGGGTGAAAAACGCAGCGCCCTGCCGTTGGCGAAGACCCGGTAACGTCCCGCAAACTCCTCCGACGCCGCGAACTCCAGCCGCTCGATGGACGTGTCCACGAACCGGCTCGTCGCGCCTCCCTCGCTTGGCGTCTCGCTGAGCAACGGCCAGCCCTCGCACGCGCGGCGCACGTCGAGCGTGGCACCTTCCTGCAAATCCGCGGCCAGCATCAGGGGGAAACGCCACCGCCAGATCGCACGGAACCCTTCTTCCGGGAAATCGAACCCGTCCGCGCGCAGGTCCGCCAGCACGGCACGCAGGTCTTCCCACAACGGGGTCGGTAGAAAAAACCGGTCGTGCAACCTCGGACCGTGCGCGGTGAGGGCCCGCGAGGTCGGGTGGTCGAGCGTGTGCGCGGCGATTGCCTGCCAGAGCAGGGCGATGAGTGACATCCATTCGGCGTGCGGCAGCGACTCGATGGCGCGGAACTCGATCAACCCCGACGTGCTGCCGGGCGGCCCGCCGACGTTCCAGAATTTGTCGAAACTGATCTCGCTGCGATGGGTGTTGCCGGTGATGTCGGTGTGCAGGTGACGCAGGGTTTCGCCGATGATGTACCGGTGATCCTCGCCCGGCTTGAGCGTGGCGAGATGCTCGTAACCCATGTCGAGGTCGTACAGGTCGCGGGAGGATTCATCGGGCCGGGGGGCCTGCGAGGACGCGCCCACGTACACTCCGGTGAACAGGTACGCCAGCGCGGGGTGCGCCTGGAAATAACGCAACAGCGACGCCACCCAGCCGGGTCGGGTGAAGAAAGGGTTTTCGTCCAGCGACGGCCCGCCGAACAAGAGGTGATTGCCCCCGCCGGTCCCGGCGTCGTTGCCTTGGGGGTTCTGCTTCCACGAACGTAGATCGACGGTCCGGCCGGTCTCCTCCAGGATCACGAGCCAGCGATGGTAATCCTGCCAGGTCTCGCAAGGCGGGACGTTGACCTCCAGCACGCCCGGATCGGCGGTGAGCCCGACACGCGTCCAGCAGTTCGCCTCGTCGGACGGGAGGTAACCCTCGAAAAATACTTTGCCGACCCCGTGCCGGGCGAGCTGCGCGCTGAGCCGGTCGAGCAGTTCGCGGAAAGCCGGTTGCAACAGCGGCGGCAGGAACACGCGCTGGGTGCCGTCGCGTAACTCGATGGTCAGGGCTCGCCGCAGGGCATCGGGAGGGAGTTGGTCGAGGGGCAGCCGCAGACCGGCGGGGCCTTCGGCGTTCAGGAGCAGGAGGTGCTTGCGGCGGGACGGTAATTTCCAGCGCTGAGTGAACCATTTTTCGCCGTCGTGATCGAGCGGCAGGACGGCGACGAGGCTTTTCGAGTCCTGCGGATCGACGGCGTCGGTCCAGGCGTCGGACGTGAAACCGAGATCGGCGGCGAGGTCGGCCAGGAGGGTTTGGAAAGCCTTGCGCGCCTGCCGTTGGGAGACGCCCGTCTTGCGCGGGGCCACCGCGCGTTGGGCGATGGGCGTGCCGTCGCGGTTGGCGAGGAGGTTGACGACCCAACGCGGGTTCACCTCGCCGGGATAGCTCTTGCCGGGGGAGAACACGGTGATGGCCCCCGGCAGAAAGCGGCCGATGATTTGCTCGGCCAGCGCGTAGGCGTAGCGCAGCTTGGTCGGCCCGACCGCGACGAAATTCCACTCCGTCCCCTCCGGGCTGGTCGGCACCAGGGTCGGTTCGCCTCCGAGCGTGAGCCGGACGCCGTGCTGACGGAAGCGTTCGCCAACCGCATCCGCGAGCGGTTCGAGCGGAGAGGCGAAAAGGGCGGCGTGTTCGGGCGGATGCGGGGCGGACATTACGAAGGGCAAAAAGTAAGGCGGGTGGCGAAACGTCAATCTAGGCCAGCTACTTACCGGTTGCCAAGCCTGCCGGGAGCCTACGGCGACGAATCGTCGTCCGCGTGCTCGCCGGGAGCCACGGATGTTCTGACTCCCGCCGTCGCCGCCTCGTGCGTGGAGGAAAGCGGCCTCGACTGCTCGGCCAGGGCGAGGATCAGGTCCGTTTTGGAAATGCTTCCCACCAACGTGCGTGCCTCGAAATTATCCATCACCGGCAGCCGTTCGCCGTCGTGGCGGGAAAACACGTTCAGCGCGTCGGTCAGCGATTCATCGGGGCCGAGGACGGGAAACTGTTCCTGCACGATGTCGCGCGCGATGACAACGTGCGCGAGTTCGGGCTCGTTGAGGTAATTCTTCACGTCGTGCAGGGAAATCGCGCCTTTGAATTGGTGGTGTTCGCCGACGACGTACAGATAGTTGAAGCGGTTCGTGAGGAAATTTTCCGCAACCTCGGCGAAGGACGAGACCTCGCTCACGGCGACCGGGTCCTTTTTCATCAGGTCGGCCACGCGCAACGCGGCGAGTTGCTGGCGCACGAACGCCGCGCCCTTGCGCTTGAGCGAATCGCTGTAGATGGAGGCCGGCTCGAAGGCTGTAGCGACGTAGTGCGCGACCACGCAGGCGAGCATCAACGGCAGGATGATATCGTAGTCCAGCGTCATCTCGAAAAGCATGATGATCGCCATGATCGGCGCGTGCGTCGTCGCCGCCAGGAACGCGCCCATCCCCACGAGGGTGAAGACGCTCAGCACCGGCTGCGTGTGCCCCGGCCAGAGCGCGTCCACGCCTTGCCCGAAAATGTATCCGATGCTGGCCCCGACGAAAAGTGTCGGCGTGAACACGCCGCCGACCGCCCCCGAGCCGAACGTCGCCGCCGTCGCCACGAGTTTGAGCGCCAGGATGAGCAGCACCGCCTTCCACAGCAGCCCGCCGTGCAACAGCTCGCCGACCACGCTGTAACCGTTGCCGACGACTTCCGGTGACTTCATCGAAAGCGCGCCGACGATCAGCCCACCCAGCGCCAGCCGGGCGTAGGTGGGCAACGCCGTCGCGGCGAAGGCGCGCTCGCTCCAGCGCAGACCGCGCAGAAACCACGGCGCGAGCACGCCGGCCACCAACCCGAGCACGAGGTGGGGGATGATTTCCCAGTTCGACGCGATCTGGACGGCGGTGTGCGGGATTTCGTACAGCGGATTCGTGCCGAGAAATTGCCGGACGGTGAGCGTGGCCACGACCGAAGAGAACACAAGGGGGCCGAACGACTCCATCGCCAGCGTGCCCAGGACGATCTCCGCGACAAACAGCGCCCCGCCGATGGGAGCGTTGTACGCGGAAGCGATGCCCCCGGCCGCCCCGCACGCCACCAGCAGGCGCAGGCGCGCCGTCGTCATCTTGGCCCAGCGTCCCGTCAGCGAGGCGAGCACGGCGGCAAGCTGGACCAGCGGCCCCTCGCGCCCGATGGAACCCCCCGAAGCGATGGTGAAAAGCGCGGAGGCGCATTTGACGAAGCTCGAGCGCGAGGAAATCTGTCCGGTGCCCAGGACGATGGCCTCCATGTAGTCGGTGCTGCTCTTGCGGCGGTTGAGACGCGCGCCGAACAGCAGGACGAAACCCGCCAGCGCGCCGCCGGCCGCCGGGATGACGAGCCGCTGCCAGTCGGGCAGCAACCGGAAGGTCTCGACATGGCCCAGGTCGTGCCCGGTGAGCAGATCGTGGATGAGGTCCGTCAGTTTACGAAAGCCGACCGAGGATGCCCCGGCCAGGAACCCGACGAGACCCGCCCAGACGAGGGTCGTCTGGAGTTCGTTGTGGCGCGCGAACTCCGCGAGCCAGATGCGCACCTTGAGCAGGGGCAGCAGCCACTGTCCGGTGCGACGGCCCTGGGGTGCGTCCATCGTGCCGGGTCGGTGCGCCTACGCGGCGGCGCGCAGGACGGCCACGAACGCATCGGACGACGCTGCGGCGAGGAGTTTTTCCCTGGCGGACTCGCTGCGGAGCAAACGGGCCAGCGTGCCGACGAGCGCGAGATACTGCGCTGCACGGTCGGGCGGGGTGCCGATCACAAAGATGAAGTGGACAAGGTCCTCGCCCCCCGCGAACGGCACCCCGGCCACGCTTCGTCCGGCGGCGACGACGATTTCCTTGACCAGCGAGGTCCGCGCGTGCGGGAAAGCCACGCCGCAGCCGAGCGCCGTCGAGCTGAGTCGTTCGCGCTCGATGACCTCGCCGGCGAGCCGGGCGGGATCGCTCACGGCGGGATTCCCGGCGAACATGCCCGCCACGTCGCGGATCGCCGCCGCCTCGTCGTCCGCGTGCAGGTCGAGCAAGACCTGTGCGGGTTGGAGGAGAGCGAGGGGGGAAGCGAACATGAAGCAGCAAAAAACGCTGGCTCGAATGAAGCGCGCTTTGCCCCCGCAAGCAAGGCGGGGATGCCGCCGAGCCTAGAGCGCGGTCAGTTCGATGGAGGCGGTCATCTTCGATGCGATGACCTCATTCGAGAAATACCGGCCGGTGATCGGGGTGATCTCGGCGGTCGTCAACCCGACGGCGGTGGCGATGAAATTTTCGTTGCAGTAGACCCCGTTAGTCGCGTCGAGCCCTGTCCAGCCCGCGCCGGGCAGGTAAACCTCCGTCCACATGTGCATCGAACCGTCAGCGCGACGGTCTTTCGCATCCTGCCCAAATTCGCACAGGTAGCCGCTCACCAGACGGGAGGCGAGACCGAGTTCGCGCAGGATGGCGGCGAGCAGCACGGCGATGTCGCGGCAGGCTCCCTGGCCGCGCCGGAGGGTCTCGGCGGGAGCGTGTGCCGCGCCCTCGTCACGGCGTTCGTAACCGAGTTTGTTGTGGAGGGTGTCGATCAGGTCGGACAGGAGGGAAACCGTCGAAACAGAAGCCGTCGGCGCATTCCAGAAGGGCAACGGCAGGAGCCGGTGGGAAGTATCGGTGCCGAAATGATCCGCCTCCGAAAACTTCAGGTAGGGCGCGAGCCGGGCGGCATCCGAGGGCTTGTACTCGAACGGGTAATTCGCCGCGTCGTAGTCGAGCAGGAAGTCGAAAGGGTTCTGCTCGTGGAGTTCGATCTCCAGCGCGTAATCGAAAAACAACTCCGCTTCGTGCTCCGGGTAGTAGCAGCGCGCGAACACGTTGTCGAACAGGTCGCGCCGGGATTGCAGGATCGCCTGCGGATTGGTGGCGAGACTGACCCGTTGCACGATGCGGCCCGGTTCGGTGCGCGCGAACAGGCGCACGAAATGCGGCGACAGGCTCACCGGGCGGTCGTACTCGTAACGCGTGCGGTGATCGATGCGGAGACGCAGAGGCATGGGGCGGAGAGGGCTACGGTTTCTTCGGTTCAACTGCTACAGCGGGTGCCGGGCGCCGTTTGACGAACACCTTGACCTTCATGGTCTGCTTGCCCGTACCCTTGAAGGTGCCACGCAAGGGGGTCGCATCGCGGAAATCGCGCCCGTAGGAAACCGTGATGTGCCGCTCGCCGCACCATTGTTTGTTGGTGGGATCGAGCGCGACCCATTCCTGGCCGGGCACGAGCACCTCTACCCAGGCATGGGTCGCCACCGCGCCGACGAGCGTGCGGCCGGCGCGTCCGAGGGTGTTGGCGGCGGCGGCGCTCGGCGGCGCGACGGCCTCGATGTAGCCGCACACGTAACGCGAGGGCAGACCGGCGGTGCGCAACACGCTGAGCATGATGTGCGTGAAATCCTGGCAGACCCCCTTGCGCTGCTGCCAGACGACCGACAGCGGCGTGGAGTTCGTCGTCGATCCGCTCACGTAGGCGAACTGTTCGTAGACCGCGAGGTTCAACGCTTCGAGCGCTTCGCCCAGCGGCCGGCTGCCCGCGAGATAACGCTTGGCCCATTGCAGGGCGTCCTTCGTCTTGGCGACGATCTCGGTCGGCTGGAGGTAGTCGTACACGTCGGACACCGCCGAACCCAGGATTTGCCGCGCCTCGTCGATGCTCACTTCCAGGGCCGCCGCCGGACGCACGGGCGCGTGGGTATGCACATCGACCCGGCTCGTGATGACCAGCGAGCGGTGCCGGTAGGGCAGGCTGAAGAAATCGACCGCGTTGCCGAAATAGTCCAGATACCCGCTGACCTTGACGGCGGGCTCGACGATCAACCGGCGGTTGCGCACCGTCTGGCTGGGTAGATTCGGCGGCGTCATCCGCGCCTCCAGGTAGGCTTCGGCGACGCCGTACTGGTAGGTGTAATCGGTGATGTGCGAGACCTCAAACTCCATGCGTGAAGCCTCTCAGGTAGGGTTGCAACGGGGTGGAAAGGTGCGCCTGATGGTTGAGGAACACGTCGGCGATGACGTTGTGCAGGTCCATCGTACCGCGAAGCAGTTCGTTCAGGAGCGTGGCCAACGCCTTGCCCTGGCCGGAAACGGGCGTTGCGTCGCGTTCGGTCGTGAAGGCGGAAGGAGTTCCGTCCACGCGGGCTTCTCTGGCGAAGCGTTCGGCGTTCTGGATTTCCTCGACCGACCCCACCGGAATTGGCGGCATCGTCGGGGGAAAATCTTCCGATTCGGCGGCGGGCATATGACCGAAATGCGTCACCCAATCGATCCGGCGGAGCCGTTCGCAAAAACTCTCGACCGCCGCCAGCGGACGCTGCATGGCCGCCGGGCTGGCCGCGCCCTGGTTGGTGGCGCGCAGCAGGGAGGCGCAATTCGTCAGGCCGTGGAGGACGGAACGCGGCGCTTCGGGGTTTTGGAAGAGGAGTTTGAGCACCGGCAGAGGCTCCGCGCGCATCTGGTAGACGCGCCGGTAGGCGTCCCGAGTGCCCAGGAGGCGCAGGAACGCGGAGAGTTCGATCTCGGTCTGGTGGCCGATGCGGGCCGGTTGGTCGGCGGGCCCCGTGAACGCTTTGACGCACGCCAGCGGGGCGTTGGCGGTGATGATGGCGCGTTCGAGCTGCTGGCCCAACCGGCAGAACCGCCAGCCATCGTCGTCCATCATGCTGTTCTCCGCCAGCCCGAAGAACTGCGGGATCGCGTGCGTGGTCAACTCACCGAGCTTGCGGGTCACCCGCGTGCAAACGCCGACCGGTGCGTCTTCCTGGAACCGATGGTTGGCGAACGTCGTCCGCAGCCGGCTCAACGACGACCATGCCTCCGGGCTGAGCGTGTCCTGGATGGCGCTGGCGTTGTTCATGGCACGCCGCAGGACGTTGATGAGCGCGCCGGGTTCGTCCTTCTGGAGCACCAGTTTGTAACGGTCGCAGGGCGTGGCGATGGAACGCCGGCCGCTGCCCTCCAGGTGCGGCAGGAGCCGATTCCACATCGGCCGGTAGAGCTTTCTTTCCGTGGCGTTGAGTTCCTCCAGTTCGAGCGTCTCGATGACCTGCACGAGGTAGGCGAGGTTGTTGGCGCGCTCCAGGTAGCGGCCCATCCAGTAGAACACCTCCGCCACGCGGCTCGTCACCCGGCGCGGCGGGATGAACATTTCTCTGCCCCGGCGCGAACGCGACTGGAGCGTGATCGGCTCGGCGTCGGCGCTGAGCACCCAGGTGTCCTTGCTGCCGCCGCCTAACCCGGCGGCCGTGTAGAGGCTGCCCTCGGGGGCGACGCGTGTCAGTGCGCCGGGGAAGACTTCGATGTCGTGCCGCTTGCGCAAGGCGAAGACGAGATGGTCCAGGCGGCGCTCGACCGGACGGCCTTCCTCGAAACACAGGGTCCGCGCGCCCTGCGCGATGGGTTGCGCGACAAACAGGTGCGGTGCCTTGCGGATTTCCGCCCGCAAAGCGCTCTCCTCGGCCGCGCTGGGAGCGTGCCCACGGGCGTTGCCGTAGATGCGGTCACCCACGCGTGGCAGGATGCGGTATTCGGCGAGGTTGCCCAGGACGAGTTCGCACTGGTCGCGGTCACCGCACCAGTACGTCGGCAGCGTCGGCAAGATGGGGGCCTCGCCGAGATAAAACCGGATGATGCGAGGCGCGAAGGCCAGCAGCGCGCGGTCGTCCGCGAGCTGGCTGCCGAGCGCGTTGACAAGCGAGACCGTTTTTTTGCGGATGCAATGCACCAGGCCGGGCACCCCGAGCAGGGAGCCGCGTTCGAGCACGAGCGGGTCGAGCCATTGGTCGGCCACGCGGTTGTAGATGACGTGCACACGCTCCAGGCCGCCGATGGTTTTCAGATAGACGTTGTCGTCGAGCACGAGCAGGTCGCCGCCTTGCACGAGGGGGACACCCATGCGCCGGGCCAGGAAACTGTGCTCGGTGTAGAACGCGTTGCCCGGCCCCGGCGAGAGCATGACGATGAGCGGCTCGCCGAACGAAACGTCCGCCGTGTCGCGCAACGCTTCGAGGACCGAGGTGGGCGTCTCGGCGATGGGAGCCACCGAGAGGTCCGAGAACGTCTCCGGCGCGACCCGCGCGAGCAGGCGGCGGTTTTGCACCATGTAGGAAATCCCGGGGGCCTGCCCGAAGTGCTGGCTGCTGACCTGGATTGTGCCGTGCTGGTCACGCTTGAGGCAGACCGCGCCGAGGTGCAGATAACGTCCGCGCGGAGTTTCCAGCCGGACGGCGGGGCGTTGGAAGAGGGGACTACCGAAAACCGGCGGGATCGGGAGCACGCCGTGGCGGAGGATTTCCTGATTCCCGTGGATATCGCGCAGGAAGGACTCGAATGCCCGCATCCGCTGCCGCAGGCCACGGGTGATGTGCGACCATTCGTCGCCGCTGAAAACGTGCGGCAGCACGTCGCAGGTCCACGGTTTGCGGCTGACGGCGCGGTCCTTGGAGAGATCGAGCGTCACGCCCAACTCGCGCATCGCCGCGTCCATGCGCTGGTCCACGCGGCGCAACTCATTGCGCGGCAGGCTGTTGATCCGATGCAGCAAGGGGGCGTAGGCCGGCCGGGGATGCCCGTCGTCGTCGAGCACCTCGGACCACGCGGGCGGGGGCGGGGGGGGCGGGGGGGG
>CAZZYS010000110.1:0-13262 GCA_964658285.1 uncultured Verrucomicrobiota bacterium
GCCAGAAATATGAACCCCGGTCGCCGAAAGGTGGCCGGGGTTCCTTGCTTTTCGGTGTAATGGGTTGACGTCACTTTGTCACCCCGATACACCCACTCTTCATCATGCAACCCGAACTCGAAGCTTTGCTCGTCCTCCAGGATCGCGACCAAAAGATTCGAGCGTTGCGTCAGCAGCAGAAATCGCTGCCGACCGAGAAAAAAGGATTGGAAGCCAAGCTGGCGTCTGCGAAACAACTTCTCGATCTCGCCAAGGCGCGCGCGAAGGAAAACGAGGTCGAACGCCGCAAAATCCAACTGGAGGTGGAAGGCAAACGTGGGTCCATCAATCGGTTCAAGACTCAACAGCAGGCGACGCGCAAGAACGAGGAATACACGGCTCTCTCCAAAGAGATCAGCCATTTCGAGGCGGACATCCGAGCTTTGGAGGACAAAGAACTGGAGTTGATGGAGCAGTCCGAGGAAATTCAGAAGACGATGGTCAGCGTCGAGAAGGATTTCGTGAAGTCGCAGAGCGTCATCCAGGAGCAGATCACCCGACTGGAAGCCGGCGCGACCGCTGCCAACGCCCGGTTAGCCGAACTGGAGGCCGACCACGCAAAACTCGCCTCAGAAATCCCTGAGGAAACGCTCGACCTGTACCGCCGACTTTTCGTGAAGAAAGGGGACTCGGCCGTGGTCCCGCTCGAAAGCGAAATCTGCGGCGGCTGCCACATGAAAGTCCCCGTGCAAATCGGCTCGCAGGTCCGTGCGCAACATCTCTTGACTCAATGCCCCAATTGTGGACGTATTTTATACCGGGTGATCTGAAGTTCCCGCTCGCCCTCAGTCCGTTGGAGTTGCTTTGAACATTTCAACTTCTCGTCGATGGCCGTCCCCCGCACGATCATTCTTTTTCTCGCCTTTCTGACCACTGCCACCGCCGCAGTGGACACGCTAAAAGCGGAGACACTGGAAAGCATCGTTGCCCGGATCAAAGCGCCGGAGTTTCCGAAGCGAGATTTTGTGATCACCGACTACGGCGCGTCGGCAGGAACGGATTCCACGGAGGCAATTCGCAAGACGATTGCCGCATGCCACGACGCAGGGGGAGGGAGGGTGGTAGTCCCGGCCGGCGTTTTTCTCACTGGCCCCGTGCACTTGAGAAGCAAAGTGAACCTTTGTATCGACGAGGGCGCAACGCTGAAGTTCGATCCCGATCCGGCCAAGTATTTACCGGTGGTCCTCACCCGCTGGGAGGGCGTCGAGTGCATGAATTACTCGCCGCTAATCTATGCCTACGCACAGGACGACGTCGCCGTGACCGGCAAAGGCACGCTTGACGGGTCAGCCACGACGAAAACTTGGCTGGGATGGAATCTGAGCAAATCGGGGTTGCAGGTGCCCGCGCGCAACCGGCTCAACCAGATGGGTGAGAGCAGCGTCCCGGTGGAACAGAGGGTCTTTGGTGACCGCAGCTATCTGCGGCCTAATTTCATCCAGATTTGCAAGGGCAACAACGTACTCATCGAGGGCGTCACCATCATCAATTCGCCGATGTGGGAAATCCATCCGGTGCTGTGCACGAACGTCACCGTGCGCGGCGTGACCGTCAACTGCCTCGGGCCGAACAACGACGGCTGCGACCCGGAATCCTGCCGCGACGTGCTCATTGAGGACTGCTCTTTTTCCACCGGCGACGATTGCATCGCCGTCAAATCGGGCCGCAACAACGACGGACGGCGGGTCGGTGTGCCGGCGGAGAACATCGTCATCCGCCGCTGCGAGATGAAAAACGGCCACGGCGGCATGACTATCGGCAGCGAAATTTCCGGCGGCTGCCACAACGTGTTCGTAGAGCACATCCAGATGGACAGCCCGGAACTGAATCAGGCAATCCGCTTCAAATCCAACGCCCAGCGTGGCGCGGTGATTGAGAACGTGAACATCCGCGACGTGGAGATCGGCCGCGTGGGCAAAACGGCCGTTTCCATCGAGTTCGATTACCAGGAGGGCGCGGAAGGTCCGTACAAACCTGTCCTGCGCAACGTCACGATTGAAAATGTCACGGCACAATCCGCCGACCAGGTTCTGTACGTGGGCAGTTTTCCCAGCGCGGTGATCGAGAATGTGGTGTTGAAAAACTGCACGTTCCACGGCATGAACAAGCCCGATTACATCCAAGACGCGGAGACCCCGAAGATGGAGAACGTAACTGTGGAAAGGGCGGTGGGACCAAACGGCGGCTCGAAAAAAGCCGCGCCGACGCCCGGTCAGAAATAGCTGGGCCGCAAGGACCCGGTGGTGCGAATTTTTCGGGGTTGATCCGGCACCGCGTTTCCTGCCGCACCCCTGTCGGGATGCGCCCAGCATGGCGGATCGATCCCGCGAGACGATGTGAGTCTGCCGGTGCCGTCGCGATCGTTTGGCGGTCGCCCGATGATTTCCAGAGGAGTTGTGCCTTGTCGGGTGATGGTTTCTGGCCGATGATCGTTCCCTGCTATGAACCGCATCGTCGGCATCGAAACGGAATATGGCTGCCTCGTCTCCGACGACAAGGCCCACGGCGGTTCGGACGCGTGGCCGACGCGCATCAAAAACCACCTGTTCAAAAAGGCCAACGTCGGCAGCATCGATCTGCATTACCGCGACTACGAGGAACCGCCTGGCAACGGCGGGTTCCTCCTCAACGGCGGTCGCCTCTATCTCGACATGGGGCACCTCGAATATTCGTCGCCCGAGTGTCTCGATCTGCGCGACATGGTCTCCTACGACCTCGCGGGCGACGCTTTGCTGCAGTCCGGTCTCGAAGCCCTTGGCGTGACCGATCAGGTTTCGTTCCTCAAAAACAACATAGATCACTACACCGGGGCGACGTTTGGCTGCCACGAGAACTACCTGATGAAGCGCGAGGCGCAGTTCACGCCGCAAAGCCTCGGCTCGCTGCTCTCGTTTCTGGCGACGCGGCAAATTTTCACCGGGGCAGGTCGCGTCGGACAGGCAAATCCCCTGGCATTTGACTTCGAGTTGCCGCGTTCCGAGACGCCGGTCGATTTCCAGATTAGCCAGCGGGCGGACCACATCGTCAACGACATTTACCAGTGGGTCCAGTTCAACCGCGCCATCATCAACGCGCGCGACGAACCCCTCGCCGATTACCGCCGCTACCGTCGGTTGCATCTGCTCATCGGCGACTCCAACATGAGTCCATTCGCCACGGCGCTGAAAGTCGGCACGACCGCCTGCGTGCTCACGCTGTTGGAGGAGGGATTGATGCCCTTCGACATCATCCTGCGCGACGCCGTGCAGAGCACCCGCGACATCTCACGCGACCAGTCGCAACGCTGGATCGTCCGCCTCGAAAACGGTCAAACCTGCGACGCGCTCGACGTGCAATACGTTTTCCTGAAACTCGCCCAGAAGCATCTCGCGGGCACCGACGAGGAAACCGACTGGTTGATCGAGCGCTGGGGCTTCACGCTCGACGCCATCCGCAGCCGACCCGAGTCGCTCATCGGCGGCGTGGACTGGATCTCCAAGAAATATCTTCTCGACGCCTTTCGCGCGGAGGAAAATCTCGAATGGCACGATCCGTGGCTGCAAAGCCTCGACCTCGAATACCACAACATCAACCCGGAGAAGGGCTTGTTTTTCGCGCTGACGCCCGCCAAGGCCATCGGCGAATTCAACGACAGCGTGCGTTGCGACCATGCGCTGCTTCACCCGCCCGCCAACACGCGCGCGCGGGGGCGTTCGGTCGCGGTGAGCCATTTTCAAAAAACGAACCAGTCGTACGTCATCAACTGGGATTCGATCTCCTGCGAGAACCAGAGCCATTTTGCGATGGGTGACCCGTTTCAGGATTACGAAAAACCGATCCAGAAGTTTTTGCAGCGTTTGTGATGCTCGTCCACCGAACAGCGTGGTGTCCGGGTGGTCCGCAAGTCGCGGCCTCGTTCGTCGTCTGCCTTTTTGTTTGGTGGATGACGGCCGGTGTTTCGGCGCATGATTACTGGCTGGAGCCGGCGGCCCTGCAATCGACGAAGGGCGAAGAACTGGTTCTTCGTCTGCAAATGGGCGACCGCCTCAACACGGAGGAGGAACATCCGTTGCAAAAAGATCGGCTCGTTCGTTTCGACCTGTACAGCGACCGGGCGGCACGGCGCGACCTGCTGGCGGCCGGTCAGGAAAACCAGATGCCGGCGGCGAAAGTGCGGTTGGAGAGCGGCTCCGCGCTGGTCGTGATGGATCGCAAGCCGCGTCCGATCACGATGGAGCCCGAGAAATTTAACCAGTACCTGGAGGAAGAAGGTCTGGAATCGATCATCGCGCAACGGGCCCGTCTCGGCCAGACCGGCACCCCCGGCCGGGAGAATTACACGCGCTACCTCAAGGCTCTCATCCAGGAATCGAACCCGACGGCCGCGACCGCCAACACCCTGTACAAACGGCGAGTCGGCCAGCGGCTGGAGATTTTGCTGGAAAACGATCCCGGCCAACTCGGCGTCACCGGCGGCAAGTTGACGGTGAAGCTGATTTTTGAGGGGAGCCCGCTCGCGGGAGCGAAAGTTTTCGCGTGCTGTCGCGCGGCCGACGATCAGCCGCCGCACATCCTGACCGCGACCACTTCCGCGAAGGGTCTCGCGGAGTTCGAGCTCGATCAGCCGGGTCTGTGGCTCGTGCGGACCGTGTACATGCGTGCCGCGAACGTCAGCCCGAAAACCGACGTCCCTTGGGAAAGCTTCTGGGCGAATTACACCTTCGCGGCGCGGTTCCCGGTGGGGCCTGGAGCGACGCCGGGTCCATCGGTATCCCCCAAGTAAGGTCGGAGCGTTTTCACTGAAGGAGTAACCGACTTGCTCGTCGCGCCGGAGCGCCAAAGGCGCGGCCTCATAAAAGCCTGGGGCAACGCCCCAGGTTAAAGCCGGCCAGGTGACAAGCCTTGTAGGGGCGATTCATCTCGACTCGCCACCCGGATGAGTCGCCCCTACAGGGCTTGACGGCTACCACACGTTTTCCTAGGGCGTTGCCCTAGGCTTTTATGAGGCCGCGCCTTTGGCGCTTCGGAGGGGCGGTGCGGATACACCAAGAGTTCAAAACGTTCCAGCCCGCCAGCGAGCCCGATTGCCTACGGCGCTTCAGATGGCGAAACCCGTGTACTCCGGCTCCGCGAGCTTGATCGGTGGCAGCAACATCCCCGCAGCGACCGTGGCGTTGCTGCCTTGCTCGATCAGGATAAACGACCCGGTTTGCCGGTTGGTCGCAAAACCATCGTAGAGCAGCGGCCGGGCCGTGCGCAGCCGGATGGCTCCCACGTCGTTCATCGCCAGGGAGTCCACGCCGCTCTGCTGATCCAGGGTGGACACGTCGATGCGGTAATCAATCGACGTGACCGACGCCGGGACCGTCTGCGTCAGGTGTTTGAGATGATATTTTTTGCCGGGCATCAGCGGACGCGGATGCAGCCAGCAGATCCTGGCGTGGAGATCGGTGCCGGTGCCGGTCAAATCGGCGGGGTCCACGATCACGTCGCCGCGGCTCACGTCGAGATCGTCTTCCAGTACGAGCGTGACCGACTGCGGACAGAACGCTTCCTTCAACGGACCGTCGAGCGTCCAGATCGTTTTTACTTTTGTCAGGTAACCGCTGGGCAGCACCATCACGGGTTGGCCCTCGCGGACGATGCCACCTGCGATCTGGCCGCTGAAGCCACGGAAATCATGCAGGGCAGAGTTCGTGGGATTGTTAGGACGGTTGACCCATTGGACGGGCAGACGGAAATTACTGAGGTTCCAGTCACTGCCGATGTGGACCGTTTCCAGATGACCCAAAAGTGTTGGGCCGGGATACCACGGGGTATGCGGCGAGGGATCGACGACGTTGTCGCCGTGGAGCGCGCTGACGGGGATGAACTTCACGTCCTTCATGTCCAGGCGCGGCAAGAACTGCTCGAACTCCGCGCGGATTTCGTTGAAACGCGCCTCGCTCCAGTCCACGAGGTCCATCTTGTTGACGGCCACGACGAGGTGCGGGATGCGCAGGAGCGACGCGATGCAGGTGTGGCGGCGGCTTTGTTCAACGATGCCCTGGCGGGCATCGACGAGGACGATGGACAGGTTCGCCGTCGAAGCACCCGTGACCATGTTGCGCGTGTACTGGATGTGCCCGGGGGTGTCCGCGATGATGAACTTGCGCCGGGGCGTGGCGAAATAACGGTAGGCCACGTCGATGGTGATGCCCTGTTCGCGTTCGGCGCGTAACCCGTCGGTGAGGTTGGCGAGATTGATCTGGCCGTTGCCGGTGATGTCGGCGCTGCGCTGGAGTGCTTCGAGCTGGTCTTCCATCAACGATTTGGAGTCGTAGAGGAGCCGGCCGATGAGCGTGGATTTGCCGTCGTCCACGCTGCCGCTCGTGTTGAAGCGCAGGAGATCGACGGGGGTGGGATTGGTAGTAGTCACTGCAATCAGTTAGCGGCCTTGCGCAGCCACACTCGGACAAAGTAAAACGGGGAATCAGGCTGCGACTTGTTCGTAAGAAAATCTAGGAATATCCGCTCGCTCGCTCGCGTGCTCAATCGTGATGCCTGCGATTTGGCCTTTGCTATCCAGTTCAAGCAGCGTGTTCTCGTCCAGGTCCCGAGTCTCCGCGACTTCGATGGACTTGAACTCGATGTAAAGTGTATCCGTGTCGGAAAAGTATCTGATTTTCATGGTTTGAACGAGCTATCGAAGAAAGCGTTGTGAATGGTCTCACCATCGGGGAGCAGGATCACGCGCAGCTACTTGCCGTTTCTTTCGACAATCGCTGCCCAACGTCGGATTCGTCCGTCTTGCTGCGTGACTTCATGTGATGGATGATTTACGACGTACAATATCCATTCCAAGAGGATGGCTGCCCGGTCCGGACGCTGACGCGTCGCGTGGAAGTACGAGGCAAATTTCAAAAGAAACCGGTCTACCCAAAGGTTAGAAATACCCCGCCTTCTTGCGGTCCTCCATCGCGGCTTCGGAGAGTTTGTCGTCCGCGCGCGAGCCGCGTTCGGTCACGCGGGCGGCGGCAATCTCCGTGATGATGTCGTCCACGGTTTCGGCGGGGGAATCCACGCAACCCGTGCTGATAATGTCGCCGATGGTCCGCACACGCACAAACATGGTCCGCGCGGTCTCGCTCGGCTTGGCGGGAACCAACTCTGTGTCCGGCACCCACTGGCCGCCACGCCGCACCACCCGGCGCAAGTGGCTGAAATAAATGCTCGGCACTTCGAGCCGTTCCCGGCGGATGTATTCCCACACGTCCATCTCCGTCCAGTTGCTCAACGGAAAAACGCGCATGTTTTCGCCCGGGTTGAGCCGCGCGTTGTAAAGATTCCAGATTTCGGGACGCTGGTTTTTCGGGTCCCATTGCCCAAAACTGTCCCGGAACGAAAAGAAGCGTTCCTTCGCGCGCGCTTTTTCCTCGTCCCGCCGCGCGCCGCCGATGCAGCAGTCGAAACTAAACTCCTCGATGGCGGCCAGCAGCGTCGGGATTTGCAAGCCGTTGCGACTGACCTGACCCGGCACGGGGATGGCAATGCCTTTTGCGATGGCGTCGTCCACCGTGCGGACGATCAGCTTTGCCCGGAGTTCGGCGGCGCGGCGGTCGCGGAATTCGTTGAGTTCCGGGAAGTGATGGCCGGTATCGACGTTCAGCAGCGGCATCGGGAGTTCCGACGGCCGGAACGCTTTCTCCGCCAGGCGCAGCAGGCAAATGGAATCCTTGCCGCCCGAGAACAACAACGCCGGCCGCTCGAACTCCGCGGCGACCTCGCGCATGATGTGGATCGCCTCCGTTTCGAGATACTGGAGGTGATCCAGATGATAACCGCTCACGACAGAAAAACGCTAACCTCGCACCGCTTCTCCACCCCACGCGGCGTGCAGGCCGCACTCGCGCTTTTCGTCGGCCTTGGCGGGATCGAAGTAATCCCACTCGTTCGGCAGACCGTGCTCCGCAAGGTAAGCTTCGAGGTCCGCGTCGGTAGCGTAGAACAGCGGGCTGACCTTGAGCGTGCCGAAGTTTTCGTCCAGTGAAACGATATCGAGTCCGGCGCGGTTCGGGTTTTGAGATTTGCGCAACGCGGTGAGCCAGACCAGCGGGGCCAGCTCTTTCATGCCGCGCTGGAAGGGTTCCAGTTTCATCTGCGCGCTGAAGTGCTTGAGAGCCTCCTCGTCGGTCGTATCCGGGATCGGGCCGTACACGGCGTCGCGGTGCGCGACCGTGATGCGTGGCAGGTAGGCGCGCAGGTCGAGATCGAGCGTGCGGCGGAGTTCCTCGGCGTGGCGATACGTCGCGGGGCGGTTGTAACCGTGGTCCACCCACAGCACCGGCAGACGCGGCTGCGCCCGGGTCGCCAGATGCAGCATCACCGCCTCGTAAGGACGGAAATTTGTGGAAACCATCGTGCGGCCTGGCGCGTGCGCGACGGCCCAGCGCGTGATTTCCAGCGGCGAACGGTCGCGCAGTTCGTCGTTCCAGCGGGAGATTTGCTCGGGAGTCATGGTCTTCTAGGAAGAGGTGGCCGTCTGCACGGTGGCAACCTCCGGCACGGGAGCGGACGCGCCGGGTGGCGTGCCGATACTATGCAGGGTCGCATCGGCGGGCAGCACGGTGCGGTCGCAGTAATCGCCGAAACCCTCGCCGTCCTCGCGTTCGAGCGCGTAGCGGCGGATGATGGGGGTCAGGAGGCCGAGCGCGTCGTCGATGGTCACGCTCGGTGCCATCAGGCGGTTGAGACGGGTGCCGTTGTACTTCGCGCCGAGGAACAGCGCGTATTTGTTCGGCGCGCGGCCGACCAACCCGATTTCGGCCAGGTAGGGGCGGGCGCAGCCGTTCGGGCAGCCGGTGACGCGCAGGCTGATGGCATCGTCGTGCAGACCGGCTTCGTCGAGCACGGTCTCGAATTTTTCCACGATGTCGGGCAGCACGCGCTCGCTCTCGGCCAGCGCCAACCCGCAAGTGGGCAAGGCGACGCAAGACAAGGCGTTGAGCCGCAGACCGGAACGGTCATTCTCGCCGGTCAGGCCGTGCCGGGCGAGGATGCCGTCGATCACGTCTTTTTGCGCGGGCGTGACGCCGGAGATCGTGAGGTTCTGCGAAGGGGTCAGACGGAAGTCACCGGCGTGGACCTGGGCAATCTCGCGCAGCGCGGTTTTCAACGGGCGGCCCGGTACGTCCCGCACCCTGCCGCTGAGGATGTGCAGGCCATAGAACCACGAGCCGTCGGCGCACGGGTGCCACCCGAGCGGGTCGGCGATGGTCGTGAAGGCAAACGCCCGCGCGGGCGCGAACGGGACCCCGCTGCGCCGCTCCACCTCGGCGCGGAACCATTCCACCCCGCGATCCTCGATGGTGTATTTGAGCCGCGCGTGGCGGCGGTTGGTGCGGTCGCCGAAATCGCGTTGCGTCGTCAGGACGGCCTCGGCGACGGCGTTCACCATGTCCGGTGGGATGAACCCGAGCACGTCCGCCAAACGCGCGAACGTCTCGACGTTGCCGTGGCTCATGCCCTGGCCGCCGCCAACGGTGACGTTGTAGCCCGCGAGCCGGCCGTCCTCCTCGATGGCGATGAACCCGAGGTCTTGCGCGAAGATGTCCACGTCGTTCGACGGCGGGAGAGCGAAGGCCACCTTGAACTTGCGCGGCAGGTAGGTGTCACCGTACATCGGCTCCTGTTCCTCGCCGCCCGCGACCATCTCCTCGTCGAGATAGATTTCGTGGTAGGCGCGGGATTTTGGCAGCGCGTATTCGCTCCAGGCGCGGGCGTGTTCGTAGACTTCTTGGAGCAGCGGCCCGCGTTCGGGGTTGGGCGGGGCGAGGACGTTGCGGTTCACGTCGCCGCAGGCCGCGATGGAATCGAGCAAAACCTGATGCATCCCCTTGATGACGGGTTTGACGTTGCCCTTGATGACCCCGTGGAACTGGAAAGTCTGGCGCGTCGTGATCTTCAAGGACGGCGAGGCCATGTCGTCGGCGAGCCGGTCGAGGACGAGCCACTGCTGCGCCGTCGCCCGTCCACCCGGCAGCCGGACGCGCAACATGAAGGCGAAGGCTTTCTCCTTGCCCGCCTTTTTGAGGGCGTTGCGCAGGTCGCGGTCGTCCTGGAGGTAGAGGCCGTGGAATTTCCCGAGCTGGTTGCTGTCCTCCGACACCGCCCCGGTCGAGGTGTCCGCCAGGTCGGCGGCGAGATGGCCGCGCAAATGGTGCGAGGCCGCCTTCATCACTTCGTTAGCGGCGAGCGGCTTGGGAGCGGAGGAGTCAGAAGGCATGGCAGGCGGGAAGACAGGTAATCTCCACCGGCAACCGCACCGTGTAAAGCGTGATTGAATTGTCTATCGGAACGATAGGGAATTGGCGAACGTGGACCTGGAGACCCTTTGCCAGCCGTGCGCTCAAGCGGGCATGTTGGCGGTCGCCACGCCGATGTCGGCTTCCGCTTTCACCTCCGCGCCCTGCAGATAGGTCTTGCCGCGGTAGAAACTCGCCACCACGACGAACACGCAAGCCGCCCCGAACATCACCCAAGTGCAGCCTTGAAAGAATTGGAGGTCGGTGACCTTGGTTTTGCCGTCCGCGAGCGAGTTCCAGTCGTGGAATTTTGCCACCAGGATATTGCCGGTGGCCACGGCGAACAACCAGAGCGCCATGATGACGCTCTTCATGCTGTTGGGAGCCTGGGTGTAAGAAAATTCCAGCCCGGTGATGGAGACCATCGCCTCGCCCAGCGTGATGATCGCGTAGGCAAGCATCTGCCACCACACGGACGGGTGCTGGCCGGCATCGATCAGCCCCTGGGCGTAGGAAATCGGCACGAACGAGAGCGCCGTCAGGAACAGGCCGATGCCGATCTTGCGCAGGGGGGTCAACGGAAAAATCCGGTTGATCGCCGGATAGAGGATGTAGGTCACCAGCGGAATGTAGATGAGGATGAGGATCGCGTTCGCGGTCGTCACCTGCCCGGCGTCAATCGTCGTGCCGAGAAAATGGAGGTCCATTTTCTCGGCCTGGAGCGTCCATTCCACTCCGCTGCTCTGGTCCCAGAGCGCCCAGAAGATGATGATGAAAATGTAAACCGAAATCAGGCGCAACAAGACCCCGAGGCCCTCGCGGCTAAAGGCGGTCCGCACGAACCCCAAGCCAGCCGGCGGGACGTGCACGAATTTCTTGCGCCCCAGCCAGAAGGAGATCGACGCGATGACCATCGCCACCCCGGGGATGCCGAACGCCCAGGCCGGCCCGTACCCCGGTTTGTCCAGCAGCCACGGACAGAGCAGCGTCGAGATGAAACTCCCCGCGTTGATGGAGAAGTAGAACCAACCGAACACCTTCGAGAGCAGGTGTTTATTCGACGCTCCGAACTGGTCGCCCACGTTGGCGGACACGCAGGGTTTGATTCCTCCGGCGCCGAGGCAGATCAGGACCAGACCCAGGATCAACCCCGCCGGTTTGTCGTTGCATGCCAGCGCGAAGTGTCCGCAGCAGTACACGATGGAGAGCCAGAAAATGGTGCGGTATTTCCCCAACAGGCCATCGGAGAGTAGTGCCCCGAGGACGGGCAAATAATACACCCCCGCGACGAAATAATGCGTGTAGCCTTCGGCGTCGTTCGCGCTCAGATGGCCGTTCGCGCTTCCCTGCACGATGAGGTAGTGCGTCATGAACAGCGCGAGGATAGACTTCATCCCGTAAAACGAAAACCGTTCGGCGGCCTCGTTGCCGATGATGTAGGGCACGCCGGCCGGCATCCCGGTTTCCGTCTGGGAGGGGGCCGTGCGATAACCGCTCGAATCGACGGCGGAGAGGGGCGGCGGGTTGTCGTTCGGTGAGGTGGAATAGGCGCTCATGGATAACGGCGAATTGGACGGACCGCGTTCGTTGATACAGACAAAACCGGCGGTGTGCCACTGCGGAATTTGACTTGAATCGGGCTTGCGGTCCCCGTTGGTCCGACGCTTGTTTCCGAAAACCCTGATGCCGAACGATTCCGCCCTCCGTGTCTGGTGCAATTATCCCTTGGACGAGGCCGCCGCGCGGCTGCTGCGGGAGGGGACGCGTCGTCATCGGCTCGTCTTGCACGAGCGCGCGAAAAACGCGGTTCCCTTGCGCGATGCGCCGGACGCCGCACCCCGGGATGCGCAGGTTCTTTTCGGCCAGCCTGACCCGGAGGTGTTGATTGCGGGTGAGAGCGTGCGCTGGGTCCAGTTGTCGAGTGCCGGCTACACCCGGTACGACCGCGAGGACGTGCGTGACGCGATGCGGGCCCGGGGGGCGGTGCTGACGAACAGTTCGCACGTCTTCGACGAACCCTGCGCCGAGCATCTCGCGGCGATGATGCTGGCGCTCGCCCGGCGCTTACCGCAATGCTTGGAAAACCAGCGCGGGGCGCGGACGTGGCTGCAAAACGAAAAGCGCGGACGCGAGAGCCAGCTTCTCACCGGGCAGACGGCTTTTATCTACGGGTTCGGCGCGATTGCCCGGCGGCTGGTGCAAATCCTGGCACCGTGGCGGATGCGGCTTTTCGGCGTGCGGCGGGCGGCGCGGGGCGACGAGGGGATTCCGACTCTGACGGAAGGAGAGGCCGACGCCCGGCTGGGCGAGGCGCAACACGTCCTGAACATCCTGCCCGACAACGCTTCGACGCGGCATTTTTTCGGCGCGGAGCGGTTGGCGCGGTGCCGGCCCGGCGCGCGGTTTTACAACATCGGCCGTGGCACGACGGTCGATCAGGAGGCGCTCGGCGCGGCCCTGCGCGACGGGCGGCTGGAGGCGGCTTACCTGGACGTAACGGACCCCGAACCGCTGCCGGCCACGCACCCGTTGTGGGCGTTGCCGAATTGTCTCATCACGCCGCACGTCGCCGGCGCGCATGCCGACGAGGACGAGCGGCTGGTGCGCCATTTTTTGGCGAACCTCGATGCGTTCGAGGCGGGGCGGCCGTTGGTGGATCGCGTTTTCTAGAGCATGTCCGCTGGAGGAGTGGCCGACTTTGCCCGCCGCGCCGGAGCGCCAAGGGCACGGCCCCACCGCGCCGGAAGGTCAAAGGCGTGGCCTCACCCATGCCGGAGCGCCAAGGGCGCGGCCCTAGTGCAAGCCTGGGGCAACGCCCCAGGTCCAGGCATCTCTCCAACCTAGAGCATTTTCACCGAGGTGTTAGCTTCTCTTCCGTCCCGGAGGGACGACGGAGGTTAGCCGGTGGTGCCAACCACCGGAAAAGCAACGCAGACCGTCCACGCCCCTCCGAGCAACGCC
>CAZZYS010000111.1:0-13217 GCA_964658285.1 uncultured Verrucomicrobiota bacterium
CCGGTGACCGGGGGCGGGGCAATCGTGGCAGCCATCGGTGGACATCATGCAACAAAAACCGACAATGGAAAAGCGGCTTTGCGGGTTGAGCGCGAGGCGTTCCCGTTGCAAGGTGCGGGCGTGATGCGTTTCGTGCGACGATCCGCGGCCGTGTGCGTGGCCGTGGCGAGCCTTTTCCTCCCGGTCGGCGGCGTCCGGCAAGCCGCCGCGCAGGATCAACCCGAGGCCGACCCCTCGCAGGCGGACATCGACGCCTACGTGCGCAAACAAATGCGCGAGCAACGCATCCCGGGCCTGTCGCTGGCGGTGACCATCGACAACGAACTGATCTTCACCAAGGGCTACGGGCAGGCCAACGTCGAGCTGCGCGCGCCCGCCGTGGCCGAGAGCGTCTACGAGGTGGCGTCGCTCACCAAGCAGTTCGTCGCCGTGGCCGTGCTGATGCTCGCCCAGGACAACAAACTCTCGCTCGACGATCCCGTCAGCCGCCACCTGCCCGAGGCCCCCCCGTCGTGGGAAAAAATCACCCTGCGCCACCTGCTGACGCACACCTCGGGCATCCCCGACTTCGACGACGCCGGCCAGGGGCTCGATCCCCGGCGCGAATACACCGAGGACGAACTCGTCCGGCTGGCCACGAAGCTGCCGACGAAATTCCCGCCCGGCCTGCGCTGGAACTACAGCAACACCGCCTACGTCCTGCTCGGGATCATCGTCCATCGCGTCAGCGGGGCGGCGTACGGCGATTTCCTGCGCACGCGGGTCTTCTCGCGCCTGCACATGGGCAACACGAACGTCAACCGCCACGACGATCTGCTGCCGTTCCGCGCGGCCGGTTACCGGCTGGACGCGGGCCTGCTCAAAAACCAGGAATATCTCGCCGAGACGCAGTGCGGCACGGGCGACGGCGGGCTGGTGTCCACGGTGGTCGATCTGGCCAAGTGGGACGCTGCCATCCAGTCCGGCGCGCTCCTGCCGCCGGGGACGTGGGAGCAGGTGTTCCGGCCGGTGACGCTCAACAGCGGCAAGACTTTTCCTTACGGCTTCGGCTGGTTCATCCGCGAGCAGTCCGGGCATCCGTACTACGAACACAGCGGACACTTGCAGGGGTTTGCCTCGCACATCCTGCGGTTCCCATATTCGCGGGTCTCGGTGATCGTGCTCGCCAACCTCGCGCAGGCGGACCCGTGGGAGATCGCGCACGGCGTGGCCAGCCTCGTGCGGCCCGACCTGAAGCCGCCGGCGGACCATCCCATCGAGGACGGCGAACCCGCCATCACGGAAATGTTAAAGAAAGTGTTGGGCGGACTGCGCCAGGGCGAGTTGCGCAAGGAAGCGTTCACCGAAGAGGGGGCCAACGCCTACAACGCCGAGGTGCTGGCCGACGCCAAAGAGCGGCTCGGCAAACTGGCGGTGTTCGGGACTTTCGAGTTGGTGGGCCGGGCCGAGGTGGGTGACCAGACGGAGTATCGTTATTGGGTGCAAGTCGGCGACGCGAAATGGCTGCTTGAAGTGGCGCTAGATACCGATGCGGGTAAGGTGGAGCGGCTGCAGTTTAATCCGCTGTAAGGCTGTTCGCCGCAGGCGTTCCAAACAAGGTAGGGATGGCTCTCCGAGCCAGTCCCTAGATTCTCTGGCAGGCGCGTCGTGCGCACAGAAGTCATCCAAGCCAAAAATTAGGGACTGGCTCGGAGAGCCATCCCTACCTTGGTGACGATGCGCCTGCGGCGCGGAATTTTTCCTCTCGCTTGGGAAGTCGTGTATCTTGGTTGGAACGCCGCGTCCATAGGGCGAATGCACCCATCGCCAGCAGACCCATCGCTGCCACGACGCCCCCCCAGACCACCGCTTGCGGCCGGTAACTCAGCCGCAGCCGTCCGTGACTGCCAGACGAGAGGCTGACGCAAGGCGCGAGACCATTGTCGCTGGAAACCGCCACCGGCCGACCATCAAGATCAGCGGCGTACCCAGGGAAAAAAGCCCGGCGAAACACCACGTTCACCGGACCTGCTTCGGCGGGCGCGGCGAGGTCGAGCGTGACGCTCAAACGCGAGCTTTCCACGTTACGAACCCAGTCATCACCCGGCACCGACGGCGTATCGGCAGTTGCCTGCGTCCAGGCGCGCGCCTCCGGGCACGGGCCGTAACGGCGATGGTAGACCGTCCCTTCGGCGGAGGTGTGGACGAGTTCCCATTCGCCGTCCGCAGGCTGATGGTCACCCAGCGAATAATCATGCGCGATCAGTAAACCGTCGATGCCCAATCGCTTGAGCAAGGCGTCGGCTCCGTCTTCACCATTGACCAACCGGCGGCCCACGTCTTCGGGGATGGAGCCATGCGTTTCCATGTTCCAAAGTTGGCCGACGCCCGACGGCATGATCGGGCTGTAACCGTTGACCGTGTGGATGCCTGCGAACATCCCCGTGCTGCCCGGCCGCAGCACCGCGCCGAAGTCCGGCGGCGTCTGCCAATCACGGTAGTTTTCATCGGCTTGCAGGTACAAACTCAGGTAGAGACGGTCGGGCGACAACGGCGCGGTCCGCGCGAGGCTCGGGCCAAACCCGTACTTGGGTAAACCCGGATTTGTATAAAGGTGCCGGTAGCTGACCCACAGCAAAACACCCGTCGCCAGGACCGGCACCCACAGCGCCCACGCCCGACGGCGCACGAGCAGGGCGGCGAGCGCGAACCAACCCACCACGACGCCAAACGTCCACAGCGGCAAATCCCTGGTGATTGCGTCGCCGTTGGCGGTGTGCGCGGTGACCATGACGAGCCACGCGGCCCCCGTCAGCACGGTGGCCCAGAGACCGGCGTTCCCCATCCACCGGAACCCGTGACGGGAAATCACCGCGTGCAACGCGCGGGCACCGGCCAGCGCGAACACGAGATGAAACAGTGGCAGCCAGCGAAAACTCCACCGAAACATCCCGGGACTGGGTAACACGCACAATACGACCACCGTTCCCAACAGGACCAGGTCCCACCGCAGCACGCGCCACGACCGGCCGCGCAGAACCGCGAACGCCGCCAACCCGGCGAGGGGTACGAGGCCGCCGGTGAGTTCGAGGGCGGCGTGCATCGACGGGAGGTTGGCGAAATCGCGCCAGGGCGTCGTCCAGTTCGGCAGGATCAATCCCGGCCACGCGTACCACGGCACGGTCCAAGCGAAATTCCCCACGCCCGCACCCTGCGAACGGTGCGACCCACGGATGTATTCCAGCAGCGACAGCCACGCCGGGGCACTCAGCATCAGTCCGCACACCCAGCCCGTCGCCAGCGGCCACAACGCGCGCCACCGCCGCCCCGAGATCGCCCGCGCCCCGAGCCACGCCGTCACCAGCGCCAGCCGGACCACCGTGTACGGGAAACCGCCCGTCAGCAGCAGATACACGAATGGGACAGGCAGCAGCCGCCACAGGCGATTTTTGCGCAAGGGGTTGTTCTCCTCCCGCATCGATTTCTCGAACGCCCACCAGCACCACGGCAGCCACGCGTCGGCCGCCAGCGCGCCGAACCAATCCGTGGCCCCCCAGCCGATTTCCCAGCCGTTGAGCGCGGCGATCAGCGCGACGACGGTCGCCAGCGCCGCCGGCAGCCGCCGTCCGCGCGCGAGCAGGTAAGCGCCTGACCCAAGCATGGCCAGGTGGACCATCGACAGCGCCGCCGCCTGTCCCGCGAAGTCCAGCGGCAGCGCGAACACCGCCAAGACCACCGCGTTGACGAACAGCGAGAACGTCCCGTATTGATATTCACCGGCAAGATTGCCGCACGCCCAACTGTACGGACTCAACAGCGGCCAGTGGCCCTCGCGCCAGGAACGCGCCACGTCGGCCAGCACCGGCAGGATGGAAATCTGGTAATCGTCGTTCCAGAAAACGCGGGGGTTCGCCCACACCAGTCCGAGGCAAAAAGCGACGATCAACCCGGCGGCGGCGAGCCCGGCCAGGAGGCGTTTGCCGGGGGGGATTCGTGGGAGGCGCATTCGGACCCGTCTCCGATACGCGAGAAAAACGCTGCGGTCCACTCCCGCCGCAGGCGGTCGTCAACAAGGTAGGGATGGCTCTCCGAGCCAGTCCCTAGATTTTCTGGCAGGCGCTTTGTTCGCACAGAAATCATCCAAGCCAAAATAGGGACTGGCTCGGAGAGCCATCCCTACCTTACAGGACGACCGGCCGCTGGCGCGTCCTGGGTTATGACTTCGTGCCTTCCTCCGGCGGGGCGGCGTCCACCATCTTGCCCGGCGCGACCGCGCTCAACTTCACGATCTGCTCGCGCGTCGGACGCTGCTTGCGCATCGGCCCCGGCGGCAACGTGACCGGCCGGCCCGTTTTGAGCGATTCCTCGATGGCCTTGATGACGCGCACGTCAGCGAGTCCTTCTTCGCCGTCCGGCTCGGGCGGGCGGTCGTCGAGCACGCAATCGGAAAAATACTTCGTCTCGCCGCCGAAATGGTCCGACTTGCCGTACGTTTTCGTCGTCTTTTTCTCGCCGACCGTCAGCGTGTGGGTCAGACCCTGCTGCCAGGTGTAACCCGGCGAGACTTCCAGGTCGCCCTCCGTGCCGACGATCCGGTACTGGCCCATCGGGTTCGCCCCGTAGCTGACCGTGAACTGCGCCAGCCGCTCGCCGGGGAATTTCAAGGTCACCGAGATCATCTCCTCGATCTCGTTGAAGCGCGGCTCCTTCAAACTGGCGGTGGACGCGGACACCTCCGTCGGCTCCGACTCGAAAAGCTGCCGCACGGCGTTGATCGGGTACGGCCCCATGTCGGGCAGCGGACCGGCCCAGTTCTTCGCGGCGGTGCGGCTGTTCTCGCGCGACACCTGCTGGCAAAACACGCTGCTGAAAATCCGCGGCTCGCCGACCGTGCCCGCGCGCACCGTCTCGATGGCCTCGACGGTCGCTTCCTCGAAGTGCAGGCGGTAGGCGATCATGAGTTTCGCGCCCGATTGGCGGCTGGCGTCGATCATCTGCTGGCATTCCTCGACCGTCGGGGCCATCGGCTTTTCGCAAAGGACGTGAACCCCCGCCTCCAGCGCCCGGACCACGAACGTCGTGTGGTCGGAGTTGGGCGTGGCGAGGTAAATAGCGTCGATGTTCCCCGACTTCAGCAGCGCGTCGAAGCCGTCGTAGTCGGTGGTGTGTTCGATGCCGTACATCTTCGACAGTTCGCGCGCTTTTTCGGGGTCGCCGGTGACGATGGCGGTCATCACGGAGTTGCCGGTGTGTGCGACGCCGGGCATGAAGTCTTCCTGGGCGATCCAGCCCGCGCCGACCACGGCGTAGCGCACCTTCCGACCGTCCGAACGTTCTCTGAATGGATGAAGCAGGCTCATAATTAGGAGCCTGAATCGTATTCCAACCGGTCGCCGGCTTGGCGAGAGATCGATGGACGAGGCGACCGCCGTGATTATTATTTTACTCGTCCCGATGCCCTTCCTTTCCGCCCTGTATTGCTACCCGGTGAAATCGTGTCGTGGTGTCGCGCTGTCCGAGGCCGCGCTGGACCGGCGCGGCATCGTGCACGACCGCGAGATGCTCATCGTGGACGCGGGCAACCGGTTCATGACCCAGCGCACGACCCCGAAGATGGCGCTCATCGAGACAATCCTCTCCGACGACGCCCTCCTTCTGCGCGCACCCGGCGCGGGCGGCGAACTGCGCGTCCCCTGGCACGCGCCCGACCGACCCGCGCGTGAGGTGGTCGTCTGGAAGGATGCCGTGGTCGCCGACGACACTGGCGACGCCCCGGCCGAATGGGTGTCCGACGTGCTCGGCCAAACGTGCCGGTTGGTCACGACCGGGCAACGCTCGCGGCGGGTGCGGCCGGTGGACCGGTTACCCGCCGATGTGCATCCCGAGGCGTTGGCGCGGCCGGTGGAAATCGGTTTCCCCGATGGTTACCCGCTGCTGGTCGTTTCCGAGGAATCGCTCGACGACCTCAACCGCCGCCTCCGCCTGCCCGAACCGCTGCGGGTGGATCGCTTCCGACCCAATCTTGTCCTGGCCGGTTGCGCGACTCCCTACGCCGAAGACACCTGGAAGGCATTTCGTGTCGGCGCGGTGCGGTTGTTCGGCGGCGGACCGTGCGGTCGTTGCGTCGTCATCACGACCGACCAGCAGACCCTCGCGCGGACGCCGGAACCCCTGCGCACCTTGGCAGGCTACCGGCGCACGCCGGACGGCGATGTGGTGTTCGGCCAGAACGCTATCCACGCCGCGCCCGGCGGGCGTTTGCGGGTGGGTGACACCGTCGTGCCGGAAGCGTGACAGGAGACGACAAAGTCTCAACCGTCTCAACGGACCAGAAACGCGGTCCATTTGCCGCGCCGGCGTTTGGTGACGAGGGTCAGGCCGTTCTTGCGAAAATGGGTTTCCAGTTCCGCCGCCTGCGACGCCAGGATGCCGGACGCGATCAGGAACCCGCCGTCCGCCAGGGCCGCGCGGACCTGCGGCAACAGCGCCGTCAGCAGTTCGCTGAACAGGTTCGCCGTGATGACCGGCCACGCCGCCCGTTCCGGCCGCCAGCCGTCCAGCAAATCGGCGCGCTGGAACCGGACGCCGCGCACGCCGTTGAGCGTGGCGTTGCCGCGCGCGGTGCGGACGGCGTGTGGATCATTGTCCAGGCCCAGGGCACCCCGCGCCCCGAACAACCTCCCCGCGAGGGCAAGAATGCCGCTGCCGCTGCCGAGGTCGAGCAGCTCCCACGCGGCCCCGGCCTTTTGCAGGGTGCGCGCGGTCTCCGCCAGCAGGCGCAGGCACATCGCCGTCGTCGCGTGTTCCCCGGTGCCGAAGGCCATCGCCGCCGGGATGCACAGCACGGGCTTGCCGGGGTGGGCCGCGCGCAAAACAGGAAGTTCGTCCTCGCGCCCCGTCACCCACAGCCTGCCGCCGATGGCCAGCGGGCGTCCGGGCGCGGTGGCGGGCGGGGGTTGCCAGCTTTCCGGACGCACCGCGCGTGATCGGCCGCCGAACCTCCGCGCCAGCTCGTGCGCCTCGTCCTCCGTGTCGCAGTAAATCTCCAGGCGCACGTTGCGCCCACCGGCGGGGCTGACCACGGCGAGCCGGGCAGGGGACACCGCCGCGCCGAGGCGTGCGGTCCAGGCGTCGGCGCGACTGGCGGGGACGGATTTATTCCAGAGGAACAAGGCGAGGGAGAATCAGAGGTGGGACGGAACGTGGAAAACGGCGGCGGATCGCACGCTTCTTCAAAGTATCAGACCAGACAACCAGCCTCTCCGACAAGACCGATAACTCTGTGAACAAGTCGCCCAAACCATGAAACCGACCGCTGCTCTCGCAACCGCCACCCGCACGGTGGGGAAATTGTTTTTCGCGCTGACCCTCCTGCTGGTGGCAATCGCCGTCGGCTTCGGGGGCACGGCGCTGTTCGTCTATCACCAGTTCGGCGATATCCACCATCCCGCCGCCCAGGCGGCGCGCGGCACGGCGGCGGACCGTCGGACGGCGGCGCGGCCCCAGCAGAACGCAGCGGACGAGAGTGCGCAGACGCGCCGTGTGGCTGCCCTGTCTTCCGACCAGTCGCAATACACCTATGCCGACAACAACGGCGGCCAGCCGAGCGCGCCCGCCAAACGCTCGCGGCCGACGACCACGGTGCCCGCTCCCCTGGACCCGCCCACCCGGACAGTGGACGATGCCGATGCTGCGGCCCGGTTGAACGACCCTGAGAGCCATTACATCGTGGACGCGCGCACCGGGCGGGTGGTCGGCATCGACGGTTCGGCGGGGGCTCGCCGGGAAGAGGAACAGGCCCGGCTCGAATCGCTGGACGTTCCGCCCCGTGCGGTCGCGGTGCAGACCCCTCCGCCGGAAGTGCGCGTCGCCTCGCCGGTGGTCGAGGACGGTCGGCCGGTTTATCACGGTGTGGCGGCCTCGACCGTCAGTACGGCGGGCTCACAGTATTTGCCGGTCCGCAGGGCGCTGCCGGTGACCCCGGGGGCGACCGACGCAACGGTGCGCAACTTCAACGCGGCGGAGTACATGGCGAACGATCAGGATCGCCCGGTGTTGCGCGCCCAGGCGGTGGTGCCGCCCGGGGCGCGCGTGGTGAAGACGGTGCGCACCTACCGCCTGCCAGATGGTTCACAGACGGTGGTGGCGAATTGAGCCGCGCGCCCCGGGGTGTTGGCGAGAGTACGAATCGCCCAAAAATTTCCGGCGCGGTCCAGCCCCGCCGATGGCGAAAGCCGATCCCGCGCCGGTGTGAAAGTTGATTTTGGGTAAGGAACTTACGGCCCCTTGATGTAAGGAGCCCAAAAGGAACTGTCGCAGACATCGCTCAGCGCGTCCCATGTCGTGCTGGGAACCGGCGGTAAAGTTCCGAGGGTCTGGTCCCCGTAAACGTCGCCGAAGATACTCTTGTTGGTGGTGTACAAGCGACTGCCGGGCTTGACGTACAATTTCCAGGCCGGAACCGGAATCGTGGCGTTGGCCTGCTTGTTGTATTCGAGGGCGTACTGGTCCATTGCCTCATCGATGAGGCGCAGGTCCGTACGGACGGCGACACCCTGGGAACGCTTGCGCGCCCGCAAAAAACTGGGCACGGCAATCGCCGCCAGCAGAGCGATGATCGCGCAGACGATCATGATCTCTATCAGCGTGAAGGCTTGCCTACGGGCGGCAGGGTGGGTGAGGAGGGTTTGTTTCATGGCGGGCGGTGGAACACATAAGGCGGCGTATGATGCTGAATGATGGATGGATGGGAACCGGCGATTGGCGCGGGATTCCCTCCTCATTGGTAGCAAGACCGATACCGCCAACCAGGGGAAGACACAGGTTGGGTGCAAGCTTGACGCGGGCGTAGACTTTTCCATTACCACCTTGACGGCAGCCGGTGCGGTAGAACGTTTTTGACCGAGGTGGTAGCCTCTCTTCCGTCCCGGAGAGACGGCAGATGCCACACGTCCCGCCTTCTCGTCTTGGAGGGACCGCGCCACCGCACGTCTCGGCTTCCCCGTCCCGGAGGGACGGCGGAGGGTAGCCGGTGGTGCCAACCACCGGAAAAGCAACGCAGACCGTCCACGCCCCTCCGAGCAACGCCCGGAAAATGCGCCCGGGTTGGAACCACCGGAAAAGCAACGCAGACCGTCCACGCCCCGGAGGGGCAGCGCCTCTGGAAACCGGGCCCACAAAACCGGAAGCGCCGCCCCTCCGGGGCTCGGACCTTTGGTGGCCGTTTCCCGGTGGTTGGCACCACCGGCTAACCTCCGCCGTCCCTCCGGGACGAGGAACGGCCACGACTCAAAGCAAAATGCTCTGGCCGTGAAGGGGTAATTTATTTCGCTGGCGAGTCGAGATGAGTCACCCCTTCAGGGCTTGGTGCTCTCGCACATTCTTTCCTAGGGCGTTGCCCCAGGCTCGTATGAGACCGCGCCGTTGGCGCTCTGGAAACACCGCACGGGCTACGCTTTCAACGGAAACGCGCCAGCTACGAAGCCTGCAATAAATCCAGCAGCGCCGCGTCGAGCCGATGGCCATGCCAGTCCGCGTAGTCCACGTCCGCCCGGCCCGAATCGAGCACACCGAACGGACCACGGAAGTTCCACAGCGCCCAGCCGATGCCGTGCTGGCCGAGAACCGCCAGCACGTCCCGGAACCACGCCAGGAAGACCGGGTACGAGGTGTGTTGGTAACATCCCGCCTCTCCGCAATGTACGCCGACGCCACGGGCGATCAGTGCCGCCCACGGCGCGTAGACCGCCTCCATCCGCTCGCGGTTCCAACGCCGTCCGCGTGCGTCAAACCGCAACGGCCACGCCGGACGATGCCAACGCCCGCCGAAAGGCATCCACGGCGCGCGGTAGTGGCTCAGTTCAAAAGGTTCGTAGGCCCGGCAGCTCTGCGCGACGTTTGGCAGGTCCGCGAGTTCCGGGCAGGGGCTTCGACCGTAGTCGAGGCCGTCGAGGACGATCAACCGTGCCGCGTCGATCTGCCGGATGCCGCGCACGGTGGCGCGCATCACCGTCTCGTGGCGCGCGCGGGTCATGGCCCCCGTGAATCTCGCCAGCAACTCGGGGCGGGGCGGGGGCGGTTCGTTCAAAAGATCGAAACTCAGCCGCTCCGACGAGACACCCGCATACCGTCGGGCTAGCATGTCCCAATGCAGACCGAACGCAGCGAGCGCGGCCTCGTCGTGCCAGAGGTTGAAGGGTTCGCGCCGTTCGGGGCTGACGCTGTAGCCGGGCGCGCGGTGGAGGTTGAGACAGAGGTGCAACCCGTGGCGTTCGGCGAGTGCGACGGCGCGGTCGAGTTCCGCCAGCGCCGGACTGTTTTCGTCGATGGACCCGGGCCGACCGTCGCGCACCCAGAGCGTGTAAGAGAGCGGCAATCGCACGAAATCGAAACCCCAGCCCGCGATCCAGCGAAAATCCTCCTCCACGAACGGGGTGAAGCTGCCGGCCCCGTAGAGTTCGAGCAGATTGAAGCCGCGCCAGCGGGGCAGGGGGTTGCCCGGTGCGGAAAACGTCCGGGGACGAGGCGTCATTCGCGGAAAACGAAAAGCACCGCGATCAGCACGATGCCGATCCCGTAGAGCAGCCACACGTCATCGAAAAAATACGGGTAAACCATCAGCGCCGTGCCGACCAGGAACGGCAGCACCTGCCGCTGTTTGCGTCCGTAAAGGAAAACGCCAGCCCCGACGGCCCCGAAAAGCAAACCCGCGAACAGCGTACCGGCGGACATCGGATCAATCGGTGGTTCAAGGCACCGGGACCATCCCGGCCGCGGGCTTCCTGCCGAAGAACAGGTAATCCAGCGAGACCGTGCCCGGCCCGCTCAACAACAAACCGAGCGCGAGAATCCCGTAGTGCGCCACGAGTTCGTAGGTTGGTCCGAAGGGCCGTGCAAGGGAAACGTAGGGTTCGCCCGGATGTCCCTTGAACAGCGCGACGCCCATCGTCACCGTCAGACCCAGCATGGCCAGAGGGGTCAGGAACCCGAAGATCATCGCCAGCCCGGAACCGATCTCCGTGCAGGTGGCCAACGCCTGGAGAGGGTGGGGAATCTCGCTCAACGACCCCATGCTGTCGGCCCAATGGAAGGGTCCGCCGTTCACCACCTTATCCCAGCCGTGGAGAACGATGCCGACGCCGAACACCAGACGGACCAGCAACAGACCCGCCGCCGCACGGCCACGGATGAACGGGCCAAAGATTTTGTTCATGAGGGGGAGGGCGAAAACTTGTCCGCCGTGAATGGTTCGTGCGGTGTCCGCCTCACGGATTGGACCGTTTCGCGGCGAGTTCGGGCACGGCCTCGCTTTCGGAGGCGGCGTGGCGGCCGAGCTTGCGGCACAACCGGCCGAGTTGCTCCAATTCCTCCGCGTCGAGCGCGTCCATCTGCTCGCGGATTTGCCGGACGTGCGAGGGGAACACCGCCGCGATGCGCGCGTGGCCGGCGGGTGTGAGACACACCCGGACGTAGCGGCGATCCGCGCTGAGGCGTTCGCGCCGCACGAGGCCGGCTTTTTCCAGGTTGTCGACGATCATGGTGACGTTGCCACCGCTCTGGAGGTGTTTCCTCGCCAGCTCGCACTGGTGCAGCGGGCCGAGGTGCCACAGCGTTTCGAGGATGCCGAACTGACCGACGGTCAAACCCTCGGTGGCCAGATGGCGGCTGGTCCGCGCCACCACCGAACCGGATGCCCGCACCAACTTGATGAAGGCATCGAGAGCACGGACCTCATACGGACAACCCTGATAATGCGTGGGCATGGATCGAAGAAAAATAACCGAGCGCGGGAACATACCAAGCCGGGCGGGGTCCGACAAGCAAACGGGCACATCCCTCTGCGCGCTTGACAGATAGGCGTCCTTCTGTCCACCATCGCAGGCAGCCGGTGGATCCCGGTTCGCCGCCGCCACAGGTGGGGAGCGACCCGGATCACAGGGAATCCGAAGCACGAACCATCATGGCTTATCCGACACCCATCGTTGACTGCGAGTCCTGCGAACGCCGGTTCATTCTCGATCCGGGGGCGCTGGTCGAGGACGTGTTCCTGGAAGGCGTCCAACTGCTCTGTCCCCGCTGCCGCTGCGACGCTGGCGAGCCAGACGAGGGCCGATGATCTGACGGGCCAAGGGCCGGACGAGAGTTGAGGCGACCCGCAAATGCGCGTAAAGAGGGCGGGTGAGCCCTCTCTCGACGCCTGCGATTCGCCGGTCTGCCTTGTGGCGCCGGGAGGGCGTCGTCACGCCATGAACGCCGGCCAGGCTGCTTTCATCGCGGGCGCGGGTTTTTTGGCGGGGGTCATTAACTCGGTCGCCGGGGGTGGCAGTTTTTTCACCTTGCCAGCGCTGATCCGGTGCGGCGTGCCGACGATCCATGCCAACACGACGAGCACCGTGGCCCTCTGGCCGGGGACGCTCGCGAGCTTTGGCGCGTACCGGCGCGAACTCGCCGCGCGCCGCCGCCTGGCGGTCACGCTGGCTATCGTCAGCGTGTTCGGCGGGATCGTCGGCGCGTGGATTTTGCTGCACACCCCGGCGGCGACCTTTGACCGGCTTCTGCCGTGGCTGACGCTCTTTGCCACGGTGCTCTTCGCCTACGGCCGGCAGGTGGCGGCGCGCCTCAAGCTTACCCTCGGCAACGAGCACGACGTGCGCTCGCTCGTCAAAACGTCGTTGCTCCAGTTCGTCATCGCGGTCTACGGCGGGTACTACGGGGCGGGGGCGGGGATCATGATGCTGGCCGTGCTGTCGCTGTTGAACATGACCAACATCCACGCGATGAACGCCTTCAAGACACTTCTGAGCGTGGCGTTCAACGGTGCGGCGGTCCTGTTGTTCATCGTAAAAGGGTTCGTGCTCTGGCCCGAGGCGCTCACGATGATGGCCGGGGCGGTGGTCGGGGGCTACGGTGGCGCGTGGCTGGCGCGGCGTTTGCCGGCGGTGTTTGTGCGCGGGTTCGTCATCGTCACGGGCGTGCTGACGACGGTCTATTTTTTCTGGCGCGCTTGAGCGTTGTGCTATGCTGTGGGAAACGATCCGGCGGTTATTTAGAGGCGAACCGCTCGAGGAGTTTCCCCTTGCACGCGTACAAGGGAAGTGCCAGTGTCCGGCGAATCGTTGACGGGAGGCACTTCGCAATGTTGAGCCGACCAGCCAAGAGATATTTATCCAGCGTAGCTCAGTGGTAGAGCGGGCGACTGTTAATCGCCTGGTCGTAGGTTCGAATCCTACCGCTGGAGC
>CAZZYS010000112.1:0-13190 GCA_964658285.1 uncultured Verrucomicrobiota bacterium
GGTATCGGAGCGCCGTGCGCGACACCGGCCGCAGGCTTTCGGTCAGCCACGCGGCGCGATCCTCGTCGAGTGCGGCGGTCTCGTCGCCCTGGAGGCTCGCGCCCTGCCCGCCGCCCGAGGTGCCGTGCGACTGCGTGCCGAGATCGGCCCCGCGCCACAGGATCGACATCGCCCGGTCGCTGCGTTCCACCAACCCCTGGTAGGGTGTGTCCTGGCTGCCGAGGCCGGCCTGCACGGGCACGATGTCGTCCGCGCCGCCGACCACCGCCGCGCCGTCGCTGCCGAACCCGCGCAACGCCGCCGCCATCGCGTTCCACTCGGCGCTGTTGAAGGCCGCGCCCGTCTTGCCGAGCAGGTACGGCAGCCCGAATTTTTCCGAGTACGCCAGCCAGTCGCGCAGCGGCAGGTGCTTGAACATCCACAAAACCGCGCACGCTTCCATGATCCCGTCGCCGACCGTGACCAGCCACGCGTCCGGGTCCATCGGCACGCCCTCCGCGACGCCGTCCTGCGGTTTGAACCTCAGCTTGCCGGTGATCGCCTCGAAGAACCACAACGGCGCGTGGCGAAAGGTCGCGGTGAGCGTCCCGCCATCGCCCGGTTCCCACACGATCTCGTGCACGGAATACCGTTTGCCGATAGCATCGGCCATCTGGCGCACGAGCAGCGAAAACCCTCCGGTTTCATCCTCGCGCACCGCGTTCGTCGCCGTGCAATTTCCGTAAAAACATTCCAGCGCGGCCTTGTGCCGTTGCGCCTCGGCCTTTTGCGCGACGGTGAGATACCCGCCGGGAATGAGCACCTCGAAACCATACCGGGCCAGCGCGCCCTTGGCCTTGCCGACGACGGACGCCAGCCGGTCGTCGCGTCGTTCCATCGCGTCGAACGTGCGCGCGGCCGGTTCCAGGTAGCCGAACTCGAATTGCTGCAAATACTGCGCCAGCAAACGCGGGTTCAACGAGGGCAGCGGGTCGAAGCGCGTGCGGATCGACCTGGCCACGCGTTCGGCGGTAATGCGGTCGTGCGCGGCGGGCGCGTTCGTGACGGCGGGACGGCGGGTTGTCGCGGGCAGGCGGTGGCCGTTGGTCTGGAGCGGGTTCACGCCACCAGCAAACCACTGATTCCCGGGGTGACTAGCGGACCGGCGGGTGGTGCGCTATCTGCGTGGTCTTTTGGGGATGGGACCTATCGTTTCCGAGCGCGCGCGCTTAGCCGGGCGTGGGTCATGCGCTCACGCAGGCCACCCTCTCTGAGGAAATCGGCTTCGAGTCTCTGGAGCTGCCGGTCGAGGAGGTAGTTCGTTTGGTGGAGCAGGCAGACCTGGATGTTGGCGACGACTTCCGGAGGGCGGGTCTCGAAATAGCCCTTGAACGACTCGCTCGAAGCATCTTCGCGCGTGCCGAGTTTTCTGACGAACAGAGCTTCCCGCGAATCTTTTGCCCAGGCCGCGAAACCACGTGTCCGCAGAAAGTCCCGGTAGTCTTCCAACAGTTCTTCGAGGCTCGCGCGGGCCACGTTCGTGAGTTTGATTTCGGTTTCCTTGGAGGTGCCGGACGCCTGGCTGCCCTCCAGGATGTTTTGTTTGCCCGACTGGGCCGCTTGCACCATCTGGTCGACCGTGCGGTCGCCCCGCCTGAGGAAACGCTCGCAAAACTTCACGGTGCCATCATAGATCACGCGTGCCTTCTTGAACGAGAGCAGGTCCTCGTAACCTCCGTGCGGCGGGATAAATCCTTCGGTGGACATGCGGCGGAGGTCGATGATGCACGGCCGCGCGCAAAGTTGCAAAGCTTTCCAGAATGGGACCAATAGGACCACTGGGACTGATAAGCATCATCCGTCCCAATGGTCCCAATGGTCCCATCCGTCCCATCCGTCCCCTCACAGCAGTGCCCGCCCGCCACCAACCACACCCGCCTCCACGGCCTGATACGCAAACGCCCCACCCACCCGTTTGCCCGCGCGGATCGCTAGCGCCAGGCTCCAGAACCGGTCCGCGTGGTCGCGCGCATCCCGCGCCGCCGCGATGCTCACCCGCCCGCCGGGACTCGTGATCTTCTCGGGCTTGCGCAGATCGTCGCGCAACCGCGTGTCCGCCGGGATCGTGATCCGCCGGTCCTCGAAAACCCCGACCATGTCCGTCGCCATGATCTCGGTCACGCGCGCCGTCGGAGCCTTCCTTCCCTCGGCCTGGAGGCGCGTCGTCACCGGCTCGGTGGACGCGAAATGCACGCCGCGCACCCGGGTCCCGTTGTCGCGCTGCGCGTACTCGAACAATCCCGTGCCCACGCCCGTCATGTCGATCTCCATCGCCGCGAAACCCGGCATCCGGCACACGGCGTCGAGACGCCGCTGCTGCTCGGGCAGGCGCATGTTTTCGATTTCTAACATCGCAACGCAATCCCGCATCGCGCCGTCATGCTCCAGCACCGTGACCACCGTCAGATCGCGCGTGCGGCCCACGTCCACGCCGGCTTCCAGCCGGCCGGTGGCGCGTTCCATCCGCGCGAGACTCGCCGGGGTCCAATCCTGCCGGTCGATGGTGACGACCCCCGCGCGCTCGGCGGCCGAGATGAGTTCCTGGGTGAGCAACGCGGCGTTCTCGTCCTCGAAGGCGCACTCGTAGTTCTGCTCATACGCGCGCTTGTCGCTGGCCTGTTCGCGCGCCTCGTCGGGCGTGATTTCCTGCCCGTCGATCTGACTGTAGATGTGCAGATCACCCGTGGCCCACGCGTCGGAGCGCCGGATGCGCCGGTACTGGATGCGGCGTTCGCTGATGAGCTGGTAGAACATGTTCCGCCGCCCGTTGCCGGTGGACAGGATGCGGCACAAGAACTCCGGGTTCGACGAGATGATGGGTTCCGCCGCTTCCCAGATCGCCGCGCCGTCCTCGTGGAACGCAAACTCGTCTAAGATCAGGTCGCCGGAGAATCCCCGGGCCGTCCGTGGGTTGGCCGCGAGCACCTTGATGCGGCCCGTCTGGCCGCCGACCGTGACGCGCACCTCGAAGCGCATGTTGGAATATTTCACGTCCTCGCTGAGCGACGCGCTGCGGTCGAGTTCGTCCGCGTTGTCGTCCTGGTCGAGACCCTCGATGATCTCGCCCATGCGGTCGCAGACCTCGCGCACCTTGGCGACGAATTCCGCGCCGTTGTCGCGCGAGTTCGAGAGCACGGTCACGAGCCGCCCGGGATGGCGCAAGAGCCGGTCCACGGCCCACGCGGCGTAGGTGTAACTTTTGCCGATCTGGCGGCTCCAATGCTCAATGACCGTCTTCGTGGAGTGGTCCACGAACGACGCGAGCTGGTAGCGGCGGAAATGCAGGCCGGCGGTGGTTTTCATGGTTGGACGGAAATGCCTCGCGCCAGGGCTGCGAAGGAAAAGCAAGAAATTGCGACACCAGATGGCAGAACGGTGGAGTGGTCGCCGCGCCGCAGGCGCTCGTCCTGCAAGGTAGGGATGGCTCTCCGAGCCAATCCCTAATTTCTCCGGCGAGGCGCTCCGTGCGCACGTTGGTCATCCAAGCCAATCTGGGGACGGCTCGGAGAGCCATCAGGACCTTGGGACGAGCGCCTGCGGCGCGGTGGACCATGCCACTGGCACTCGTTTTCATGTCGGCGGCTCCGCGAACGCCTGTGGGAAAAGCAGGCGGCGCATCTGCTCGCGTTTTTCGTCGGAAGACAACGTGCGGTCGGCGGAGATCGTCTTGACCTTGCCCGCCTGCTTGAGCACGGCCTCGACGGCGTCGAACTCGAACTTCTCGCGGGCGAGCGCAAGCTGGCTCTCCCGCTGCCTGGAACGCCGCTTCTCGGCGGCCAACCGTGCTTTGAGCGCGTTTTCGTGCAGGGCGCGGGTTTTGACTTTTTCGAGCACGCCGCCGAGCGCGCAAACGGTCTTCACGTCGGTGTCCGGGTTGGCAAGCATCTCGAAGATTTTCTGGCCGATGAGTTGTGCGTTGGCCTGCTGCCAATCGACGCCCAAAGAATCCGCCAGGGTCTGCACGCTGGTGGCCGCGGCCGACGAGCGTTGCAGCTTGCGCGGCACACAGACCTCGTGCCAGAAACGGGCGAATTTCTGGAAGCTGACCACGACGCCAAACTCCTCCTTCAGCCGCGCCGCCGCATCGCGGTACGAGAGTCCCTCGTCGAGCATCCACCCCGCCAGGGCCTCGCGTTGCGCGGGGGGCAGGTCGAACAAAATCGGCTTCAACGCGGAACGTCGCATAAATCGGAACGGGGAACGGACTCAGGGCATCTGGCGCAGGCGGAACAGGCCGTCGGGCGTGATGCCCCAGCGCAGGCCGTCCTCGGAGGATTGGCTGTCCACGCGGCGTTTGTCCTTGGCCTTGTGCAGGAGGTCGCGGAACGCGTCGTAGGTCAGGGTGCGGGTCAGGCGGTTGCACGTCTCGGTGAAAAGCGTGTATTCGGGCACCAGGTACGGCGCGGAATCGGACAGGCTCTGGAGCAGGGCGCGTTCGGGTTCGTTGGTCATGGGAAGAAAATGCAGAAGTCAGAATGCAGAATGCAGAAGTGGCACCGATTGCAGGAAAGAAGAGGTCTGCCGCGCCGGGTAATCAGCAAGGCGAGAAAACGGAGAAGGGATTTTCTGTTTTTTCCGGACTTCTGCATTCTGCATTCTAACTTCTGCATTTTCTTCACTCGGCACTTGCCGCGTGGTGATCCGTGAGGAGGTGAACTGCGGCTTCCGCGGCGGTGGCCGCACGCTGCGTGGCGGCGGTGCTCGCGCGCTGTTCGGCCAGCACGTGGTCAAATTGCCCGCGCATGTGGTAGACGAGTTCCATGAGGGCGTTGATGCGGTTTTGCACCCCTTCGCTGCGGGCTTCGTTCAGCCCGCGAAACCCGGCGAAATCACCCGTCAGATCGTGGATTTTGTCGTGGGCGTAGGTGCGCGCTTCGGTGATCTGGTTTTGCAAATCCTTCTTGGCGGCGTTGAGCTTTTCCTCGACGCCTTCGACCTTTTCTTCGAGTTCCACGCGGCCGACGTTGCCGCCGCGTTCGGGCCGGGGCCGCAGGTTTTTCCAGAGGGTAAATCCCTGGTTGAGCGACACCGCGAGCGCCGCCAGCGACAGCACGATCCAACCGAGGGCGGCGTAGCTTTTCGGCTCGGGCAGTTCGCCCGCCGCCGCCTCGGCGAGCAAGGCGTGAAAGCAGGAGGTCATCATCCGGTGGGGGCGGCTCTCGTTTCAACCCTCGCGCTCGATCAGCAGATAGGGGATGACGACCTGGCCGTGCCGCGTCAGCTCGGCTTTGGTCAGCGCGTAGAACGATTCCCACTGCCCCGGATAGATCGTCTGGCAGCCGACCGAACTCGTCGTGCCGTAACCGCCGTGGTGGATGTTGATGCCGAAGAATCCCGTGTCGTCGCCCCCGCCGTCGCGGTGCACGGCGACGGGCGCGGCCTGCACGAGGGCCGGATAACGAAACTGCGGCGGCTTGCTCAAGTGATGGATGCCGAGCTGGTAGTGCCACAGGCCGGGCTTGAGCACGGCCATGCCGGGCCGGGACACGGATGGGTCGGTGTTCGCGTTGAAGCAGGCGTGCACGCTGGGCGAGTACAGCGTGATGGCGTCGTCGTAGATGCCGCGGTCGTTCTGGCCGGGCACGCCCATCGAGTCGCGGAAATATCCGCGTTCACCCAGGAGCGCCACCGGACCGGTGACCCCGGCGTGGGCAAGGAGTTGGGCGGTGACGGCGGCGAGTTCCTCGGGGCGGTGGGGAGGCAGGATGTTCATGGGCGGTTCGATAGGTGGACGTGGAGAGACTCCCGGGGTGGAACTCCGGGGCGCGGAGGGCCACGGAGAGGAAAGCGAAGAAGGAGCGAAAGAAGGTGACGCCGATGTGGCTGGTCAGTGTCTTTGCGGTTGTTCTCCGTGGTTTCTTGGCTTCCTCTCCGCGGGCCTCCGCGTCCCGGTGACCCGCTTCGGAGTCGGTCCGGGTTTTAGTTGCCGGTGCCGTGCTTGGTGAGGCCGCGGCTGATCTGGTAGAGGCCGACGCTGACCGTCTGGCAGGCGAGCGCCCATTTGGGCGGCAGCACGCCCGCGAGCATCGTGAACAGCGAGAGCAGGAAAAACACGACCAGGCACCAGAACTCGCTCGTGCGCCAACCGGGCGTGCCGATCTTGCTTGCGGCGGGGAGGTCGTCGATCAACTCGGCCGCGCGCTGTTCGGCGGCGGCGAGGATCGCTTGCGCCTGCGGGGTTTGGAGCATCCCGTCGAACCTCTCGACGGCGGACGCGGCCGGCGTGGTGGCGATGGAAATGGAGGCGGAGTCAGTCATGGAAAGGTGGCAGTGGCAAGGGGTCGGCGGCGTGGACGATCAGCGGGAGGTGGAGGGGATGAACTTCGCGTTGGCAACGGCGTCGAAGCCGCGGGCGAGGGCCTCGATGATGTCGTCGGTGGTGACGTTGATCTTTTGCCGGGCGGCGGTTTTTTGCGCGTTCTCGACGAGCGTTTCCACACTCGGGGCGAGCACGGCGGCGACGTGGGAGACGCCGGCACCGGCGGCGGCGGCGCCAGCGATGGTCGCGCTCGACGGGGCAACGGGCAGACCCTCGTAATCCCGCACGGCGCTGGCGGCTCCCTGGATACCGGCGAGGGCCGCGCCCACGTCGTTGCCCGCCGCGAGGTCGAGCCCGGCGTCGAGCGCGGCGCTGGTCACGTCGGCGAGGAGCTTCTGGCCGGCGGCGGAGGTGGCGTCCTGGGACAGGATTTTCGTGGCCGACGCGACCCTGCTCTGGCTGGTCGAAGAACACCCACCGGTGGGCAAGAGGAGCACGGCGAGAGCCGCGAATTGCAGGAAGAGGATGGTGACCCTCCGGTGAGTAGGGCCGGAGCGAGGAGCGGAACGATGGAGCGGGTTCACGCCTCCAGCTAACCACTGATTTCCGAAGCGTCTAACATACCGGCACGGCGTGCGGTTGCTGCGTTATCTTTGCGTGGAATCATCGGCGATTCCGGTCAGATAACGGGTGCGGCGTTCGGGGGTCCAGTAGCCTTCCCGGAGACTTTCCCTGCGATGGGTTTGCAGGCTGGTCATGTCGATGCGGATTTTCTTCGGGCTGGGCTGGTCGCCCGCGACGAAACCCGCCTTGTACAGGCGGTAAATCGTATCACGCGAAATGCCCGTGGTACGCGCGGCCTGGGTGATGCTCGCCATGACGAGCGGCTTCTGCGGCACGGCGCGAAAACTACCATCGCCCGTAGGCAAAAGGTCGAATGCCCCGGAGAGCGTGGGCGGTTGCGAGGCGGAGGTCGATGGTAGTTTCGGGACTTGGGTAGACATAGGGCTTTTGGTCGGAAAGGTTTTGCAGAGAGGTCGCGGAAGGGGAGAGGTTGTTTATGGGTTCAGTTCGATGAGCGCGTTGTCTGGTGGAACGAGCCCGGCCGCGCGCAATGCTTCGGCCGCTTGTACACTGGAGGGTACGCAGGCCTGGCAAACCGGGCGCTGCCGGTCGAGATCGACCACGCCCATGCGGGCATTTACCCCGCAGCAGCCGCATGCGCCGGTGACGGGCCGCGTGTAGTAGACGCGCAGGACTTTGGCGGTAGAAATCGGGTTTTTCATGATGCTGGCAGCTTTCTTTTCAGTATGGCAACTCGCTTGGGAGGAGAGTTTAGTGATCCAGTGATCGGCCATCAATGAGTCCACGGACAAGCGAAGACACCCAGGCAGCACTGAACGTGGCTGGCAATTCGATGTTGACTACTGAGCGATATTGCGGGAAAGCAAATCATGTTCGTGAACCTTTTCCACTATTTTGAACACAATGTCAACAAAAACTCGACATAAAGTTGACACTTTTGGTGACAAAGTAAGGCGGTGGCGTGAAGAACAGGGGGCTTCGCAGGCCATCCTCGCGGAACGACTCGACATCACGCGCAGCTATCTTTCTCAGGTGGAAAACGGCGGGCCTGCCTCGGCCAAACTGCAAGCCCGTTTTCGCCTCATCGCGGAACATCCGGAAAGGCTGCACCCAATGTTGGGTAAAGATTTTTCACCCGCCAAAACCGTTCTGCCCGAAGGGGTGGAAATCGTTCCCCTGCGACTGGTACCGCTCGTCTCTTGGGCGCAAGCGGGCCAGGCGGTCGATTACGATGAACTGCCGGTCAGTTGGCAAAAAAGAGTACATACGAGTGTCACTGACCCAAAAGCGTTCGCGGTGAGCATCGCGGGCGACTCGATGGAGCCGCGTTATCACGACGGCGACGTGGCTTTCCTGGAGCCTTCCAGGACGGTCCGGCAGCATGATACGGTCATCGCACGTCTCAAGGACGAGGGCGTGGTGTTCAAGATTTATAGCCGGACAGGTGACACCGTGAGGTTTTCCAGCTACAATCCCGTTTACCCGCCCTTTGAAGTGCAAGCCGGTACTGTCGCTTGGGTCTTTCCGGTTCATTCGGTGCTGAAGATCGTGAACAAGTAACTCAACCCAATCATGGCATACTATCTTGCAACGAAAGAAGTTCACGGGTTCGGCCAACGTTTGCGCGCCTGGCGCGACGGGAACGGATTTGACCTCGACGCGGCGTCGCGACTGCTCGGCGTCAGCGACAATTACCTGTACATGATCGAGCGCGGTGTGCACGCGCCAACAGCCCCGTTGCTGGCGAGATTTGAAGAATTGGTGCGTGGACTATCATTCTTCACCGCCCCGGCGATCACGCGACGCGTCCCGGTCGTCTCGTGGGTGCAGGCGGGACGGTTCACACGCTATGAAGAAATGCCCCTAGATTGGATCGAGTGGGTTGACTGCTTGTGTCCGGACCCGAACGCGTTTGCATTGCGCGTGGTGGGTGATTCCATGCTGCCAAAGTATCCGCCGGGCAACCTGGCGATCTGCATGCCGAGTTTCCCGCCCAAGAATAACGGTCTGGCCGTTGCGAAAATCCACGACGAGTCCGTGACGTTCAAAACCGTGAGCTTCCGGGGCCGGCAGCCAGAACAATTTCGGTTCGAGGCGCTCAATCCCAGTTATGGGTCAATGGTCGTCAAACGCGAAGATGTCACGTGGATTTATCCAGTCCATTCAGTGGTGAGTCCGTGTCACGGCCACGGGAAATGAACGACCGGATAGATCGTGGCTGTTACTCTGGGATGGATAATTCCTACTCGATCAACGCGATGTCGAGCGAATACCCACCGCTCAGCAGCGCTTTGATTCCGGCAAGATTCTCCGAGAAAGCTGGTCCTGATACATTTGTGTGATAAGTGAAGAGAAGCAGTGGCCGCCGCTCCAGTAGCGCAAATGTCGGCGAGTCGCTATCGCCCAACACGGCCGGCGGAGAAGCCGTCCACGAACGGCGGCCCGACGCGAGGGCTGGCCGGACCACGATCTCGGGCCCCACCATTCCCGCCAGTTCCGTGATGATCGCCTGTTTCTGCTGGTTGGTAGCCAACAACGGCGTGCCAGCAGGCAGCAGGCGGGCGATGGCGCCAGCGGGAAAGAGTTGTGCTGGCTTGACCGAAGCCGGTAAGGGTGCGTCGAACGTCACTACCTCGATGTCCGTCGCACCGACCTGCTCGGCTTTGACGACCGTGCGTGCGTGTACGGCGCTCGAACGATCCACGAAATAATGGACTACTCCCACCTGGTACGGTTGGCCGAAGTGGTGGTTGGTCACGCCGTGCAATGGGGTCACCATCGTCACGCAGCCGCGGTTGCCACCGGTGCCATCCGCGTTGGCAGAATTCGCCACCGAGATGCAGGTCGTATCAATCCGTGCGGCAAAGCAATCCGGGTTCCGCGCGTAAGCGTGGGTCGTGTTGTTGTAGGCGACGAAAAAATTCTGTGTCGTTGCTGAAGGGGTCTTTCCATCGACGAGCGAGTCTACCCCCGAGACTGCCAACCGGGCGAGATCGCGTGAGGCGATGGGTGCGCTGGCATGGATGGACGGAGCTACAGCATCGGTTTGCGCGCTGAGTGTCCGGTCTGGCCGGTCGCACGAAACCGCACCGAGGGCAAACACGGCAACCAGCATAGTGGCAGGACGAAATTGGGTCAGGCGCATAGTATGACGGCGAAGATGAAGCGAACCGGCAAGATTGCTCCTACCATTCATCGCCGACTTTTGCTCCGACAAATTTTGGACCTGCGCGGGCGGCCCGTTTCACCGTAACTGGATTATAGCGTTGTGCGGATACCTCGCGTGCCCGTGTGTCCGATTACTTCCTCGTAGCCGAACAAACAATGACACAGCGCCACACGGCGCGTGTCGAATCCGCCAATTTTAAGTTGCGACTACTTCCGTGATAATGTATGCAAGTGGTTGCTTGCATGAAAGGAGCTATCTCCAAGACCAATAAACCTGTGGGAACTCGCCAGCGTCTGCTCGACGCTGCCGCGCGCGTGTTCGCCCGGAGCGGCTTGGAGGGGGCCACCACCCGTGAAATCGCCCGGGAGGCGGAAGTGAACGAAGTCACCCTCTTTCGTCATTTTCAGACCAAGGAAAAACTGTTGTCGGAGGTCGTGCAACGCACCTTTGACCGACAGGCGGAAACGCTCGCCGCCCACACGCCCACCGACGACGCCATTGATCTGCGCGCCTCCTTGCGCCGCTACGCCCGGCGTTACCATGAATTGCTCGAAACCAACCTCCCGCTCCTGCGCACGCTCATCGGCGAAATCCACCGCCACCGCGAACACGAGATGCTCGTGTTCAAGGGCGTTTTCCTGCCGCTCAAGGCCGAACTCCTCGCCGCCATCACGTCGGCGCAGGCAGCGGGTTTGATCCGGCGCGGCATCGAGCCGCTCGTGGCCGCCGACGTGTTCAGCAGCATGATCTTCACCGAAGTCTTCCGCCGGTCCTCGCCGTACTGTCCGAAGTACCCGGCCGCCCGTTACCTCGAAACCTGCGTGGACGTGTTCGTCCGTGGAATCGAAAACTGACATGGCCGCCGTTTCTCATCCGCTCTACGGCTCCGACGCCCGGCTGCTCGGCCCGCTGGCCGCGCGTTTGCTCCAGCGCGGCACGCTCAAGTGGATCATCACGCTCTCGGCCTCGCTCGGTGCGATCCTGGAAGTCATCGACACCAGCATCACCAACGTCGCCCTGCCCGACATCCGCGGCAACCTCGGCGCGACGCTCTCGGAGGCGGGTTGGGTGTCCACCGCGTATGCCTGTGCCAACGTCGTCATCATCCCGCTTTCCGCGTGGCTGGGCGACCGCTTCGGGCGCAAGAATTATTTCGTGTTTTCGCTGGTGGGCTTCACCGTTTCCAGCGTGCTCTGCGGCCTAGCACCCAATCTCGGGTTCCTCATCGCTGCACGCGTGTTGCAGGGTCTCGCGGGCGGAGGACTCCTGGCCAAGGCGCAGTCGGTTGTGTTTGAATCCTTCGCGCCGGCCGAACGCGGCGCGGCACAGGCCATTTTCGGGTTGGGAGTCATCGCTGGCCCGGCTCTGGGTCCGGTGCTCGGCGGCTGGTTGACCGACCAGATGGGCTGGCGCTGGATTTTCTTCATCAATGTCCCGTTCGGCATCCTGGCCGTGTTGATGTGCACGACGTTTTTCCCTGCTGACGAGTCTGAAAAACTGGACCGTACCGGCAGCGTCGATTGGACGGGGATCGGCCTGCTCGCGGTCGGGCTGGCTTCCTTCCAGACGTTCCTGGAAGAGGGTCAGCAAGATGACTGGTTCGGCTCGGATTTTATCCGGGTGATGGCCCTGCTGGCGTTCCTGGGCGTGGGGTTGTTCATCTGGTGGGAACTGCGCGTGGCCAAGCCCGCCGTGGACCTGCGGGTGCTGCGGCACCGCTCGATGATCGGCGGCAGCCTGTACTCGGGTATCCTCGGCATGGGCATCTACGGCATCATGTTCGCCATCCCGGTGTTCGTGCAGGAATACCTGCATTACACTCCGACCCAGAGTGGGGTCCTCCAGGTGCCCGGGGCCGTGGCGTCGGCGTTCACGATGATCGCCTACGGACGGTTTCTCTCGAAGTACGATCCCCGCGCGATGATCGCGGTCGGCGCGATGATGACCGCCGCCACCGGCGCGCTGCTCATGGGGCTGAACCCCGACACGGGCGCACAGACGATTTTCTGGCCGCTGATCCTGCGCGCGGTCGGCTCGGTGATGATGTTCATGCCGCTGAGCCTTGCCACTCTCGGTCCACTGCCCAAGAACGAGATCGCTGCCGGCTCGGGCATTTACAGCCTGAGCCGGCAGATGGGCAGTTCCATCGGCATCGCGCTCATCACCACGATGGTCACGCGCCGCATGGCCGCGCACCGCGCCGTGCTGGTCAGCCACGTCACGCTCTACCGCCAGCCTGTGCTCGACCGCCTGCACGCGATGACAGCGGGTTTCGCGGCGAACAACGGCGACCTCGCCGAAGGCCAGCGCCGCGCGATGGGCGCCATCGACCGGATCGTGGATGGCAACTCGGCGCTCATCGCGTACTCGGACATTTTCTCCTACGTCGTCGTGGCGTTCGTGCTGTCGCTGCCGCTGCTCTTCCTGCTCGGCGGCCGTCCGAACAAAGCCGCCAGCGAGGCCGCGGCGTCCGCACACTAACCCATTTTATGTCCAACGAATCAGCCCGCACCGCTGTCGCGGAAGCGCCGCCGCCCGCCGGGCGCACCGACCGACCCATCCCTGACACCGCTCCCGCACCGGTATCCGGGAACGCCGCGCCGACGCCGCCGGCGAAAAAGCGGCGCGGGCCGGTGTTCTGGCTGGTCACGCTCATCGTCGCCGCGGGCGCATTGTGGTGGACCGGGCGGTTCATCTGGCACGCGTTCAACTACGAGGAAACGGACGACGCCTACGTCAACGGCCATGTCCATCAGGTCAGCCTGCGCGTGTCGGGAGCCGTCACCGAGGTGCTCGTGGACGACAACCAGACCGTCAAAGCCGGTCAGACCCTCGCACGGATCGATCCGTTGGAGTACGAGATCGCCCTGCACCGCGCCCAAGCCATGCTCGCGCAGTCTCATGCGGAGGAAGCCAAGGCGAACGCGGCGGTCGCACAATCACAGGCGCAGGTCACGCAGATGGACGCGCAGGTCCAGCAGGCCCAAGCGCAGGTGGAGCGCGCGCAGTCGCAGGCCGAGACCGCTGGCGTGGATTTCAACCGCAGCAGCCGGCTTTTCAACAACGACAAGCAGGCCATCGCCAAGTCGCAGGTGGACACCGACAAAGGCGCGCTCGCCGCCGCGCAGGCCGCGCTCG
>CAZZYS010000113.1:0-13133 GCA_964658285.1 uncultured Verrucomicrobiota bacterium
CTCACTATTTCAGGCGGCTGTCGCCGCGCACGGAACCAATGCCGCTCGGAGAGCGCCATCCACCGACCAGAAGTCTTTCAACCAACACGCAAACCGGGGTCAGGACCTCAAAAAAACTACGCCCGGCCCATGTACGCGCCGTTCGCCGTCGAGATTTTGACCTTCTCGCCTTCTTTGATGAACAGCGGTACCTGCACGATCTTGCCCGTTTCCAGCGTGGCGGGCTTCTGCACGTTGTTGGCGCTGTCGCCGCGCACGCCATCGGCGGACTGGACCACCTTCAAGATCACGGAACTGGGCATCTCGATCTCCACCGCCTTGCCTTCGGCGTAGAGGACCTGCACTTCGAGATTTTCGGTGAGGTAATCCTTGCCGTCACCGACGAGGGCCTCGCTGAGCACCGTGTCCTCGTAGGTCTTCGGGTCCATGAAATGGTACTCGTCCTTGTCCTTGTATGAAAACTCCAGCGTCTCGCGGTTCACCTCGACCAACTCGACTTTTTCCGTGGACGAGAAGCGCACGTCGCTGCTCTTGCCCGTCTTGATGGAACGGATGATCGCCTGGACGAACGCGCGCAGGTTGCCCGGGGTGCGGTGGGTGACTTCCAGCACGATGTAGATGTCGCTGTTGTAGCGAATCGCCTGGCCTTTGCGGAGATCGTTTGCGGCTGCCATGAGGGGAAAAAATGAAAAATGAGGATGGAAGGCGGGGGAAACGAAACTCACAGCAATTTGAGCCGCGTCAAGTCCTGTGTGTCCACCATTCCGATAGGCCGGCGGTCGGCGTCGATCACCACGAGGTCGTCGATGCGCGAGTGTTCGAGCAACTGGAGGATTTCGACGGCGAGGCGTTCGCCGTCGATGGTGATGGGCTGCCGGGTCATGTAATCGCCCACCGGCCGCGCGCCGAGGTCGCCCGGTCCGCGCTGGAAGTGCCGGGCGAAGTCGCCGTGGGTGAAGATCCCCGCCAACCGCCCGTCCTCGTCCACCACCACCGCCGCGCCCGCCCGCGCCTGGGCAATCGCCGCCAGCACCGCGCCGACCGTCTGGTCCGGCGAGACGAGCGCCATTTTCTCGCGCGGACGCATGACCTGACGGGCCTTCAGCAACAGGCTGCGTCCAAGTTGCCCGCCGGGGTGGAACCGGGCGAAATCGTCCTTGTCGAAGCCACGGGCTTCCAGCAGCACCATCGCCAGCGCGTCACCGAGAGCCAGCATGACCGTCGTGCTGGAGGTCGGCGCGAGATTCAGCGGGCACGCTTCCTGAGTGACACTCACGTCCAGCCAGGCGTTGCTGGCGAGGGCGAGTGTGCTGTCGGCGCGGCCGGTCAGGGCAATAAGCGAAATGTCGAACCGCAACAATGCGGGCAGGAGATCAATGAGTTCGTCGGTCTCGCCGCTGGCGCTCAGGGCGAGGACTGCATCCCCGTCGGCGACGACCCCGAGGTCGCCGTGGAGGGCATTGAGGCTGTTGAGCACCACGGCGGTCGAACCGGTGCTGGTCAGCGTGGCGGCGATCTTTTCCCCGATGTGGCCGCTTTTACCGACGCCGACGACGACGATTTTGCCCCGGTTTTCCAAGGAGTGCAGGAGCAAGCCGATGGCCCGCTCGAACGCCGGACCGTCGAGACGGTCATGGAGACGGCGCAATTCGCCCATCTCCAGGTCGATGACGCGTCGGGCTTGAGCGAGGTAGTCCACAATGGTACAAAATTGAGACCCGTCAGCCTGCCTCTTCCTCGTCACGGAAGCGGGCCAGCAGCGCGGACAGTTCGTGCAAAGCGTCCTGCGCGTCCGGGCCATCGGCTTCCAGCGTGAAAACCGCCCCCTGGTCGAGGTTCGCCATGAGCACTTCGAGGATGCTGGTCGCGGCGTAGACCGCCCCGTCCTTGCGCAGGAGGATCGTCGTGGTCTTGTACCGCAGCGCACAACGCACGAACTCCGTCGCGGGCCGGGCGTGCAGGCCCAGTGCGTTGAGCACTTCGAGTTCGACGGTCAGGGGCATGGGCGTTTTTTAACCTAGGGCCGGACCGATCAGCGGGCAAACGAGCGCCTTCGCACGGTTTTCCAAACCCGCATACGGCCCGGAAGACCACGCCGCGCGAAATCTCAGTGACAAGCCATCGGCCTGTCGCTAAAACATCCAACGCCGGGATCGCTCGTTTCACCTTTATGAAAAAGCTCGCCCTTTTCACCACCGTCGCCGTCGGCCTGTTTGTGGTTTCCGCAGCGGAAGCTCAGTCGGACACCGCCGCCACGACCTCGCGCACCACCATCCGCCGCACGACGGTCACCACGCGGAACAACGCCGCTTTGAACGCCCGGTTGCGCCAGATCGAGGCGCAATCGCACGACGTTCGGACGACCCCGCGAAACACCCGCATCGACGGCAGCGTGGCCCGGGCCGCCCGGTCTGGCAATCCGCTCCAGATGATTAATCCTTTCGCTCCGAAGCAGTACGGCGACGGCACCGACGTGACGCGGCACGAGCCCGACGATGCTTTCCAGCGGCCGGAAGGGCTGAAGCTGTTCGCGGTCGATTTCTAGCCTTGCCGTGGCTGGTCGTCCGAGGGTCGCGTGCTATTGCGCGACTTTCCTCAAGCCGGAGATGCTGCACATCTACCGGCAGCTATGTGCCGTGCGGCGGTTCTCGCTGACGGTTTTTACGCAGAAACGTGAGAACGCGGATCGGTTTCCGTTTGCTGAGGTTGTGGAAGTTCCCCACGGGGATTGGCGTTGGCTGCGCCGCATCGTGCAGAAGCAGATTCTCGGGCAACCGCTGCTTTTGAGCCGACCCGAATCAAACCGGTTGCTCGACGCCATCAGGTCGCGCGACTGCGCCCTCCTCCACGTCTTTTTCGGCAACGTCGGGGTGCAACTCCTGCCCTTGCTGCGCGATCCCCGGCAGCGTGTTCCGGCGATTGTTTCGTTCCACGGCGCGGACGTGCTGGTCGAACTGGACCGGAAATCCTACCACGACGCCGTGCAGGAGGTCTGCGACCGGGCAACGCTGGTGCTCGCGCGCTCGCGTTCGTTGGTCGATGCGCTCGTCCGGCTCGGTTGTCCGCCTGAAAAAATCCGTCTGAACCGCACCGGGATTCCTCTGGAAGAGTTCCCGTACACCGAGCGCGCGGAAGCGGCGGGGAAGTTCCGGTTGTTCCAGGCGTGCCGCCTGATCGAAAAGAAGGGCTTGCCGACGACGCTGCGGGCGTTCGCCAATTTCGTGCGCACATTTCCCGATTCCCGGCTGACGCTCGCCGGTGAGGGTCCGCTGGAACCCGCCCTGCGCCAGCTCGCCGCCGAACTCGGCGTCACCGAACGCGTCGAGTTCCCGGGGTTCCTGACGCAGGACGACCTCCGCCGGCGGCTCTACGCAGCGCACCTTTTCCTGCATCCGAGCGAACTCGGCCGCGACGGCAACCAGGAGGGCGTCCCCAATTCTCTCCTCGAAGCGATGGCGACCGGGCTGCCGGTTTTTGCGACGACGCACGGCGGCATCCCCGAGGCCGTCGTGCACGGCGTCAGCGGCTGGCTGGTGCCCGAAGGCGACCACGCCGCGCTCGGCCGGGCGTTGGTGGAAATGGCGTCGGACCCGGCCCGACTCACCGCGATGGGCGCGGCGGCGGCGCGGAGCGTGGCGGCAGATTTCGACGCGGCCGTGCAGGCCAGGAATCTGGAGGATTGCTACGAAGAGGCAATGGAAGGGTCCCCATTCGCTCCACGAACGGGATGACTACGCGCTTGCCTTCCCGGGGGCGGGCAGGTAATCAAAATCCGTCGCCCTCGCCGGGCGCGCCGCCATGTCCCTGGGCAGAACCGAAAACTTCCAGCATTACGGGGTCCTCCGGCGCGACGATGGCTCGTTGTGGGAACTGGGCCGGGGCGCGATGGGCGTCACGTACAAGGCCATCGACAACAACCTCCATTCGTTTGTCGCGCTGAAGGTGATCCACGGCCTCTTTTTCAGCGAGGAGCGGGTCCGTGAACGCTTCGTGCGCGAGGCCCGCGCCGCCGCCAGCCTGCGCCATCGCAACGTCGCCAGCATCTACCATCTGGGGCAGGACACGGACAGTTTCTTCTATGCGATGGAGTACATCGACGGCGAGACGCTCGCCGGCATCATCGAGCGCGACGGCCCGTTGCCCTGGCGGGAGGCGCTGTCCGTGGCCCAGCAGGTCACCCGCGCGCTGATGGCAGCCCACGCGCGCAACGTGGTCCACCGCGACATCAAGCCGTCGAACATCATGCTCGTCCACGAACCGGGCGAGGACGCGAGGGTGGTCAAACTCATCGATTTCGGCCTGGCCAAGACGCTGGCGCAGGAACACGGCGCGCTTCTCAAGCTCAGCGGCAGCGGTTTCCTGGGAACCCCGCTGTACGCGAGCCCGGAGCAGTGCGAGGAACTCGCCCTCGACATTCGTTCGGACATCTACTCGTTGGGGATCACGCTCTGGCACACCCTTGCCGGCGAGCCGCCCTTCAACGGCACGCTGGCCAGGGTCTTCAACGCGCACCTGCATGCCGACCTGCCCTGGGACCGGTTGCCCGCCGACGTGCCGCACCCCGTGCGCCTGCTTCTCTGGCGGATGCTCGCGAAGGCACCCGGAGAGCGTTTCCAGACGCCTGCCGATCTGCGCGCCGGGATCGATGCCTGCCTGAGCGAACCCGATCCCGGGTCCTCGCCGGCGCCGCCCGCCGCGCACACCATCGAAACATCTCCCGAGACGACGCCCGCGCCACCCAACCGGCTGCCCATGCGCCACCTCCCGCCGACCCCCCGCGCCGTCCGCGCGGCGTCGGTCGTGGTCTCTCCCCCGCCCGAACCCGCACGCCACCGCTGGAGTCCGGTGGCGACCACGGCGGCCCTGGCGATGGTCGCTGCCGTCATCTGGATCACGCTCGCTTCCCCGCACGAGAGGACGGCGACCACGCCAACCCCCGCGCCCGCGGCCGCCGCGACGCCGCCACCCGCACCCAAGCCGGCCCTGCCTGCCCCGGCGGCAACTCCGTCCGCAACGCCGGACGCCGCTGCCCTCTTCACGCAGTTCATGGACGATGGCCGCAGGCAGATGGCCGCGTTGCGCTGGACCGGGGCGGCGGAAGCCTGCACCCGGGCGCTCGCGCTCCGGCCCCTCTCCCTCGAAGCCCTGTCGGAGCGTGGCGTGGCGTATCACAATCTCGGTCGAACCGCCGAGGCCCGGGCCGATGCTGGACGCGCCATCCAACTGATGCCCGCCGATCATCACGAAATGTTCTACCGTGCCGCTGCTTACGAAATCCTCGGCCGCGCACTGGATGCCCGGGCGGAGTTCCAGGTCGCCGCGCTCGACTTCCAGCCCAAGGACGCGGACGAATACAGGATGCGCGGGAGCGCCTACCTCAGCCTGCGGCGCAACGACGCGGCGCTGGCGGACTTCGATGAGGCCATGATCGCCGGCGGTGGCGGCTCGCCGCGCGTTTTCGTTGCCCACGCGGATGCCAACGCACGGCTCAAGACGTTCGACCGTGCGGTGCGTGATTGCGATGAAGCGCTGCGGCTGGCCCCGGGGAGTTTGACGGTTCTCACCCGGCGTGCGGACCTCCTTTTCCAGGCGGGAAAAAACGACGACGCCCGGCGCGGCTTCGACGAGGCCTTGCAGCTCGATGCCAAGAGCGTGGAAACCTACGTTTGCCGGGGTTTCCTGTTCACGACCACGAATGAAAGCGCCCGCGCTTTGCAGGATTTTGACGAAGCCCTGCGACTGGATTCACTCTCGGCCAATGCCCGGTTGGGCAGGGCCAACGTTCTCTACGCGCAGGGTCAGCTCGAACCCGCTCTGACGGAATGCGACCAGGCTTTGCTGCTCGAACCCGACAATTTCGCCGCTCTGATCTGCCGCGGCGCAACCCTGGTCGCACAGGGCAAGTACGAGTTTGCCTTGTTGGATCTGGACCGCGCCGTGCGCGTCGTTCCCGATTCGCCGTATGCCTATTACGACCGCGCCGCGGCGTACGCCGGTCTGAAGGACTACCAACGCGCCGCGGCCGAGTATCGGGAAGCGATCCGCGCCGATCCGTCTTACGCTGACGCCTACAGCGGCCTGGGCCGTGCGTGCAACGATTCACACCAGTATGACAATGCGCTGGAGGCGTATGGCCGGGCCGCCCGCCTCGCCCCGCGCAACGCCGCCCCGCTCGTCGGCAGCGGGATCGCCTACATCGGCCTCAAGCAATACCCGCAAGCCCTGCAGGCCGTCAACGAAGCGCTCCGGCTCGATTCGCGTTCCGTGGATGCCTACCGGACCCGCGCCGCCGCGGAGCGTCTGCTCGGCCGCAAAACCGAAGCCAGCGAGGATGAGGTCCGGGCTTCCGCCTTCACGCAGAACCGGACGCAATGAGGACGCTTCCCGCCCCTGTCCGGCCCAGGCTGCGTATGACAGGAGCCCCGCCGGCGTGATACTCTGATGACATGCGCACCGACGAAGACCGCCTGCCCATTTATGAGTTAGCGGACGCTCTGGTCGCCTCGCTCCGCAACCCGTCCGGCAGCCGCCGCCTGATCCTCCAGGCCCCCACGGGTTCGGGCAAATCCACGCAGGTCCCGCAGATGCTCCTCGACGCCGGACTCCTCGGCGAACGCGGGCGCGTCGTCGTCCTCCAGCCGCGCCGCCTTCCCGCCCGGATGCTCGCCGCCCGCGTCGCGCGCGAACGCTCGACCCCGCTCGGCGCGGAAGTCGGCTACCGCATCCGGCTCGATAACGTCACCGGCGCGCGCACTCGCATCGAGTACGTCACCGAGGGCATCCTTCTGCGCCAGATGCTCGGCGACCCGTCGTTGGGTGGCATCGACGCGATCCTCTTCGACGAATTCCACGAGCGGCACCTGTACGGCGACATCACGCTCGCCCGCGCGCTCGGCATTCAGGAAACGACGCGTCCCGACCTGCAACTGGTCGTCATGTCCGCCACGCTGGAGACGGGCCTTCTCGAAAAATATCTTGCCCCCTGCGAGACGCTGACCTCGGGCGGGCGCACGTTTCCCGTCACGACCGAGTACCTCCCCCGCCCCGCGTCGTTCGAGGGCATCCCCGCATGGGAACTCGCCGCCGACGAACTCGCCCGCCTCGCCGCCGCGCATCCCGACGGCGACGCGCTCATTTTCATGCCCGGCGCGTACGAGATCAGCCGCACCCTCAACGAGATTCGCCATCACCCGCGCCTGGGTCAATGGCTCGCGCTGCCGCTGCACGGCGAACTCCCGCCCGCCGAACAGGACGCCGCCGTGGCGCGTTATCCCGGCCGGCGCAAGGTCGTCGTCAGCACCAACGTCGCCGAGACCTCGCTCACTATCGACGGCGTGCGCCTCGTCATCGACGCCGGCATCGCGCGCATCGCCCGGTTCGACCCGTACCGTGGGATCAACACGCTCCTCGTCGAAAAAATCAGCCGTGCCTCCGCCGACCAGCGCGCGGGCCGCGCCGGACGTACCGCGCCCGGCCATTGCTTGCGCTTGTGGACCGAGGCCGAACACGCCGACCGGCCCGCGCAGGAAACCCCCGAGGTCCGCCGGCTTGACCTCGCGGAAGTCGTCCTCACGCTCAAGGCCAGCGGCGTGGAGGACATCCACGCGTTCCGCTGGCTGGAACCGCCCGAACGCCGTGCGCTCGACCGCGCGGATGCGCTTTTGCGCGATCTCGGCGCGCTTGACCGCACCACGGGTCAGATCAGCACCGTCGGCCGGCAGATGCTCGCGTTTCCAGTGCATCCGCGCTACGCCCGGATGCTGCTCGCCGCGCGCGAACGCGATTGCGTGCGTCCCGTCGCGCTGCTCGCCGCGCTGACCCAGGCGCGGAATTTATTCACCCGCAGCGAGGGTCGCCGGATGGACGAGGAGCGCGACGACCTGCTCGGAGCCGAGCACGAGTCTGATTTTTTCCTGTTGATGCGCGCGTTTCGCTATGCCGAGAACAGCCGTTTCGATCCCGGCCGCTGCCGGCGTCTGGGCATCCACGCGCAAGGCGCGCGGCAGGCGGGCGAACTTTTCGCGCAGTTCCTCGACATCGAGCGCAAGCACGGAGGCAACGACGACGCGCAAAAGGACCACGGGCGCGACCGCTCCGACGACATCCGGCGCTGCGTGCTCGTGGGATTCTCCGACCAGCTCGCGCGGCGTTTGGATGAAGGGACGCTGCGCTGCCAGCTCGTCGGCAACCGGCGCGGTGTCCTGGCGCGCGAAAGCGCCGTGGGCAAGGCGCGTCTCCTCGTTGCGGCCGAGGTGCGCGAGGTGCAGCAACGCGGCGACGAACTCAACACCCTCTTGACCCTGGCCACCGCCGTCGAGGAATCGTGGTTGCAGGAGTTGTTTCCCGACGACTTCAGCGAGACGGAGGACGTGTTCTTCGACGACACAGCCCGGCGCGTGATGGTCCGGCGGCAGCGGCGGTTCCGCGACCTCGCGCTGGAGGAAAAACTTTCCGAGGACCCACCCAAGGAAGGGGCAGCGACACTCCTCGCCGAGGAAGTCATCGCCGGGCGCTGCCCGTTGAAGAATTGGGACGCCGCCGTCGAGCAATGGATCGCCCGCGTCAACGCCCTCGCCCGCTGGATGCCCGAACTCGGGTTACCCGCCATCGGTGCCGACGACCGCCGCGCGTTGATCGAGCAACTCTGCTACGGCGCGACAACGTACAAGGCGATCAAGGAGCGCGCCGTCTGGCCGGCGGTGCGTGCGTGGCTTTCACCGCAGCAGCAGGCGTGGGTGGAGGACTACGCGCCCGAGCGCATCGAGTTAAATACCACACGCGGCCCGCGCAAGGTGAAGCTGACCTACCCGGAACCGGGTGACGGTGCATCCCCCGTGTTGGCCGCGCGCATCCAGGAACTCTACGACGTGACCGGCAGCGTGAAAGTCGCGGCCGGACGCGTGCCGGTCGTCATCCAGGTGCTCGCGCCGAATCAGCGCCCGATTCAGGTCACGCAAGACCTGGCGAATTTCTGGAGAGAGAGTTACCCGAAGCACAAGCTGGAACTCCAGCGCAAATATCCCAAGCACGAATGGCGTTGAACCGCCGACGTGCTCCTCTGCGCCAGATTCTTGCGAACAAGTTTGCTCCGCCGCCCGGAATCCTCCACGCTCATTCGCCATGAATCTCTTGCTTCGTTCCGCGCTCATCCTCGTGCTGTTTTGCGGCGGCACCTTCGTCCCTTCGCTTCGCGCGGACCGGGCCGCTTCGGAAGAAATGCGCCAGTCGGACCTTGCCTTGAACCGCGTTTACCAGAAAGCCTTGGCCGCCATGCCGGACGCCGATGCCAAGGCCAAACTGCGCGAATCCCAGCGCGCCTGGGTCGCCTTCCGTGACGCGGAGACCGCGCTGTTGCAAATCTCCGGAGTCGGGACCAGTAACACCGAAAAGGAAAGCCACATCACGGACATCAATAACCATCGTTCCAAAGAGTTGCAGGACCTCGTGGAAATGACCAAGTAAGCAACGACCTCCGGCCCCATCGATCCGATGAAGTTTTCTCCCCTCGTCCTCGCCGCCACGCTCACGCTCGCGGCTGCCGGTCTCTCGCGTGCCGACGATTCCGCCATGAACGAGGGCGCTTACGGCCCCGAGCCGCGTGGCGCGACGAAGGGCGACGAGAGCATCATCCGCATGGAGAGCGAACAGATCACGGTAAAATTCGGCCGCGAGACCTCGGAAGTGAAGGCGCGGTTCGTCTTCCGCTCCTACAAGCCGAAGGAACCCGCCCGCCAACTCGTCGGTTTCCCGGACATCGGCGCGGCGTACAAGGAAGCCGCCCGGCGCGACCCGCAAGGCGAAGCCCCCTGGCAGCCGCACGAGAACGTCTCCGGTCCGCTCAAGGATATGCATACGTTCGTGGACGGCAAGGAAGTCGAGTCCAAGCTGGACTACGGCTTCGTGCAAACCGACGACGACGTGGGCTGGAAACCCGGCACGCCCAAGGACGGCGAACTGATGGCGTGGTACACGATGTGGGTGGAGTTCCCGCCGGACAAGGACGTGGTCATCGAGCGCGATTACAAGGTGGACAACGGCGAGATGGTCGGCAGCATCCTGATGTTCGAGTACATCACGGCCACCGGCGCGAACTGGCGCGGCACCATCGGCCAACTCGACGCCGACATCACCCTCGACGGCTGGACGGTTGACGACATCGCGTGGAAAACCGGCGGCAAGAAAAAGCAGATTTTCGACACCGGCCCGTTCACCGCGCCCGACAAAAAAGTGTGGAAAATCGTTTCACCCACCCACCTCCAATTTACCTGGAAGGATTTCGAGCCGCGCACGGACGAGGAACGCCGCCGCTTCTCGCTGGTGATGGTCGGCACGAACCCCGAGGCCGTCAGTCATTGAAGGAAAGTTGGCCCTCGCCTTGTTGACATTCCGGCCGGAACGCGCTAAACCATACCCTCGTACCTCGCCGTGAGGCGCGTTCACCGTTTTAACCGTCAGTTCCATGCCTACTTCCGAAGTCATCCTCACCGAAAATATCCGTGGCCTCGGCGCCGAAGCGGATATCGTCAAGGTCAAGCGCGGTTACGCCCGCAATTTCCTTTTGCCCACCGGCAAGGCCTACGAGGTGACGCCCGTCACGCTCAAGCGCATCAACCAGCTCAAGGCCAAACGCGCCCAGCGCGAAGGCGAGGAACGCAACGCCGCCGACGAACTGGCCCGCAAGATCAATAAATTGACGCTCAATCTGACGCTCGAAACCGGCGCGCAAGGCAAGGCGTTCGGCTCGATCACGGTCAAGGACCTCGAAGACGCGCTCAAAAAGGAACTGCCCAACGCCAACATCGAACGCCACGCCATCCAGTTGGAGCGTCCGATCAAGGAAACCGGGATGCACGAGGTTCCCGTCAAGCTTTACACCGATGTGACCGCGACCTTGAAGGTGGCGGTTAAGTCCGCCAACGAACAGGCCGCGCCCGCCGAACCGGCGGCCGCCCCCGTCGCGGACGACAAGAAAGGCGCGTCGAAGTACGCCGCCAAGAAGAAGAGTTAACCGCTATCTACCATGCCCGCCACCTCTCAGGTTGCCGCGAGCGGCACTGAGAAACCCCGGGAGTCCACGGGGTCGGCGAGAGGGAAGAACCCTGGGACCAACGGGAGTTATTCACAGGGTTCTTCACCGGATATTCACAGGGCGCTACCGCACAGCCTGGAGGCGGAGCAGGGTTTGCTGGGTTCGATGCTCATCGCCCCGCAGGAGGTGATGGATGATTGCGCGCAACGCATCTCGGCGGAGGCGTTCTATCAGCCCACGCACCAGACGATTTTCGCGCTGCTCATCGAGCTTTGGGACAAGCAGCAGCCGGCGGATCTGATCACGCTCACGCAGGCGCTCCGCGAACGCAAGCAGCTCGATGCCGTCGGCGGGGCGGCGTACATCACGAGTCTCATCGACTTCACGCCCACGGCGGCGAACGCCAGTTACTACCTCGACATCGTCCGGGAGAAGTACACCCTGCGCCGGATCATCGCCACCTGCACGACGTGCGCGTCGCGGGCATACGACGACAACGGCGAGGTGAATATCCTCCTCGATGAGGTGGAGAGGGAAGTACTCGCCATCAACGAGGACCGCGTCAAGGAAGTGCCCAAGATGAAGGACCAAGTCATGGAAGCCATCGAAACCATCGAAAAACTCTACGAGCGGCGCGGTGCGATCACGGGACTGCCGACCGGGTTCGCCGAACTCGACCGCATGACCAGCGGCCTGCACGGCGCGGAGATGATCGTCATCGCCGCCCGCCCGTCGATGGGCAAAACGGCACTGGCCATGAACATCGCCGAGCATGTCGCCATCGTGGCCAAGCACCCGGTGGCGATCTTCTCGCTCGAAATGAGCAGCCAGCAACTCGTCCAGCGGCTGCTGTGCTCGCGGGCGCGGGTGAATTTGCAAAAGGTCCGCGACGGGTTCCTGAGCGAGCGCGATTTCCCGAACCTGACCAACGCCGCGAGCAAGCTGGCCGACAGCGATATTTTCATCGACGACACCTCGGGCCTGAGCATCCTCGAGCTGCGCGCCAAGGCCCGCCGCCTCAAGCAAAAGCACAACATCGAGTTGATCGTCGTCGATTACCTCCAGTTGTTGCGCAGCCCGAGCCGTCGCGCGCAGGACAACCGGCAGCTCGAAATCGCCGAGATCAGCAGCGGCCTCAAGGCGCTTTCCAAGGAACTCAACATCCCGATCATTGTGCTCGCTCAGCTCAACCGAAACCCGGAAGCACGCGCGGGCGGCAAACCGCGGTTGAGTGATTTGCGCGAATCCGGCAGCATCGAACAGGACGCCGACCTCGTGGCGCTGTTGGTGCGTTCCGAATATTACGCCGAGGACGAGGAAGCGAAGGAAGAAACGCGCGGCGAGGCCGAACTCATCATCGCCAAGCAGCGTAACGGCCCGGTGGGTGAGGTGAAGCTGACCTTCCTGAAAGAGTACACCCGCTTCGAGGATCGCGCGCCGGAAGCGGCGGGGGCGAATTAAACAGGGACGGCGATCCTGTTGCGGATATAATCACCCATCCGTGTGAATGGGTGTTGAGCGGCAAGTTGCGTTGACATACGCTGATCGGAGATCGGTGCACGCCCCGATTTTCATCGCTGATGATTGCCCGCCTACTTTCTACCGTCTCGGAAGCATGGCGGTATCGATCTCGGCCGTCACAATCCGGTTTTGCCGAGGCTGCGTCTTGTCTCGGCAACCTGCCTTTTGACGCCGAGATATGGCACGAGGAAGAAGGTTTCCATCATCTGGATTGGAAACGGGTCGCTGCCTTGATCGACCTCCGCGCGCAGACAGGACGCGACCGGGATCTCGCCTGGCGTGATGCTGCCGTGCAATGGCTGAGCCGACTCAAGACCGAGCTTGGCAGTAATTTTCGTCTCGGCGAATCACGCAATATCCTGCTCGTCTCCGCGAAAGGTGACTCGTCGTTGCGATATTTCCTCGGACAATGCGAATCCGCACTTGCCCATCTACGGGCCAAACTTGGCGAACTGGCATGGCGATGGGACTATGGCAGGCACGCTGTAGTGATGTTCGAGGACGAAGACAGTTATTATCGTTACCTTTCATATTTCCATGTGGACGGTGGCGTTTACGGTGCGTCCAGCGGGGTGTTCATGAA
>CAZZYS010000114.1:0-13069 GCA_964658285.1 uncultured Verrucomicrobiota bacterium
TACGACCGCTGGGAAATCATGGGCTGCTACACCGGCTGCATGACCGGCAACCCGGAAGTCGTGGTCATCAACGACGCCTGGCAAAAGGGAATCCGCAATTTCGACAGCGCCAGGGCGTACGAATTCGCCGTCAACACGACATTGAAGAACGGCAACTCCAAACTGGGTTTTTGCCGCGAGTCGGTGTCCGATACTTTTGAGTATGGCCTGGACGAATGGAACGTGGGACAGTTCGCCGCTTCCCTCGGCAAGCCGGATGACGCCGCGAAATACCAGAAACTCTCGCTGTCCTACAAAAACCTCTTCGACCCCGGCCAGGCGTGGACCTACGACGCCGCTGGCACGGACGCGCGGCCCGATTGGAAGGGTTGGTTCCGCATCAAGGATGGCAACGGCAACTTCGAGCCGTGGCAAGGTTTGACCTCGCCCAAGGGAGCCCGGGAAGCCACCATTTACCAGGCGGGCTGGACTGCCTACCACGACGTGCCCGGTCTGGTCGAACTCCTTGGCGGCAAGGACTTATTTGTCGCCAAGCTGGACGATTTTTACACCCGCTCTCCGGACTACACGAAATGGAATCCCTACATGGGAATCCCCAATCCCACCGGGGGCCGGTCGTGGTCGAGTCCTTATAATAATCCCGGCAACGAACCCACCGAGTTGATCGCGTTCCTTTTCAACCGGGCCGGCGCGCCGTGGCTGACTCAGAAATGGGTTCTCCAGGAAGAATTCGTGTACAACCCTGGCCCCGAGGGCTTGCCCGAGGACGACGATGTCGGGCAGATGTCAGCCTGGTACGTGCTGGCCGCGATGGGTCTGACCCAGGGGTGTCCAGGCGATCCGCGTTTCGAGATTTTCACGCCGCTCTTCGACAAGGTGACGCTGACGTTTGATCCGAAGTACGCCAAGGGCAAAAGCTTCACCATCACCGCGAAAAACCGTTCCCCGGATCATCCCTACATCCAGTCGGCGACTCTGAACGGGCAGCCCCTGGACCAGTGCTGGTTGAGCTATGCCGAGATCACGGCCGGCGGGACGTTGGAACTGGTCCTGGGTGCTCAACCTAACAAATCGTGGGGACTCAGCCGGGACGCCGGGACGCATCTCCGTTAAGAACAGCTTCATTCAACGCGTCCAGAAGATGCGTTGCACGGTCCAAAACAGCGCGGTCGCGGCGATGGCGAGCGAGCAGGGACAGACCACGGCCAGACGGTATTTCGGCGAGCGTTGCAAAAGGCGCAGGGTCGGGTAAACCGCGGCCAGAACCGCAAGTTGGCCGCACTCGACGCCGACATTCAAACCGAAAAGCGCGATCAGGAACTGGTTGCGCGGCAGGCCGACTCTGGCGAACGCGCTCGCAAATCCCAACCCGTGGATGAGTCCGAAACAAAACACCACCACCGGCCGCCACGGCTGCAGCTTGCTCTCGAAGAGGTTTTCAATGGCGATGCAAACGATTGACGCGGCGATGAGCGGTTCCGTGATCGTAGGCGGCAGGCGAATGACGCCATAGATCGAAAGCCCTACCGTGATCGAGTGCGCCAACGTGAACGCCGAAACCTGCCACAGCAGAGCCCCCACCCGCGTGCTCAGGAGGATCAATCCGAGCACGAAGAGAATATGATCGAGGCCCTCGGGCAGGATGTGTTTGAACCCGACCACGATGTATCTTCCCACGTCCACGAGAGTTGCAGCCGTCTGTGGAGGTGCCAGTTCCAGCGCGGTCTCGGTGGAGGGCTCGCCGGCGGCGACTGGTTCGTCGTAGCTGCGGCCGTTGGGCAATTCATAGACCTGCACCGTGTCGCCCAGCACGTAGGGCAACCGGATGGAGACCCGCCGGGCATCCGTCGGCAGCGCGCCGGAAAACGTGATGTCTCCCGGCATCAGGATGCGCGGGTGCAGACCGCGCGCGAGCACCGCATCGACCTCGGCCAGGCCTGGCAACTGCCACGCATCGGGCGCGGCTTCGCCGGCATCCGTGCGAATGACAACCTCACGGCGGAAACGTTCGCCCGCATCCGCTAGTCGTTGGCTCAGTTGGGAACGCGGGCCGTCCAGGATGGCTTCGAGTTCCTCGTTGCTCGTCTCGGCCGAGGTTTTTCCCAGTGCGAACGAGAGAATGTCGATGTTCAGATTGGCCTGAAATCGTCCGGACGCTTCGACCTTGACCTGCAGCGTCGTGAACTGCGCCGGGTGCGCTGCTACCGACGTGGCGAACAGCGATGTCAGCCAGAGGCCGGCGAGCAGCGCCCGGACCTTCTTCATCGCGCGGGTTTCTCGCGTTCAAAGAGCGCTTTCACCTCACCATCGACGAGCGCGCCGCGTCGAATCGTGAAATCCTTCACGCTGCCAGCGAAGGCATGTTGATGCGCCCACGGGTCGGTCGCACCAACGCTGACAGTCCCGTCCGCATCTGCGGAAAAACCGACACGCACGTTGCCGATTTTTTCGCCGTCCTTGTAGAGCGTCAGGCTGTCTCCGTTGTAGGATGCCGTGAGCATCTGCCAGCGTCCCACGTCAACCGGGGAATTGGTCTTCAGATTTTTCCCGCCGGACCAGAACTCGATGTCTTCGGGGAAGAGAGCGAAGTAACGCGGGCCGCCGCTCTGGTCGTCCTCCGCCTTGCCGAAGCCCGCGAGGAGCACGCGGTCCTTCGGCCGGGCGTTCGTTTTCACCAGCACGTTCATCGTCCACGGTTCGCGTCTGTCCACGGGCAGGCCGCCGACCGGAGCGGTGACTGCGCCGGCGGGCAACTCGGCCGAGGCGAGGGTGTAAACGATATTGTCCGCGTTGAAGGGCAGCTTGACCGGGTCGAGCGCGTTACCGGCAGGTGCGGTGTCCTTGATCCCGTGCAGAGCCAGGGTGTACGCCGTGCTCGCAGCGAGCGGGGTTGCGAAAGCGATCACCACGCCGCGACGGTCCGCCGAGGGGGTGATCTTGCTCACCGTGAGCGACGGCTGGAAGGTGTAGTTGTTCGTGTCGGTCGCCGTCGCGGGATTCAACGGTTCCGAAAAACTGACCGTCAACGCACTGGCTTTGTTGGCGCGCACGTCGAGCACCTTCGGTCGGGTGGTGTCGTGGACGTTGACCGCGCCGCGCGTGATCGCGCCGAGTTGTCCACCGGCACCGATCTGGCGGGCGGCGATGTTCACGGTGTCCGCCACGGTGAACGGACCATCATAAACGGGCGACGCCGCGGTCGGGTCCGTGCCGTCGAGCGTGTAGTGCAGATCGTTCGGCCGATGGTAGAGCGGCGGCAGCAGGGTGATCGGCGTGGCGTCCGAGTAGGTCTGTCCCACCTGGGTGATGACGGGCGCGCCGCCCGCCTGATGATCGACGAGAGTGTCGTAGAGCGGCGCTGCGGCCGGCGCGGGGACGGATTCGCGGCTCACGCTCGCGGCGAACACGCGGATTTTCGGGTTGTCCGGCAGAGTGACGCTGGTGGCACCGGCGGGCAGGTCGTAACTGAGTTGGAACAGGTACGAATATTCATAAAAGGCATCTCCCTGCGGCGTGTTGTGATGCGTGGCGAACCAGGCGACCGGCGTGCGTTTGATGTAGCCGGGAGCCAACCCGACCGGCGCGTCCTGATGCTCCACACCGGTGTCGGCGGGGCTCCAGAGACGGTTATCCCATTGCCCGACGTAGCCGGTCCAGTTCGGCACGTCGAAGGGTTGGCTCGCGCCGCCGATCTTGATCTGCCCGGACGCGTCCCCGTCGCCGGCGGCGAGCAGATGCACGCGGTTAAAATTTCCCGCCGGGAGACTGAGCGTCTGGCCGTGGGCGGACACGGCGTTCTTCGCGCCATCGGTCGTCGCCCCGAGTTGGAAGTCCACCCCGGCGCGGGTCACCTTGCGCGGGAACATTTCGGCGGGATAGGCAGCGCCGTCGGCCGTCATCGCGCCGTCGTTGCGGTTCGCCCGCGAACTCACGACATCCGTGTCGTAAACGAGTGCGACCGGCTGGCTCGTGACCGCCGGTGCCGGCGCGATGGGCGGGGCGAGCTTCACGGCGAAGGCGCGCAGCCCGAACGCCTTGATGTCGCAGGCCAGCGCGCCGTCCTTCACGGTCGCGGTCCCGACGGGCCGCTCCTGGGCGTCGATCTCGCGCGCGGCCGTCACGGGCGCGGCGAAGCGCACGGACAGATTGCCGGCCGGTTTGCCGGTGAGTTCCTTGAGACGGACCACGATTTCGTTCGAGTCCTCGGCCTGTTTGACGGCGGCGATCTGCACCTGGTCGCTGTTCAACGATACGAGTGAAAAAGTACGTCCGAGCGTGCCGGGATGCGCGGTAGGCAGAAAGGCGCGCAGCGGCTGGTTGAACCGCGCGGCCTGCCACGCGCTGCGGCCCTCTTCCCAACTTCCGCGGTGCGCCACAAGCGCGAGACTGATCTCGTGGCGTCCGATGTCTTGCGTGGCTTGATCCTTGTAACGGTCACGCACCCCGGGCGTATGGATCATCGTCGTGCGAAGGGTGTGGTCGTCGGGTTTGTCGGACCCGTACTTGCAATCGTTGAGGATCGAGACGCCAAACGCGCCGTCCTTGTCGGTCAGGTCCATCCACTGCTGCTGGGCCAGCTCGAAGTGTTTCGGGTCGTTGGTGCCGCGCCGGATGACACCCGCCTTATCGTCGAAGGTGGCCTCGGCGTTCGTGGCTGCCAGGGGGAACGCGGCGCGCAGGCTCACGCCGAGCGTGCGCCAGTCGATCCGGTTGACCACTTCCAAGCGGTCCGCCGCGCCGCCCGCCGCCAGACGGATTTCCTGGACGAAGGTGGAATTCTCACCGTGGCGCTCGACCTCCAGCGCCACACGGGCGGGACCGTTTTCCAGGACGCGGATTTTCGCCGGTCCTCCGACCACTGCTTTGGCCGGCAACAGGCGATCTTCATAGTTCATGTTCCACGCCGGATAGGCGAAGGGATTCTCGGTGTGGAGAGAAAGGCTGGTGGGCGCGGAAAGCATCTCGCGGTTCAACGACTTGTCGAAAACCGAAGCAATGTCCCCGGCGGCGTTGAGGCTAACTCGATAACGGCTGTTCTCCAGCGAGTTGGCGCTGACCGCGAGCGAGGACTTGGCGGGTTCGCCCGAATCAGGCCGTAGGTCATAGACGGCGTAACCGACGGAGGGCGCTTTCGCCAGGAAGAGAACGTGCAGCGCGTGATCCTGACGGTCGAGGATTTGCGTGGGCACGGGCTGCCCTTGCGGATCGTACGCGACGATTGACCGGGGAGCCTCGCCGCTGAAGGGAACGGTAGCTTCCACGGGGTCCTCGCGTTCGATGGCCAACGGGTTGTACACCGCGACCGGCGTGCCCTTGGCGCTCGTGTCCAACTGCGAGAGCACCGCCGCACTGGCGCGTTCGGTGACGGAAGCGAACTCGTTTAGCGCGAGCACCTCGTCGTTCCAGGAATATTCGTACGCCTTCGGCACGCTGGTGCCGGGCATGATGTCGTGCATCTGCGACCCGAGCACCAGGTCCCACCCCTGGTAGAGCGGGTCGTACGGATACGGAAACGCCCCGAGCCAGGAAGCGGTGACGGCCGCACCTTCGGCGGCAGCGGCAAGTTGTTCGTTTTTCCGATTCCAACGTTTCATGTACGCCTCGGAATTCAGCGCGCCATCCGAGTGGTTCACCAACATCAGCTCTCCTTTGTACGTCGGGAGCTTGGCGATCTGCGCGGGTGTGACATCGTTGAAGATGCGGTCGGAGCGGCTCGAAATGACCCGCACCGGGCCGCCGCTGGTCAGCGCCTTCTCGACCCATTCCACGGTCGAGTCCTTGGCCGCGCCGCCGCGGTCGCCGATGCCGAAATATTTATAGTCGCCGTAGACCCCGGATTTCTCGCCGTCCTCATTGATGCGCTTGAGCCACGTCTCATCCTTGCTCAGGTCCTCGTTGATCTGGTTGCCGTAGCCGCCCGGATTCAACGTCGCCATCACCGACGATCCGTCCGGGCCGTACCACACGCCGAAGTTGAAGGGGATACCGACCGCCGAGCCCCACGTTAGCTTTTGCGTGGAGAAACCCTTGATCCCGCCGTGCGCCAACACCGTCGGCAAGGACGCGGGAAAACCGAAGCAATCCGGCAGCAGGAAATCGTCGCTTTGCTTACCGAACTCACGCTGGAAAAAATGGTTTCCGTACAGGAGGTGCCGCGTCATCGATTCGAGCGAGGGGATGTTCGCGTCGCCCTCATCGACCGACGATCCGGCCGGCACCCAGCGGCCCTGCGCGACGTAGTGTTTTACCCGCTCGTAGCTCTCGGGGTAATACTCCTTCATGAATTCGTACCGCCGCGAGCCCGTGAAGTTAAACACGTAATTCGGATACTTATCGAAGAGGACAAAATTCTGCTCCATCGTGTTCCGCACGTAGCTCTCGATGGTGTCCACGTAGGTCCACCGCCATTGCGTATCGAGGTGCGCGTAACCCGCCAGATAGAGGTTCTTGTCATGGACAAGATCGACGGGTTTCTCCGGTTGTTTCTGATAAGATTGCCCGCGTGACGAGAGCGAGGGAAGCAATAGGACAGCGAGCAGGACGACGGGGAGTTTCATACGATGATTGGGGGGGCCTTCTACTGCGATGAACAAAAGTGTCTAGGTTAGTTCAAGCCACTGACAAGCGCAGTCAGTCGGAACTAACTTCAGTGTTACAAACCGGCTTCGAAAAAAAAACGGCGACCGCTGCGGCGCGGTCTCAACTCAAGATGCCTTTTACGACCTTGCCGTCTTCCACGCCGACCAGACGCTGCTCCAGGCCCTGGTACTTGTACGCGAAATTGTTCCCGTCGATGCCGAACTGATTGAGGATCGTCTCGTTGAGGTCGCGGATGTGCACGGGGTTTTGCACGACGTTGTAGCTGAAATCATCGGTCACCCCGTAGCTGACACCGGCCTTGATCCCCGCCCCGGCCATCCACATCGTGAAGCAGCGCGGATGGTGGTCGCGCCCGTAATTGGCCTGGGTCAACGTGCCCTGGGAATAAACTGTCCGGCCAAATTCGCCGCCCCAGATGACCAGCGTGTCTTCGAGCATCCCGCGTTGCTTGAGGTCTTTGATCAGCGCGTAGCAGCCCCGGTCCACGTCCTCGCACTGCAGCCGCAGGCTGTCAGGCAGGTAGGAATGCGAGTCCCACCCGCGATGGAAGATTTGTGTGAAGCGCACCCCGCGCTCGGCCATCCGGCGCGCCAGCAGGCAATTCGCGGCGAACGTACCGGGTTCCTTCGCCTGATCGCCGTAGAGGTCGTAGGTCGCCGGGGGTTCATTCGAGAAATCGGTCAGCTCCGGCACGGCCGTCTGCATCCGGAACGCCATCTCGTACTCCGCGATGCGCGCCTCGGTCTCGGGATCGCCGATGCGCTCGTGCTCCAGGGCGTTGAGCGCGTTGACACCGTCGAGCATCCCGCGCCGCACGCCCCGGTCCACGCCGTCGGGATCGGTCAGGTACAACACCGGGTCACCCGCGCCGCGCAGCGAACAGCCCGCGTGCTCGGAAGGCAGGAACCCGGCGGACCATAACCGCGTGGAGATCGCCTGGAGGTTGCGCATGTTGCGGAACTTCGAAGTCAGCACGACAAACGTGGGCAGGTTTTCGTTGAGCGAGCCGAGGCCGTAGGAAATCCACGCACCCAGCGACGGGTGACCCGTGTTCATGTTGCCGCTTTGGATCAGGGTGATGGCCGGCTCGTGGTTGATCGCGTCGGTCCAGACCGTCTTGATGAGCGCGATGTCATCGACGATCTGACTGGTCCAGGGCAGCAGTTCGCTGACGAACGTGCCGCTCTTGCCGAACTGCTTGAAGTTAAAAATCGTCGGCGCGACGGGAAATCGCGACTGGCCCGAGGTCATGCCCGTGAGCCGCTGGCCGTTGCGCACGGAGTCGGGCAGGTCTTTGTCGAACATCGCCTTGAGATTTGGCTTGTAGTCCCAGAGGTCGAGTTGCGACGGCGCGCCCGCCATGAACAGGTAGATGGCCCGCTTGGCCTTGGGCGCGAAATGCGGCAGCGCCGCCGTCAGGCCGGTCGTGTCACCCGTGGACGCGGCCCGCGCGAGCTGCGAGAAGAACGAGCCGCCCAGCATGGACGCCAAGGCTGCGCCGCCGAGGCCTTTGGCGGTTTTACCCAGAAACTGCCGCCGGGAGTGCTGTTGGCAGAAATGATCGAGAGGGTCCATCGCGGTGTTTTGGGGGGGAGTTATTTGTTGAGCGTCTCGTCCAGGTTCAGGAACTGGTTGGCGACCATCGTCCAGGCCGCCTGCTCGGGCGCGGGCGCGCGGGAGTCCGGGGGAGTATCGCCCACCTTGATCAACCGTGCGGCGTCCTCCGGCTTCTTCGTGTAGGCATCGTTGAACCTCGCCAGGCTGCGCAGGAGGATGTCTTTCTCGCGCGGTTCCAACGGCCGCGCCAGCAGGCGTTCCGACATGTAATCGAGCCGCCCCACCGGATCGGGCGTCGCGGCGATGGCGTTCGCGGCAAGGTGTCGCGCGGCCTCGACGTACTGCGGATCGTTCTCCACGACCAAGGCTTGCAGCGGCGTGTCGGTGCGGTCGCGCCGCACGGTGCAGGTCTCGCGCGTGGGCGTGTCGAAGGTGGCCAATTCCGGGTTGGGCGCGAGCCGCTTCCAATACGTGTACATGCTGCGCCGGTGCAGGGCGTCGCCCGAGTCCCGCTTGTAGGATTCCTTGGTCATGCTGACGACTTCCCACAGGCCGTCCGGCTGGTAGGGCTTCACACTGGGTCCGCCGATGGTCGGTACGAGCAGTCCGCTCGCGGCCAGCGCCTGATCGCGGATCACCTCGCCGTCCATCCGATAGCGCGGACCGCGCGAGACGAGGCGGTTCTCCGGGTCCTTCTCGCGCTTCTCCGGCGTGAGACGGTCGGACTGCCGGTAGGCGGCGCTCGTCACCATCAGCCGGAGCGTGTGCTTCACGTCCCAGCCGGATTCGCGGAACTCGACGGCCAGCCAGTCGAGCAGGGGCTGATTGATCGGGCGTTCGCCCATGATGCCGAAATCCTCCGCCGTGCGCACGATGCCCACGCCAAAGAACTGCTGCCAGAAGCGGTTGACCGTCACGCGCGAGAGTAAAGGGTTGCCCGGATCGACCATCCATTGCGCCAGGCCCAGGCGGTTGCGCGGCGCGCCCGGCGGCAGCGGCGGCAGCACCTTGGGCACGTCCGGCTCTACCTTCTCGCCCGGCTGGTCGTACTGCCCGCGCTTGAGCACGTAGGCAAAGGCCTGACCCGGCTTGTCGTCCATGACCATCGTGGCCGGGCTGCGGGCGAGCAGGGCGTCGTACTCGCCCTTCAAGCCATCGACCGCATTCTGGAGGGCGCTCGCCTTCGGGTCGTCCTTGAGCAGAAAGGTCGTGGCCCACTTGCGCTGCGATTCGGCCAGCTTGTCCGGCGCGGTGGCCAGGACAAACGGCAACACCTCGCTGCCGCACAACGCCTTGACCTCCGCCGGCGAGAGCGCGCGGCGGTAAACCCGGAGGTCCTGCAAGGCGACGGGGAACGCGCCCTCGCCGCCGCTGCGCTTGCCGAGCGTGCACTGCGTGGTCGAACGGATGGATTCCGTGAGGTTGTCCTCCTCGGGCTTGGCGGATTGCAACTCGCCGTCCACGTAGATTTTCAGGCCCGCGGCCTTGGCACTGCCGTCGTAGGTCACGAAGACGTGCTGCCACGTCCCGGCCGTGAGGCTCTTGACGGCTACTTGCTTGATGGCGTTGCGCGGCCAGAAGTTGATGAGGTGGACCGTGGGCCGGCCGTGGTCGAGGTACAGGTCCCAGCCGCGCTCGTTGTTGTTGCGGTCCATGCGGGCGAAGAGCGCGCCCGAAGACGTGTAATTGGCAACCCGGACCCAGCCGCCGTAGGAAAAGGCGTCGGTCGTGTCGAAGTCACCGACGTTGCCCAGTTCGGCGTAGTCGGTGCTGTCGAAGTTCGGTGCGGAGCCGAGCAGGGCGTTGCTCGTCCACTCGGGCTTGCCGGTGAGCTTGTAGCTGACGCCCTGCACGCTCTTGATCTCGTTGCCGACGCCTTCGCGGAGCGGCAACTGCAGTTCGAGTCCCTCCGTGCTGACCGGCGGCGCGGCCGGGTGGGCGGCGAGCTTTTGCAGCAGGACGGGCGCGTTGAGTTTTTTGTCCAGGCCGGTGGACGCCATGTAAGCGGTCATGGCCGCCTTGGCGTCGTCCATCTGCTTGGAGACGACGTTCCAGCGCGCCTCGTCCTCCTTGGCGGGGACGCGGATGAAGGGCGGCACGGCGGCGGCCGTCCGGGGCCCGATGCCTTTCTGGGTCGTGTTGCGGAAGAAGGCCGAGAACTGGTAGAACTCCTTTTGCGACACGGGGTCGAACTTGTGGTCGTGGCAGGAGCAGCAGCCCAGGGTCAGGCCCATGAAGGTGGCGGAGTTGGTTTCCACGGCTTCCTTGGCGTAACCGGCGAGCAACTCGGCCTCGATGCTGCCGCCCTCGCTCGTGGAGATGCCGCAGCGGGTGAAGCCCGTGGCCACCTTTTGTTCCAGCGTGGCATTGGGCAGCAGGTCGCCCGCCACCTGCTCGACGGTGAAGCGGTCGAAGGGCTTGTTGTCGTTGAACGACCGGATGACGTAGTCGCGGTAGGGGAAGATCGAGGTCGGCTCGTCGAAGTGCAGCCCCACGGTCTCGGCGTAGCGGGCGGCGTCGAGCCAGTAGCGCGCCTCGTGTTCGCCGTAGTGCGGGCTGGCCAGGAGGCGGTCCACGACCTTCTCGTAGGCGTCGGCGGCCGGGTCGTTCACGAAAGCGGCGACCTCTTCCGGCGTGGGCGGCAGACCGGTGAGGTCCAGCGTCACGCGGCGGATGAGCGTGTGGCGGTCCGCTTCGGCTTCAGGCGCAAGGCCGTTGGTTTCCAGCTTGGCGAGCACGAAATTGTCGATGGGATTTCTCACCCAACTCGCCTGCTTGACCGTCGGCGGCGTGCCACGCTCGGGCTTGACAAACGCCCAGTGCTCCTGGTAAGGCGCGCCTTCCTTCACCCAACGTGAGAGCAAGGCGACCTCCTCGGGCGTCAGCGGTTTCTTGCGCGAACTCGGCGGCGGCATCACCAAGTTGGGGTCGCTGGAAGAGATGCGCTGGATCACGGAACTGTCTTCGGGATGACCCTTGACGATGGGCGGCGGGCCGTTTTTGCGCGGCGCGAAGGCAAACTCCGGGCGGTCCACGCGCACGTCGGCCTTGCGCGCGGTGGCGTCCTGACCGTGGCAGTAATAACAATTCTCCGAGAGAATGGGGCCGATGTGGTCGTTGAACGTGATCTTCGCGGGCAGCGCGGCGTCCACGGCGGCAGCGGCCGGGTCCTTGGCGGGCGGCCCGACATGCTTGAACGAGAGAAAGGATGAACGCACCAACCCAATTACGGCTCCGGCGAGCAGGACGAGGACAACGGCGGCAACGATGATCTGGCGTCTCATGGTTTGGAAGGAGGCGGGGGCGAAACCGCCGGTGAAGCGGCGGGGCGCGGCGTCGTGGGAACCGGCGAGGCGGCAGCCACTACCACCACCGCTGGCGTGGGCGCGGGGCGCGGAGGCGGGATCGGTTCAGGTTTCACGATTTCCAACTTGGGAATTTGTTTGCGCAGCGCCACTTCTCCGTTGTCCGTGACCGCCGTGCGTCCGACGTAGAGCCGCTTCAGCTTCTTCAAAGGCGCGAGCACGGCCACGCCCTTGTCGGTGACATGGGTGTCGTACAGGTTCAGCACTTCGAGGTTGGCCAAGGGCTTGAGTTCGAGCAGGCCCGCGTCACCCGTGCTGGTTTCCTGGAGTTGGAGCCGCCGCAGGTTGGGCATCTTCGCCAGCGTCGCGAGGCCCGCGTCCGTCACCGCCGTGCGACGTAGGTCCATCAATATAACGTCTTCTCCCACGGCCGTCAATTCGCGCAGTTGCGCGTCGCCGAAGTGGGCGGGGTCGGCTCCGGGCGCGAATTCCAGGTCGGTTTCGCCCGGCGCGACGGCGCGCAGCATCGTTCCCGGCAGCCGTTTTTGCAGCGTGGCGAGCGTTCCGGCCAGTGCGGCAAGCTTTGCGCGTTTCGCCCCTTCCTGTTTCACCCGGACCGCCTCCGGCACGTTGCGATTCAGCGCCAGGAGCACGTCGTCGGGCGGGGTCAACTCGGCCATGAGCTTGTTCTCGGGCAGCCCGGTCTGCACCCACCAGTCCAGGATCAGGCGCTCGTCGTCGCTGACCTGGGTCTTGCCCTTGGGCGGCATGTGCTTGGGGTCGCCATCCGGGAGATCGATGTAACGCAGCAGCGTGCTCTTGACCGGGTCGCCGGCCACGACCACCGCCCCGCCGTTGCCGCCCTTGAGGATTTGCTGGTACGCGTCCAGCCGCAGCCCGCCGTTGGCCTTCGCGCCGCCGTGGCAACCGACGCAACGCACGGTCAGCACCGGGGCCACCACCTCCGCGAACACCACCCGCTCGGACAGCGGTTTCCACGGCAGGTCCGCCGGGTCGATGTGCACCGGCAGGCCCAGCACGCGGCGCACGGAGTCCGGCGCGTATTCCGTCAGGTAATCCTCCCCATGCGTGATCGAAGCTCCCAGGTGCCCGGCCAGGCCCAGCGATGCCCCCGTCGCCAGCAGCGCGAGTTGGCCGGCCCACGCCCACACCCGCCGCGCCGGGTACGCGTCGGACACCAACTTGAGCCCCAGCGCGACGTTTGCCCCGATGGCCGTCGTCAGCCCCGCCAGGAAATGCCGCTGCAAGAGCACCGGATCGTACCCCCCGCTGAAGGAAAGCATCCAACCCAGCACCGTCGAAGCCGCCGCGCTCATCGCCGCGCAGAAGATCAGGAACGTCGCCGTTTCCGGCGGCACCTTGGGAATCCATTGCCGCAGTCCGGGGACGTGCGCGTGTTCCAGGATGAGCGCCAAAAGAATCAGCCCGATGGGCACGTGCAGGACCACGGGATGGAAGCGCCCGAGGAACAATGCCAGGGGCGGGATGACCTTGCCGTCCCCGACCTGTAACAGCGGCAACAGCGCCAGCCCGGCGATGTTGCACAGGCAAAGGGCGAACAACCCGCGCGGAATCCGGCGCGGCGG
>CAZZYS010000115.1:0-13000 GCA_964658285.1 uncultured Verrucomicrobiota bacterium
TGGCTGAACCCGAGGATGGCGTTGAGCGGCGTGCGCAGCTCGTGGCTCATGCGCGAGAGGAAGCTGCTCTTGGCGCTGTTGGCCAGTTCAGCCTCTTCCTTGGCCACGCGCAGGGCCTCCTCGCCACGCCGCCGGGTGATCGCCGCCGCCAGGACGTTGGCGATCCCTTGCAGGAAAAACACGTCGTCGCGCGAGAAGCTCCGCAGCGCGCGGCTGAACACGCTGAACGTGCCGTAGGTCGGCAGGCGCGTGCCGTCGCCGCCGATGAGCACGACGATGCCCGAACGCGCCCCCCGCTTGCGGCTCCAGTGGGAAACATGGAAACGGCTCTCCGTCTCCGCGTCCTCGATGACCACCGGTTCGCCGGTCAGCAGGGCGTAGCCCGAGCCGGACGCCGTGCCGTCGGGCATTTCCACGTTGGGCAGCTTGCCGTCCGGGGTGCCGGCCGCCGCGCGGGAGACGAACACCCCCCGGTCGGGAACATGCTCGGCCACGCCGCTGAAATCGACCTCCAGGATATCCGTGACCACCCGGCACGCCTCGGAGAGCAACTCGGTGATCTCCACCCCCTTCAGCGCCGACTCACCGAGTTCCGCCACGGCCTGCTGCTGGCAGGCGCGCAGGGCGGTGAGCGTTTCCTGGCGTTTCCGCTCGGTGACGTCGGCGACGATGCCGGCGAGGCGGTAGATCTGCCCGGCGTCGTCGCGGATGGGGAACGCCCGGTCGTGCAGCCAGCATTCGCTGCCGTCGGGACGCACGACGCGGTACTCGATGTCGCCCCGGCCGGCGACGGCACGCTCGGCCATTCGCTTCGACACGCGAGCGCGGTCGTCGGGATGGATCGCGTCCAGCCAGGTCTGGCTCAGGCTGCCGAGGGGACCGGGCGGGCGGCCCCAGATCATCTCGAAGGCCGGGCTGACGTAGAGAATCCGGGAGGCGTCGGCGGTGCACATCCAGAACAACTCCTTGATGTTCTCGGCCAGCTCGTGGAAGTGCAGTTCGCTCTCGCGCAGGGCCGTCTCCGCCTCGCGGCGGCTGGCCATCTCGGCGCGGAGCTGCTCGTTGCGGCGCGAAAGCTCGGCGGTGCGCGCCTGCACCTGGGACTCGACCGAGCGTAGCGCCTCGGCCAGCGCGCGCTCGGCGCGTTCGCGCTCGGCGATCTGGAGACGCAGGTCGGCGGCGGCGCGGCGCAGTTCGAGTTCATTGACGACGGTGGCGGCCAGCTCGCGCAGGGTCCGGATGTCCGCCGCGTTCAGTTCTCGCGGGCGGTGGTCGATGACGCACAGCGTGCCGAGGTTGTGGCCGTTGGGAGCGCGCAGCGGCGCGCCGGCGTAGAAGCGCATGTACGGCTGCCCGGCCACCAGCGGATTGTCGGCAAAACGCGCGTCGAGCGTGGCGTCGGGCACCACCATCACCGCGTCGCCCTGGATCGTGTGATGGCAAAACGAGATGTCCCGCGCGGTTTCGCGCACGTCCAGGCCGCAGGCCGCCTTGAACCACTGGCGGTTTTCGTCGATGAACGTCACCGTGGCGATGGGCATCCCGAGGAAGTGCGCGGCGATCCGGGCGATGCGCTCGAAGGCGGCCTCGGGCGCCGTGTCCAGGATCGCGTAATCGAGCAGGGTCCGCAGTCGTGCCGCCTCGTCCCGCGCGGCGGCGGGGGAGACGGACGGCGCGGATTTTTTCGATTTCCGACGGGTGGGGGTCATGGCGGAGGGAGCCTTGGGTTCAATAGCTAGTCGGATGCCCGCTGGCGGACGCTTTTCCCTCTGTTTCCAGATGCTTTTGCAAGGTGGCAAGCAGCGTCGGCAGGTCGAGCGGCTTGGTCAAGTAATCGTCGGCCCCGAGAGCCAGGAGGCGCTCGACGCTGGCGGCCGTGGCGTCGGCGCTCATCACGACGACCGGCAGGCGGCGGAGGTGCTCGTCCGGGTCTTGCCGCAGGCGGCTGAGGATTTCGTCGCCCGGCAGGTCGGGCAGGTGCAGGTCCAGCAGCAGCAGATCGGGCGGCGGCTGCCGGTGGAGGATGCGCAGGCCGTCAGCAGCACAGGTGGCCTTGAGGAGCGTGATCTGCGGGTGGCCTTCGAGCAGGAGCTCGACCAGGGCGAGGTTGGACAGGTTGTCTTCGACGTAGAGCACGCGGTGCTCCTGGCGGAACGCGGGCGTCAGGACAGGCGCGCCGCCACCCGGCCGCGCCGGGGGATGCACGCGCGTCCGGCGGTCCGTCACCGCGGCACCGGCGGGCAGGCGCACGCGGAAGGTCGTGCCGCCGCCCGGCTCGCTCTCGACCGCGACCGAGCCGCCGAGCGCCTCGACGAGACACTTCGAGAGCACGAGGCCCAAGCCGGTGCCCGGCACGCTGGAATACTCCGCGCCCAGCCGGTCGAACGCCACGAAAAGTCGCCCGAGCTTGTCGGCCGGGATGCCCGGACCATCGTCGGACACGGCGATTTCCAGGAAAGTTCTTTCTTCCCCGGGCGCGCGGTCCACGCGCGTGCAGCCCACCCGCACGCCGCCGCCGTTGCTGTTGTATTTCACGGCGTTGGACAGGAGGTTGAGTAGAATCTGTTTGAGCCGCTGCGGATCGGCCAGCACGCGCAGCCGCCGCGCGCTCGCGGGCTGTTCCAGCCGCAGGCTGATGCCGCGTTCGTCCGCCTGGCCGCGCACGAGCGCGAACGCCTCTGCCACGGCCGCGCCGACGGAGATCGGCACCGGGGCCAGCTCGACGTGCCCGGCCTCGATGCGGCTGATGTCGAGCACCTCGTTGATGAGACCCAGCAGGTGCGTCCCGGCCTTGGCGATGTGGCCGAGGCAATCGTGCCCGGTCGCGTCACCCGCCGGTTGCTGGCGCTGGAGGAACTGGCTGAAGCCGAGGATGGCGTTGAGGGGGGTCCTCAGCTCGTGGCTGATGCGGGAGAGGAACTCGCTCTTGGCGCGGTTGGCCTTCTCGGCCTCGTCCTTGGCGGCGACGGTGGCTTCCTGCGCGCGCTGGAGTTCGCTGATGTCGAACATGATGCCGTCCCAGATCACGTCGCCGCCGGGCTGCAACTCCGGCCGGGACTCGGCCCGCATCCAGCGCGTTTCCCCCGCGCGCGTGACGTAGCGGCCCGTCCAGCGAAAGGCCGTCATCGTCTGCGCGGAAGCCAGGATGGCGGGAAACAGGGTCCCGCGGTCCGCCTCGTGCAGGATGTCGATGACCATCAGCGGGTTCTCGTAAATCTCCTGCGGATCGACGTTGAACAACTCCCGGCAGCCCTCCGTGACGAACGGAAACGAGAACGCTCCGTCGGGCCGGAGCCGGAACTGGTAGACCATGCCCGGGGTGTGGGCCGCGATGCGCTGGTAGCGCGCCTCGCCCAGACGCAGGGCGGTTTCCTGCCGTTGGCGTTCGAGGGCGGCGGCGGCGGTGTTGGCGATGAACTGGACGAAGAACACATCGTCGCGCGTGAACTTCCGCGCCCGCGTGCTGTACGCCGCCAGGACGCCGAAGGGCGGCCGTTCGTCCTGTCCGCCGACGGTGACAGCCAGGCCGCCGCCCACGCGCAGGCCGAAGACCTCCTCCTCCTCCACGACCGGAGCCTCCGGAGCGACGCGGTGACGCCGCGCCGGGAGCGACCCGACGACGAGCGGCGCACCTGCCCAGAGGGCCTGCCCAGCGAGCGAACGGGAGGAATCGGTCACCGTGAGCCGCTCCGCGCCCTCCCGCAGCCCGGAGGCGGCGCGCACGATGAAGCGGCCGTCCTTGGGCAAGGATTCGAGGACAACGCACGCCTCGGTTTCCAGGGTGCGTGCGACCAGCGAGACGCATTCGGCGAGGAGCCGGTCGGCGTCCATCCCCTGCAACACGCGGCGGCTGAGTTCCGCGATGGCCTCCTGGTGGCGCACGAGCGCCCGCAGGCGGGGGCTGGAGAGAGGGGAAGGCTTCGGATGGGTACGCGCGGACGGCGGCGTCTCGTCGGTCGGGCTCTCCGGGTGGCGGGCCGGTTTTGCCTTCCGGCCCGCGCCTCCAGCCTTCATCCTTGCAGCAAGGTGACGAGCCGCTCGGCGAGCCGGGCGAGCGTGACGGGCTTGGCGAGCATCTGCGTGGTGGCGTCGGCGGCGTTGGGTGAGCATTCGTCCTCCGAAATGCGGCTGGTGAGAAAAACCACGGGCAGTTTGCGAAAATCGGGGTGGGTGCGGAACTGCCGCCAGAGGATGCCGCCGTTCATCCCCGGCATCTCGATGTCGAGCAGGATGAGGTGCGGGCGAAACTCCAGTGCCACCTCCAACGCGCGGGCGGGGTCGTTGACCTCGCGCACCTCGGCACCGAGGGTGGCCGACAGGGCGAGGCGGATCATCCGGGTGGAATCCGGCTGGTCGTCCACCGTCAGAATCCGCTTGCCGGTGAGGGCACCGGAAGTCGGGGCGCGAAAGGGATCGGGTTCGGTCGGTGGCGTGGGTAGCGCGGGAGAGGGCAACATGGGATTGCCCGCTCTTGCGAGCTAGCGGAGTGCCCGTCCGCCGCGCCTGGGGACTAGTTGCCGGGTGCGCTGGGGGAAAGACCCGAGCCTGCCGCCCGTGTTCTGCCCTGGCCTGCGCCGACCCGCTATTGGTTGACGACGCTCGTCACCGGCGGGGCGGTCGGTGGCGGCAGGGCGGTCCCACCACTCGCGCTGCTGCCGACGAAGCCCGGGGTACCGGGGAATCCCGGTGAGAAGCCCAGCCCGGCCAGATCGCGGCTGCCCAAGTCGCCGTCCATGCCCGGATCGGCCGCCCCGGTGCCGGGGTCGTTGCCGACACCGGTGTTCGTTGCCGGCGGGGTGCGCTGTCCGGCGCCCGGGCCACGGTCCTTGCCGTCCAGGGGGTTCTTGTCGCCCATCCTGTCCACGGTCTCGGTCAAGGCGTCCGCGCATTCAGGATAAACCGCGGAGGCGGTCTCCAACAGGGTGCTCGCCATGTCCGGCGCGACGATCAGGACGTTGCGGAAGATTCGCACGACGCAGGCGCAGGGCCGCCGACCCACGCGGTGCTTGGGATCGCTCTGGTCCAGACCCGCGCTCAAAGCGGCGGCGAGGATGTCCGGCGCATGGGAACGATCCGTGTACGTCGCCCGCACGACCGCGCTGGCGAGGTGTTCACAGTCGGTCAAGGCTGGCGTCGTGCCGGCGGGCAACTGCGCCTGGAGCAGCCGTAGGCCGGCCGCCGTGTCGGTTCTCATGGCCGGGGACGTGCCCGCGAGCAGCAAAAGACCACCGAAGAGGAGCGGCAATACCTGGATGCGCCGCGACCGGGAAGAGGAAAAGAAAACCATCTGGAATCGGATGTTGGAAGGGACCTGCCTCGCCAGCGAATGCAGGTCGGATGCCAAAAATCCCGATTTCTACGGTATTTCCCTTATTTTTTCGGGAGGAGTGGGTTTCGGCCGACTCACGACGGGTGTCCGGCGGCATAGCCGATGACCGCGACGCAGTGGCAGGTGCTCCCCGCCAGTACGAAAAGATGCCACCAAAAATGCGAATACTTCAACTGCTCCCACAGGTAAAAAATCACTCCCAGGCTGTAGAATAATCCGCCTGCCAGCAGCCAGCCGAAGCCGCCCATTCCGATCCGCGAGACGAGCGGCCCGAGAATGACGATCACCATCCAACCCATCAGTAGGTACAGAGCCGTCGAAAGCTTCGGGAAGCGAAACCCGACCCGCAGTTTGAGCGCAACGCCGAGTGCCGCCAGCGTCCACACGATTACGAGCACCGCCGTCCCCAACGGACCGCGCAACACCCCGAGGGCAAACGGCGTGTAGCTGCCCGCGATCAGGACGTAAATGGCAGCATGGTCGAGCAGGCGGCAAAGCCGTTTGGCGCGTCCGTTGGGCACCAGATGGTAAAGGGTCGAGGTGCCGTAAAGCGCCGCCAGCGAGAAGCCGAAGACGAGGCCGCCGGTCAGTTGCCAGAGATCGTGCCGCCGCAGGGCGGAAACGGCCAGGGTCGGCAACGCCACAAAGAGCACCAGGAGCAGTCCCAACCCATGACTGAGGGAGTTGGCGAGTTCCTCGCGGGGCGTGGAGGGCCGTTCGGCCATCATGGCCGCGAGGCGGGGACGGAGCGTTTTCACGTGTTGCCTTCCGGTAGGGGAGCGAGCCGCAACAGTGACGGGCGGCAGCGCACGGGAAAACAGCGCGAACCGTTCACGAAAGGGTGTGGCTTTCCTGCGACAGGCATGGGGCGATGACCAAATATACGCCGCGACGCGGGAATTGCACGGGGACGTTCTCCGATGCGAGTCCGCCCCATGACGACCGGCCGAAACGGCATAATCCGTGCTCCCGGGGAAACCACGATGCACGCCATCCCAGCCGGTGCCCGGCACACGACGGCTGTGCCCGTGCGTTACGACTATCTGGATGCGCTCCGGGGTTGGGCTTTCCTGGGGGTGCTGGCGATTCACACCGTCGTCCTGACCGGCGGCAACTTCGCCGGGGCGGCCATCGCCAACGCCGGCAAGTACGGGGTCCAGCTTTTTTTCATGGTCAGCGCGTTCACGATTTTCCTGACGCTCGACCGTTCCTGGCGGTCTGGACGACCAGCCTGGGACGAGTTTTTTATCCGCCGATTCTTCCGCATCCTGCCGATGTTCTGGGTCGGCCTAGCACTCTATTCCTTCGCGCCGGGACGTGGAAAACTCTACGCGGGGCTCACGTTTGGCCCGCTGGATTACGCTCTGACGGCCACGTTGCAACACGGCTGGCACCCTGCGCTCATCAATTCGCTCGTGCCCGGGGGTTGGAGCATCGCGGTGGAAGGCACCTTTTACCTCCTGGCACCGCTGTGCTACCGGGCGGTTCGCCGTTGGCAGGTGGCGCTCTGGCTGTTCCTGGGGGCGCTGGTGTTATCGGCGGGGGCGAGGTGGGCAGGGGCTTCGTTGTTCGCGGGAGTGTCGGGCGAGCTGCGTGAGGATTTCTTTTCCTGGTGGTTCCCGGCGCAGTTGCCGGTTTTCGCGTGCGGTATCCTGGTTTACCAGGTGGTCAAGGGGACGGACGGCCGCCCCGGGAGTAAGACGGTCGGCGCGGTGTTGTTGGCGACTTCGGCGGTGGCGCTGTGCGCGGCAATCGGCGTCGGCCAGCGCGGTTGGATCGGGGGAAACGTCTCCTTCGCGCTGGCGTTCGTGCCACTGATCCTCGGACTGAAAAGCTGGCCGGTCTCTCTGCTGGTGAACCCGGTCACGCGGCTGTTGGGCAGTGTCAGTTACAGCGCGTATTTGCTGCATTTTCTCGTGCTGCGGCTGACCCAGAGATTCCTCGACGAATGCCTGTACTCGTGGGACGACGGGCTGCGCAGTTTCCTGCTGGTGTTTGGCGTCGCCCTGGCTGGAACGACGGCGCTCTCGTGGTTGACGTGGCGGTACGTGGAACGGCCTTGCATCGGTCTCGGGGCAAGGCTGATCCAGCGGCGGCGAACCGTCCGCGCGAATGAAACAGCCACCGGACCGGGGCTAGAGCCGCGCCCGGCCGCGCCGAAAAGAAGTGCTCACGAGAGGACTCGAACCTCCACGGGTTACCCCATACGGTCCTGAGCCGTACGCGTCTGCCAATTCCGCCACGAGAGCAAAGTGGAGCGCAAACCTAGTGCGAAACCCCCGCTTGTAAAGACCGAAAAACTCCGTGCTCCGGCCGCCGTTCCCCTTGCTGACACTGCCGCTGACAATAACGGCCCCGCCGGGAAACTTCTCCGCCTGAAAATGTTTTGACACCGACAATGTCAATCCTCCATAAATCTTCCCGTGGCAGCGGACGGATTGCTTTCCATCAAGGAACTGGCCGACGGGGTGAACCAATGGTGTTTCGACCACGGGGTCATCCCGACCAACGGCCAGGCGGGTGAAAAGATCACGGAACGCAACATCCGCTTCTACCGCACGCGTGGCTTACTGGACGCGCCCGGTTCGGAAACGGGCGAACACAAGCGCGGGTTCTCCCCCAAGCACATCGCGCAACTGCGCGCGATCCGGCTCTTGCAGGCGCGTTCGCTGCCGCTGGAACAAATCCGTGCGGCGATGGAAAACCGTTCGCTGACGGAGTTGCAGGAAATCGAACACGCCGAACTGCGCCGGCTCAACGACGCGGGCGTAGCACTGGCGGTCGGTTCCGCGCACGAGACCTGGCAGATCACGGCCGTGGGCGGCGAATACCTCGTCGTCTCACGCCGGGGCCGCTCGATCAGCGATGAACAACGCCGCCAGATCGCCGCCCTGCTCGGGGTGCGCGGAGAGTAGAGCGCTTTAACCCGAGGTTGTAGCTTCTTTTCCGTCCCGGAGGGACCGCGGAGATTAGCCGGTGGTACTAACCACCGGAGGAGCAACACAAAGTGTCCACGCCCCGGAGGGGCCGCGCAACACCGACGGGTGGCAGGCCAGAAGCGCGGCCTCTCCGGGACGTTTTTTCCTTTCCGATCTTTCCCGGTGGTTGACACCACCGGCTAACGTCCGCCGTCCCTCCGGGACAAGGAACGGCCACGACTCAAAGTAAAACGCTTTAGAAATCAGCGAACCTACCGGGGACCGAATCGCCCGGAGATTTCCTGGAAAATAGGGCTTCACTCGTGGCATCGAGGAGGTCTGGGACTCGCATGAGCCCAATCTAGGGTCTGTGCCCTAATTATCGAAAATCAGGCACGGAAGGTATGTGCGTTGCTCGGTTAGTTGCCACCTGACCATGAGCAAAATACCTTCAGTAAACAGATGCCAGCCGCCGTGGAAATGCCCGGGAAAGACCCTGTTTAGTATCGGGTGTTGCCTGGGGCTTTTGACCCTGACGTCGGCCTGCGCGCCGATGGAACCCATCAACGGGTGTGCTATCGCCGCCGTGAACCAACGCGAGGTCCTGCGCGCCAAGGCATATTTGCATCCGGCCATTCCCGCGCGGCTCCTCCAGTTGCGCTATCCCAGAGGACCTCTGGGACACATGGCGTTGATCTACCGCATCGACGAGGGCTGGTGCGCGTACGATGACAAATATGGGTCACGCCGGCTCAGCCTTCCCCGCACCACCACCTATCCCAGGCCGATTGATGCCGCCCGCGCGGCGTTCCCATGCGTCGCGATCTCCGACGCCTTCTGGTACGGGGTCCCGGCGCTGCCCGGCCGGGCGAGAGTCGGTGAGCGGTGATGCTGTTTATCTGAACCCGGCCTCACCGGGTTCGTGGAGGCTGCCACCCTTTTGCCGGAGCGGTTCGGCCGCCTGGTCGATGGGAACGTTTGGACAGGTATCGATCCACGTCTGGCCGTCCGGGCGTGCCCAGCGCACGGCGTTTTTCAACACGAGTCGGACGTTGCGGTCATGATAGATCGGATAGGTCTCGTGGCCCGGACGAAAATAGAAAATCTTGCCCTGGCCGCGTTTCCAGGTGCAACCACTGCGGAACACTTCACCACCCTCAAACCAACTGATGAACACCTGTTCGTCGGGCGTGGGAATGCCAAAAGGTTCGCCGTACATTTCCACGTTGGGCAATTCAAAATATTTGTCGATCCCCGCCGCGATGGGATGGCCCGGATTGCACACCCACAGTCGTTCTTTTTCGCCTGCCTCACGCCACGTCAGCGAACAACTCGTGCCCATCAGGCGTTTGAAGATTTTGGAATAGTGTCCCGAGTGCAACACGATGAGGCCCATGCCTTCCCACACGCGTTTTTGCACGCGTTCGACGATCTTGTCGTCCACCTGGCCGTGCGCGGCGTGGCCCCACCAGGTCAGTACGTCGGTGGCGGCGAGAGTTTCTTCGCTTAGGCCGTGGTCGGATTCCTGGAGCGTCGCGCAGCGTGCCGTGATGCCGTCCGCCTCGGCCAGGCCGTCGGCGATGCAGCGGTGCATCCCCTCGGGATAAATATCGCGCACGAGCGGGTGTTTGTGTTCGTGGACGTTCTCACCCCAAACGGTGACGCGGATCGGCGAAGTGGCGGGATTCATGGCGGGAAAGGTAGGAAAGCGCATCCGCCGTAGGAAGGCAACAAGCCGAGGTCATCCGCGACTGCTCCTCGCTAACCGTTGCGGGATCGAGGGTGATTCGTGAAAAGCGGGGGCCTTGAAGCGCTGGCGAAAAGCAGCGCGGTGTAAACGAACGAGTGACAGATGTGGAGGTATGGGGATTCGAACCCCAGACCTTCTCATTGCGAACGAGACGCTCTACCAACTGAGCTATACCCCCATATCCTTCTCTGCGTGGGACTTACGTTGTTTTCCGCCGACTCGTAGAGTCATCAGTCCACCCGTTTATCCGCCCTCCACATTTTCGAGCAAGCCCGAGGGATGTCAAGGAAGCCACGCAGAACGGAAGACAAGCTATGGACTGAAAAATAATTCTCCGCAAGTCGAAAGAGGCTTCCAGTCCATTCGGGTCCAACTAGGGCCGCTTTAGTCCAGTTGTAAATTACTGATAATCAGATGGATGCCTAAATAGACGACTTGCACGCAATCGCATCTGGTTGCACTATCCGCCAGCGGCAAATCAGCGCGCCACGAGAGGGCTTACCTTCTTCGACGGTTCGCTCAACTGCCCGCTCTGCGCCATGGTCAACATCGCTCGCCCCGCTACTGCCGCTCCGACCTACGTCAAGGTCGCCAACTTCCCCGGCCTGTATCGTCACAGCCGCTCCGGTCGCTACTACGCTTGCAAGAAGCTCCACGGCGTCCGGCGGGAGCGGAGCCTAGAGACGTGCGACCGCAAGATCGCTGAGCGCCGACTCAAGGAATGGGTCGGCAACCTTGAAAAAGTGGACGCCGAGGTGGAGAAAACCACGCTGGCGGAGCTGATCGAACGCTATCATGCCGTCACCGCCAGCCTGAGCGAGAGCAGCCGGGCGACCGACAGATCGATCATCAAGAAGTTCCTCGCGTGGTGGCCGCACGGTCGGGACTGCCAAGTGCGCCAGATTCGCCCCTCCATGCTGGACGAGTGGTTGGCACACGAGGCTCCCCGGCTGCGCAACGTGAGCTACAACGGCTACACAGGCTTCCTCAAACAATTGTTCGCCATTGCGGTGAAGGACCGCGTCATCGCCGAATCCCCGGCCGCGAGCCTGCGTGTGCCGTGGAAGAGACCGCAGACACCAAAACGCCTCGTGCCCACCGTGGAGCAGTTCGAGGCCATCATCCAAGACGTTCGCTCGGAGCCCTCAACCCGCGCCCAGCGTGCGGAAGACGGGGCCGACTTTCTTGAGTTCCTCGGGCTGGCCGGGGTGGGGCAGGCGGAAGCGTCCTCACTCACTTGGGGCGACATCGACTGGCAGCGCAACCGCATGTACTTTCGTCGGCATAAGACGGACACGCACTTTTACGTCCCGATCTACGCCCACCTGCGACCGTTGCTCGTGCGGCTCAAGGGACAGGCCCGAGGACGCGCCTCGGACAGCGCGAGGGTATTCAAGATCAAGGACGCCAAGAAGGCGCTCAGCGCGGCTTGCATGCGGCTCAATTTGCCGCATTTCTCCCAGCGCAACCTGCGGCAGAGCCTGATCCGCCGGCTCATCCGGGCCAAGGTGGACGTAAAATCCATTTCCAAGTGGCAGGGCCATCAGGACGGGGGCCAGCTAATCCTCGACACGTACACTGAGGTGTTCGGGGACGACGACGATATGTACGAGCAAGCCCAGTTGGCGAAGATTAGCAGCGGCGCGCCCCCTGCGGCCCCCATCGCGCAGTTCTGCGGCGAGAGTGAGGTGAGCGCACCTTCTGTCACTATGAAGAAGCGCATGAGAAAGGCACGCCCGAGAAAGCCGGTTGCACCTGCCATCACGGTTCCGCCCGTCAATCCTGTCAGCCTCGCGCCGGCGCCCGCCGTCGAGCCAGCCGGTGCAACCACACCTGTCTCTACTCACGAAGCACCCGCCAGCCCGGCCCCTGCCGGTACTCCGGTAGAACGTCCGGCTGGAAATTTGTACCACAGGGGCGATAAGGTCACCACCACCTGCAAGGGCATCGAAGTGGAGGCCGAGGTGACCGCCGTGTTCAAGGACGAGGTGCAGGTGCGCACGCCGGATGGCGAACTGCGCTGGCGGACGGTGCGGACGGTGCAGCGGTGATCGTGCTGATCACGCCGCCTGATCCGTTGGACGTTGTAGTAGGCAAGACGGCAGTGCCTCGCAAAAGGAAGCGACTAGTAAAGCAGCGTAGATGACGGTTCAGCATCCGCCGCTGGGGTTGACTGTGTATTCGTCTCGAAAAACCGAAAGCTGCTATTTACCGCGATAGTAGCTTATTAATGGAGGATTGTCCGCGTCCTCAGGCGTCATGTAACGCGCTTCAAACGCTCGCCCAAATCCCTCTGGGGGTGTGAGGTACTCCTTGTCAATTAGAACAAATTGCGTGCCTTCCAATTCAGATTCCGCAAGCTCATAGAGCATTTGATGAAAATGTTCATACTGATCTTTATTCTCTCGTTCACTAATGTTCTTCATCGGTGAATCGATGATAAGAAGAGACGGGAGGGCGGCACCTATTTCTGCTGCGAGTCTGTGGACGGCAACAGCAAAACAACATTTAAACAGTGTCTTCTTCCCGCCGCTACTCAAGGTGCTAAACGACGTTATAGTGAGTCCGCCGGTCGCGCTTGTAATTTGTGGTTCTAGCGTTTGAAACGGAAGATCAACAATGTCGCTTGCGTAAATGCCAGGCAGTCTTGAACGCAGTAGGCAATCCAAGAAATAGTCTTTAAGCTTTGACACGTTGACCGCGTCCCGCTCCGCCCTTTCACGAGCTTCGCGTAACTGCGAGCGCACATTGCCTTCTGCACTTGCAAGCTGTTCTACTCGAGATTGAAAATTGTTCATCCTTGTAACCAGTACCTCGAGCTTCCTAAGATCTAACAATTCTTGTCTGAGGGCAGACCTTCTATTTTCCGCAGCCAGAATATTGGACAAAATAATCGAGTCGTAACGGGATGATGCCGCATTTAGGTCTGCATCCACATAAGCCTTTTTGGTAGTGGTGATTAGTTAAAGGACAGGTTGTAGTGATGAATGAACAAGCGCAAGG
>CAZZYS010000116.1:0-12931 GCA_964658285.1 uncultured Verrucomicrobiota bacterium
GCCGGAACGAGGTCGGCAACCTCGGCGTCGCCAACCACGACCTCAAGGCTTCGCTCCAATACAAACGCAGTTTCTTCATCGACTGGCGCGTTTGCGACAAACTCAAAATGGCAACGCTGCCCCGTTGGGATTTCCTGCTCGACACGACGGTGCCGGGCGACCCGAAACTCGTCTCCGGCGACGCGTTGCGCGACGGATTGCGGCAGGCGGCGCGACGCCCTTTCCGGGTTGTGCCGTTCTTCGATCCCGGCCCGTGGGGCGGCCAGTGGATGCGCCAGGTCTGCGACTTGCCCGACGGCCCGCCGAACTACGCCTGGTGCTTCGATTGCGTGCCGGAGGAAAATTCGCTGGGGCTCGGCTTCGGCGATGTCCGCGTGGAGATTCCCTCGATCAACCTCGTCTTGTTCCAGCCCGAGGCGTTGTTGGGCGAGGCGGTTTATGGCCGCTTCGGCGCGGAGTTTCCGATCCGCTTCGATTTTCTGGACACGATGGGCGGCGGGAACCTGTCATTCCAGGTGCATCCGCCGACGGCTTACTGCCACGAGCACTTCGGTCTGCCGTACACGCAGGACGAAAGTTACTACATCCTCGACGCCGAACCCGGCGCGGAAGTTTACCTCGGCTGCAAGGACGGCGTGGACGGCGGCGCGATGATCGCCGCCCTCGCTGCCGCGCAACGCGACGGAACGCGCTTTGCCGACGAAACGTTCGCCGCCCGTTTCCCCGCGAAGAAGCACGACCACTTCCTGATCCCGGCCGGGACGCTCCATTGTTCCGGCGCGGGCTCGATGGTGTTGGAAATCAGTGCCACGCCTTACATTTTCACCTTCAAGCTCTGGGACTGGAACCGGGTCGGGCTGGACGGGCTGCCCCGTCCGCTGAACGTCGCCCGGGGTGCGGAGGTGATCCGCTGGGACCGCGACGAGGATTACGCACGCACGCGGCTGGTCAACCAGGTCCGCGAACTCGCGCGCGGGGATGGCTGGCGCGAGGAACGCACCGGCCTGCACGAGGCGGAGTTCATCGAGACGCGCCGGCATTGGTTCACCGGAACGGTGCCGCACGATACGCGTGGCGGGGTCCACGTGCTCAATCTCGTCCAGGGTGAGGAGGCCATCGTGGAAAGCCCCGGTGGCGCGTTCGCGCCGTTTGTCGTGCATTACGCGGAGACGTTCATCGTGCCGGCGGCGGTGGGCCGGTACACGATCCGCCCGCACGGCCCGGGCGCGGCGACGGGCAGGGAACTCGCCACCCTCCAGGCGTTCGTGCGCACGCAACCCTGACTCCTCAAAGGCGGCCGATTACAGCCCGCCGGTCACCAGCCGCACGGGTCCGATCAGACCCGCCGGGATCAACTTTGAATCTTTCGTGAAGTAGTTCCACGTGGTGAAGGTATACCGGCCTTTGGAAGGTCGCGGCTCGCCTTTGACGAACCAGTTCGGGAAGGCCTTGAGATACCCGCCGTTGCCCTGATAACCCGGCAGCCATTCGCAATCCGGCGGCTCCTGCTCGTCGCCGATCAGGCGGTTGGCCCAGCAGTCGGTCAGTTCGATTTCGAGTTGGTTGCCTTGCGGTTTGAGCAGACCGGCGGGCACGGTCACCCGCCAGGGAGCGGTCCAGACCACCCCGAGGTCCCGGCCGTTGACGCGCACGCGCGCCAGATCGTGCACGGTGCCCAGCTCCAGCGAGAGTGCCGCGTTGCCCGCCGGTGCCGGACCGTCAAAACTCGTCCGGTAGACCGCCGTGCCGCTGTAGTAGCGCACGCCCGGCTCGGGCCGCTGGGTCCAGTCGGTCAGCGCCGCGAATTGCACGGGTTCGGCCGGTCCTCCCCACCGGGGATCGAAAGTCACCCGCCAGGGCGCGTTCAGTTCGGCTACCACCTGCCGCCGCGCGAAGTTACCGGAACTCTCGCCGGCCGACGCGGCCACGGGTTTGCGAAACACGATGAACGCACTCTGGGCCGCCTCGAAGTCTAACGGGACCGTGGTCCGTCCGGCGGCGCTCGTGAAATCGGGCAGGTCGCGCGTGGCACCCGTCACCGGGTCCCACCATTCCGGCTGCCGCCCCGCCACCGCGAACTCGCAGCGGACGCTCCGGCTCTCGCGTTGCAGATTTGCCACGAAGTACGCGTCGCCCGCCGGCCCGTGGCGATGGATTGCCCGGATGCCGTTCACCCCCGCGTCCGCCACCTTGAAATCGTCGGCGGCCACCACCCGCTCGCCCCACTGCAGCAATCCCTGGCAGCGCGTCAGATACTGCACGTAGGCCTTGCCCGGCTCCCACCACGTCTGCGTGCGGTCGAAGTGCGTGCCCCATTGTCCCATCACGACCCCGGGCCGGTACTTCATCCCAAACGGTTCGTGCGTGAACCGGTGCAGCATGAAGCGGTTGATCCCGTCGCAAAACGCCTCGTCGCCCACCGGCTTTAACGACTCGGGCGTTTCGTTCCACTGGCTTTCGACCGGGTAGGCCGTGAACGCTTCCGCCGTCACGACGTTCTGGTGCGCCGTGCGCGCGCCCTCCACCACCTCCTTCACCATGTACGGCGCGTACTTGTTACTATTCTTGCGCCAGAACTCCGCGGCGACCTGGTCGAGCTTGGGGGACACCTCGCTGACCACCCACGGCCCCTCGTAGGGCTCGCTGCGGATTTGCAGCCCGGCTTCGTGCGCCAGCTTCGCACTCACCCCGAAGTACACGTCCCGGTACAAGTCCTTCACCGTGCGGCCAAAATCCCCCCGGAACTTGCGGGTCTCCGCGTCGCTGCCGACCGTGCGCTTGGCGAAGGTCGCCAGGAACGGCGTCAGGTCGTAGCCCCGGCGCGTGCGGAACTCCTCGCGCATCTTCGGTGTCCAGGTCGGCGTGCCGGCCTCGTAACTGTCAAACCAGATGTAATCCAACCCGTGACCGATCACGTCCGCGCAATGTCTCTTTAACTCGCCGAGGACGTGGTTCAGATGGAACGCCACGGCCTCCGGGTTCATCTTGTCGCATTCCAGGCCGGTCGTGTTCCACGCCACGGGCTCGATGAGGGCACCGGTCGTCGTGTGGCCGAAGCGGTAGACGACCCACCGACCCTCGGGCGGACTCCAGGCAAGGTGCCCGTCGGCGTTCATCTTTGAGGAGAGGTCGATGACCTGTTCCTTGGTCGCGACGCCTTCCGCGGGCAGGGCGAGGACGGCGATGTCCTGGTAGTACGTCTTCCTCGCGGGGAGGACCGGCCGCTCGACCTTGCCCGTCTCGTCGTTATAAACGGGGTTGCCCCGCGCACGCGGATCGACCGTGGGCCGGGCCAGCGTCACGGCGGCACCAGTAGCGTCAGCGGGGCCGGTGACGGGCGTTTGCGAGAAGCAGATTTCCTGCATCGACAGTTCCGGTGGCATCCACGTCCCGCCGCTGGTCTCGTAGCCCGGGCAGTTGTGGAAGCCGAATTCCAGCCCGAGCCGGTGCGCCTCCCGGGCCGCGTGGTGGAGCAGTTCCCACCAGGCGTCGCTCGCATAGGGGATGATGTCGGGCAGCGGGCTGTTGGCGATGGGGCAGCCCCAGGGGTTGGAAACGTCTGCGAGGTGGCACATGGTCATGCCGCCGAACCCAGCGTCCTTGAGCGCCTCCAGGTCGCCGGTGATGCCCTCGCGCGTCACGTTGCGCCCCATCCAGAACCAGTAGACCATCGGACGCGCCGTGGCGGACGGACGCGTGAAGGCCGCGTCCATGTCGTCCCCGCGCACGGGCAGGACACCGGAGAAAAGCAGCCCTGCCGCGAGGATCGGCAGCGTGAGCAAAAAGCACGCGGCACTCCGACGGAGATTCGGAGTTCTGGAAGGGGGGGATTTGTGGTGGGGGAGCATTTCAGGCGGGGGAAATGAGGAAACTGGTCGCGAGCACGGCGCAGTTTAACTCCTGTTCAAAGTGGTGGTCGAGCTGCAATCATGCAACTCAGATGACTTCCCGGCAAAGCATCATAAAAAGCCCCGGTCGGCCAACCGGCGGCCGGGTAGTCTGGGAGCAGTCTTGCTGGAACCGGAATCGCGCGTCTACTTGTCTTTCCTGATTTACCAATTGCATGAACATCTTGCGTCTCTATCCTGTTCTGGCCCTTGCGTCGTTCTTTCCGGTCGTGACAAGCATGGCTGGGCCGCTGCCGATGAAATCCGTGGAAACGACTCAGGATGGGGTAACGGTCCGCCTGGAACGGGGCACGCTGAGATTGCAGGTGTGCGCGAACCGCATCATCCGCGTCTCGTACAGTCCGGCGGAAAGTTTCTCCGCGCAGACCGATTTCGTGGTCATCAAAAAATGGACGGCTTGCCCTTTCACGGTCAAAGAAGATCAGGATCATCTCACCCTCTCCACCGGCGCGATGGGCGTGCGCGTTGACCGTGCTTCCGGCGCACTGACTTTCACCGACGCGGCCGGACAGACGATCTTGCAGGAGAGCCCCGACGGCGGCAAGAAGATGACGCCCGCCGTCGTCAACGGCGAGTCCACGTATCATGCCGAGCAATCGTTCGTCTCGCCGCCGGACGAGTTCCTCTACGGGATGGCCCAGGCACAGGATGCCATCTGGAACTGGCGCGGGATGCCCATCGAGCTTCGCCAGCAGAACACCCAAACGGCGCTGCCGGTGCTCGTTTCCTCCCGGGGCTGGGGGTTGTTGTGGAACAACGCCTCGCTCACCGATTTCAATCCCGTCGATGACGAGGTGCCGCTGACGCTCGAAGGTCCGGTGACAACAGGTGACGCCAAAGGACCCACGGCGACCGAACAGATCGCGGCAGCGGACAAAAAGAAGGAGCCGCCGGCCGCGGTGCGTGCGGGCACGTTCACCAGCGGCGCGGAGGGTGAGTACGTTTTCTTCGCCAAGGACGGCGACCGCAAGAAAATATTCACCATCGAGGTGGACGGGCAGCGGATCGGCGGCGTCGAAAACTTCTGGGTACCTTACACGGCGACGGGCAAGGTCCATTTGTCCGCAGGAAAGACATGCCACGTCAAGCTGATCGGCGGTGGGCCGGACGCCAAGCTCTACGCGCGCCCGCTCGGCGACCGGACGACGTTTCGCTCCCAGGTCGGTGACACGATTGACTACTACGTTTTCTACGGCCCGCGGCTGGACGACGTGGTCGCCAGCATTCGCACGGCGACGGGCGCGGCACCGATGTGGCCCCGGTGGGCGTTCGGTTTCTGGCAGTGCCGCGAGCGGTACTCGAGCCAGCAGCAGATTCTTGATGCCGTCGCGGAGTTTCGCAAACGCCGGATCCCGCTCGATCTGCTCGTGCAGGATTGGCAGTACTGGGGAAACCACGGTTGGGGTGCTTACCAATGGGACGAGAGCAAATATCCTGATCCGAAAGCGATGATCGACTCGTTGCACGCCCAGAACACCAAATTCATGATCTCCGTATGGTCGAACCCATCCGGCCCGGTGCACGACGAATTGGCCGCCAAGAAGCTGCTCATCGGGTCAATCTGGGTGGATGCGTTTGACGCCACGGCGCGCGCGATCCGGTGGAAATTCTTGGACGACGCTTTCATCAAGATCGGTACGGATGCCTTCTGGCAAGACGCCACCGAACCGGGCGACAGCGGCAATGTGCTCAATAATGCCCACACCTCGATGGGTTCCGGCAATCGTCTGCGCAACGCCTATCCCTTGTTCGCCAACCAGACCGTTTACGAGGGTCAGCGGGCCGCCGGCTCGGACAAACGCGTCGTGACCCTCACGCGCTCGTCGTTCCCCGGCCAGCAGCGGTACGCCGCCGCCCTGTGGTCAGGCGACGTTGGCAGCACCTGGGATGCGCTTCGCCGCCAAATTCCCGCCGGGCTGCACACCTGCTTGACGGGTTTGCCGTATTGGACCACCGATTGTGGCGGATTCTTCCGCCCCGAGGATCAGTATGCTTCGAGCGATTACAACGAATTGTTGGTGCGGTGGTTCCAGTGGAGCACGTTCCTGCCGATCCTGCGCATTCACGGCTTCAAGTCGGAAACGGAAATGTGGAAGTACCCCAAGGCGTACGAAACCCTGGTGAATTATGACCGCCTGCGTTACCGGATGCTGCCCTATAACTACTCACTGGCGTGGCGGGTGACGGATCAGGGCGACACGTTCATGCGCGCCCTGCCGATGGATTTTCCGGACGACCCGGCGGCCCGGAGCATCAGCGACCAATACATGCACGGTCCCGCGTTTCTCGTCAGTCCCGTGACGACGCCGGGGGCGATCAGCCGGAAAGTTTATCTGCCGGGCAAGGGCGGGTGGGTCAACTTCTGGACCGGCAAAACCGAAACGGGCGGGCACGAGATCGAAGCCGCCGCGCCGGTGGACACGATCCCGCTGTATCTCCGCGCGGGGTCGATTGTGCCGCTCGGCCCGGATGTGCAGTATGCGATGGAGTCTCCGTCCGACCCCGTCGAGTTGCGGGTCTGCCGCGGGGCGGACGGCGCTTTCACGCTCTACGACGACGAGGGGGATAATTACCACTACGAGCAAGGCAGTTTCGCCACGATCCCGCTGCGCTGGGATGAGAAAGCACAGACTCTGGAAATCGGCGCGCGGCACGGCACGTATCCGGGCATGGCGGCGACGCGCACGTTCAACGTGGTCTGGGTTTCGGCGGGCCACGGCGTGGGCGGTGCCGTCACGAAACAACCGGATGTCGTCGTGTGTTACGATGGCAAACTGGTGACCGTGGCGGCGAAACCAGCGGACTAGCGGCAACGAAGTTTTCAGGGCCTGGGCGGGACTGGCCAATCCTTCCAGGAATCCGGGACATGATCCAGCGGCGGCGGCGGCGTCCACGCCTTGCCGACCTCGGCGAGCCGGGCCACGACGTTGGCGTCCATCAAGCCGTCCCGGTTGGGGGCGCAGTTGAGTTGGAACACGATGTTGCGCTGGTTAAGGGGGAGAAGCTTCTCGCGGACGATCCAGTCCACCGTGCGCAGCGGCGACGTGGGATAGGTTTTGCGCCAGAACCAGAATTGTTGGATCGTGTCACCCGCGACGGCCGGCCAGTCCGCGCCGGAGGGCAGCGCCATCTTGGCGTGCAGTTCGATCTGGGGTAGATCGGTGTGCGTGCGCTCGGGCGAATGGTTGAGCACCAGGCAGTTCGGCTGCAAGGACTTGATGTGATAGTAAATCTCCGCGTAGGGGACATCGGTGAAGGACGGGCTCTCGTGCCAGTTGTTGTTCCAGGCGTCGAAAACGATGTAAAGGATCGGGCCGTACCCCGTGAGCAACTCGGTGAGCTGGTTCTTGATCAGGTCGATCTTCTCGCGGGAAACGCCGCCGTGCTTCTGGTCGGCGATCCCCGCCGTGCGATCCCGGATGGAATAGTACAGGCCGGGCTTGATGCCCTGCTTGCGGAAGGCATCGACGAACTCGCGCACCACGTCGCGCTTGCAGCCCTGGGCCACCGTGTAGTCGGAATACTTGCTGGGCCAGAGGCAAAAACCGTCGTGGTGTTTGGTGGTCAAAATGGCGAACTGCATCCCCGCGCTCTTGGCGGCGGCAGCCCACTGGTTGCAATCGAGCTTGGTAGGGTTGAAGAGGGCGGGACTGAGATCGTCGGCCGTGCCGAGGATGCCGTCCTTGCCTTGGCGCGGCGGCGCGTGGTCCGGCATGAGTTGGTCCGCCGGGTCCAGATAGGAAGTGGGGGTGAAATGAATGAACATGCCGAAACGCAGGTTCACCAACTCGCGCTGCAATTCATTGAGCGGTTTGGCCGGCTCCGGCACCGGGGCCGCCGCGGCGGACCAGACGAACATCGACGCGATGGACAGAAGGAAAAATCTGGGGGTTTTCACTGGTTTGAATTTTGGGGGAATCGGCCCTCGACCGGACCAGGACGAGGGATGGGCGACGAAGTATATGGGGCCAGGGCGAACGGACGCAAGCCCCGGCATCCGTCGGCAGTGATACCATTAACCCGACACGAACTCGCCAAGTCTGAATGGATGGACAAAATAGATTGCCCGGCGTTGCCTTGGCGGCTAAAAGTTCGGTCTCCCCAATGCAAACGTACCTTCCCCCGGTCGCCGGCGAGCCGCGGTCCGCGTCACCGACCAATCTGCGCTTTTTGTTCCTGACCGCCGGCGTGGCGGCACTGGGCTCGCTGTTGTTCGGATTTGACACCGCCGTGATTTCCGGCGCGACCGGGGCGTTGCGCCACGCGTTCACGCTCGACGATAACCTGCTCGGGTTTACGGTCTCCAGCGCCCTGATCGGCACGATGGCCGGTGCCCTGGCTTCCGGTCGGCCGGCGGATTGGTGGGGCCGGCGTCCCGTATTGATCCTGCTCGCGGTGTTGTTCCTCGTTTCGGCCGTCGGCTGCGCGGCGGCGTGGAACTGGTACGCGTTCCTCTTTTTCCGATTCGTGGGCGGCGTGGCGGTGGGGTCCGCGTCCGTGGTCTGCCCGATGTACATCACCGAGATCGCCCCGCCCCAACGTCGCGGCCTGCTGGTTTCGATCAGTCAGTTGAACATCGTGGTCGGCATTCTCCTCGCCTATCTTTCCAATTATCTCGTGGCCCATTTCCAGGGCGCGGAAGCGGACGCGGCGTGGCGCTGGATGTTCGGGGTGATGGCGCTACCGTCGCTCGCGTTCCTGATCGCGGGATTGTTGATTCCCGAGAGTCCGCGCTGGCTCGTGCGACGCAACCGGCTGGACGAAGCGCAGGCCGTGCTGAACCGTTTCGGCCACGAAGACGCCGCCCGGGAAACACGGGAAATTCAGGAGTCGCTGGCGAGCGAAGGCACGCAAATCCACGACCGGCTTTTCCAGCGCAAGTACCTCAAGCCGTTGCTGCTTGCCTGCATGGTCGCGGCTTTTAACCAGCTCGATGGCATCAACGCCGTCATTTATTATACCGCCGATATCTTCCGCATGGCGGGGGCCAACAGCGCGGACGCCCTCATGCAATCGGTCATCGTGGGAGTGACCAATCTCCTGATGACGTTTGTGGGGATGGCATTGATCGACCGCGTGGGCCGCAAGGCACTGCTGCTGGTGGGTTCGATCACGTTCATCCTCTCGCATCTGCTCGCGGCCTGGGTATTTGCCACGCACACGCAGGGCTGGATCGTGATCGCGGCGATGATGGGCGTCGTCGGTTCGCACGCGTACTCGCAGGGCGCGGTGGTGTGGGTCGTCATCAACGAACTGCTGCCGAACTCGGTCCGCTCCAGCGGGTCCGCGCTGGTCTGCTTTTTGATGTGGCTGCTTTGCGGGATCATCGGCTGGGTGTTTCCGATCATCGCCAGCGCGTCGGGATCTCTCGCGTTCGGATTCTTCGCCGCGATGATGGTCGCGCAGTTCGTGCTCGTGGCGAAGTTCCTGCCCGAGACGAAGGGCGTCAGTCTGGAAAAACTCCAGGCCCAGCTCAGCCCTGCCGCCTGACGGCCAGGTGCCGTTCCCCTCAACCCCTCCCCCACCCCAAAGAATGCGACGTTTCCCCCTCGGTGTGCTGCTGTCGGCGTGTCTGGCCATCTCCGGGCACGCGTTTTCCGCCGGACTGCCAACGCTCGACGAGATGTCCGGCGACTGGCTGCCGACCAGCTTCGTGTCCAACCTGCCTGACGTTCATAACTTCAACCAGATGGTGATCGTCAACCGCGATCTGACCTCCTACTGCTGCAATCCTGGCGGGTTGTTCGGGAGGGGCAAGGACGTGATTGAGCAGTGGCGGGTTGGTTATCCGTTGGTGAAACTCTCGCTCGACGGCGTCGAATACCCCGCGACCGATTACCGCTGGTGCGCCTGGCGGGCGTTGCGGCGCAACCCCGATTGCGGCGGCGTCGCGGTGGAAACCGACACCCGCATGGTCAACGAGGAGCGCGGCGTGCTCTGCCGCGTCACGCTCACCAACGCCACGAAGGGGCCGAAGGAAATCCAGGTGGTCCTGCGCGTTCCCGGCCAGTTGGACGGCGCGGGACCCGGCGTCGTCAACGCGACCCAGACCCCGCGCACGACCTCCGCCCTCCGCCCCTCGCGCCAACCGGACTCGGCCACGGTCGAAGGCACGGACGTGGTGTGGCGTTGGAAGGTATCTCTCGCCCCTGGCGCAAGCGCGAACCTCGGATTTGTCGCGGGCGACGAAACGAACGACAAGGCCGCCGCTACCCGCGAAAAAGTCGCGCGCTGGGCCGGGAACTTCGATGGGGAAATGACCGCTTTCGAGGGGGTGTGGCGGCAACGCTGGGCCGACGCGTTCACCCCCGGCAATTCCCATTTTTCGGGCAACTTGCCCACCCTGGAAACGGACGACGCGGCCCTGCGGCGCAACTACTACATGGGTGCCCTGACGATGCTCGTCCTGGAGCGGACGCGTTACCCCATCCCGCGCGGTTTCATCACGAGCGGCGAGCGCGGCGAAGGCACCCAATATTTCTGGGATGCCTCGATGCAGTCCACCGCCTGGGCGTTGCTGGAACCGGCCGGCATGAAGGCCGTGCTGCGTCGCTGGCTGGTGCAGAATCCGCGCGGCAGCCCGCACATTTCGTTGCGCGACGCGGCGGGGTTTGATGCGAAGCACTACGACAAGATGAGCGGGTACGCCGCGAACGCCTGCACCATTTTCCAGGCAACGGACACCTACCTGCGGGACACCGGCGACCGCGCCTTCCTGGACGAAAAGCTCGAAAACGGCAAGACTGTCCTGGAGAACCTGGACGCGTTCGCCACTGACTGGGAGACCCTGCCCAAGGGGCCGGAGGGATTGGTCGATTACGGCGGCCCGGGACAGTTGCTCGAGACGCCGGGCCTCTACGTGCAATGCGTGGCTTCGGTCAATGCCCAAAATGTCTGGATGATGCGCGTCGCCGCCGATTGGCAGGCCGCGAAGGGCAACGCGGCCCGCGCGAAGGAACTGCGGGGAAAAGCGGCGGCTTTCCTTCCCGCCGTGCTCACGCTGTACAACGCGGAGTCCGGTGCCTGGAACCTCCGCCGCGTGGACGGCACGACCGTCCCGGTCCAGCATTGTTTCGATTACATCTACGTTGCGAACGCGCTCACGAACGATCTGACGCCCGCGCAAAAACTCGGCATGAACGGCTTCGTGACCCGTGAACTACTCACGCGCGACTGGATGCGCGCGATGAGCCTGAAAGACCCCGACGTGCCGCGCTCGAACCGGCCGGACCACGCCTGGAACGGCGCTTATGACGGCTGGATTCCCCTGACCGCCGGCGCGATGTGGCGTCTGGGAGACCCGCGCGCAGCCTTCGAGTTCTACGACCGCACCGCCGGGGTGACAAAAGAAGGTCCGTTCGCGCAGGCGCACGAATTCATCGGTCCCGACCGGAAGTCCAACGATGCGCCTGTACGCATTGCGTTAGCAGGGGCGAACATGAAGGAGTGCATCAGTGGCGCGGCCTTTGCCGACGTGGTGCTCAACACATTTTTCGGGTTCGCGCCGTCCATCGACGGAAAGAATCTGCTCGTGGACCCGTCAACTTCGCGGCCCTTCACAGGCACGCTGCGCAATGTCCGCCAAGGCGGCGCGCTGTACACGATTTCCGCCGGGCCGCACGGCCTCGCGTTGGCACCGAAGTAGGACTGCCGCTCGCGCTGGGGAGGACATATTATCATGCCATTCATACGCGGAAGATCACTGTTGTTGTTCGCGGTTTTGCTGATCCCTACCCAGGAAATGGTCGCGAAGGACGCGGTGGACTATGTCGATCCATTCGTCGGCACGGGTCGAGCGGGGAAGGATTTTCCCGGAGCATCCACGCCTTTCGGGATGGTGAAGGTCAGCCCCGACACGGCCACCGCCGGGGTGGTCAGTTATTACTACTACGATAAGACGGTCAGCGGTTTCAGCTTCACCCATATCGGCGGCGCGGACGGCGGTGAGTTGGCAAATTTGCTCACCACGGCCACGACCGGTCCCTTGCGGACCTATTGGGGACAGAGGGGCAAGCCGGGCACCGGTTATCAGTCGGCATTTTCCAAGAACACGGAAACGGCCTCGGTCGGCTACTACGCCGTGACGTTAGACGACTATAAAGTCCGCGCGGAAGCCACCGCCGCCCCGCACAGCGGCATGTTGCGGTTCACCTTTGCGGAAAATCCGCAGTCACGTATCCAGATCGATCTTTCGCACCGCCACGACGGCACTTCCCTGCATCAAACAGTCAAAGTGACGAACGACCACACCATTGAGGGTCAGGTCGATTGCCCGGCGGCCGGCGGCGGCTGGCGTTTCGGTCCGACCTCTTACACGCTTTATTATCACCTGGAGTTCAGCAAGCCCTTCACGAAGGTCGGCGTGACGAGCGCGACCCTGCCGCCGGTCTGGAGCGTGACCGACCATCCTATTCCCTACGGCAAGGGCAAGAACATCAGCGATCCCGCGTTCATCGAAGCTTGCCAGAAGGCGGAAGTCCTCCCGGACTGCCGCGACAAGGAAGGGCAACACCTGGGTTTCTACAGCGAGTTTGCGACGAAGGCTGGCGAAGTGGTGCTGGTCAAGACGGGGGTTTCCTTCGTCAGCATCGCGGGCGCACGGGCAAACGTCGCCGCCGAGATCCCGGCCTGGGATTTCGACCGCGTGCATCAACAGGCGCGCGAATCGTGGGTCAAAGCTTTCGAGAGTCTCGCGGTGGAGGGCGGCACGGAGGATCACAAGACGATTTTTTACAGCGCCCTCTATCGCGCGATGCTGTTTCCGCAAATCTTCGCGGACCTGGACGGCAGTTATCCCGGCGGCGATCACAAGGCGCATCGCTCCAATACGTTTGTAAACCGCACGCTCTTCAGCGGGTGGGATGGCTATCGCAGCGAGTATCCGCTCTTGACCCTGGTGGCACCCTCGGTGGTCAACGATCAGATCAATAGCATGGTCGAATTGGCGGACAGCAACGGCACGCATTTTTACGACCGCTGGGAAATCATGGGCTGCTACACCGGCTGCATGACCGGCAACCCGG
>CAZZYS010000117.1:0-12763 GCA_964658285.1 uncultured Verrucomicrobiota bacterium
GGGATAGAATTCATGTAAATTTGGTTGCGGATTGCCTCAACTGGAACTTTGCACCTTAAGCCGAATTTCCTCAAAGCCTCTCGCGGTTGGCATGACGAAAAGGCAGCGACCGCCGCTCCGCCGCTCCCATATGGAGCCAACCGCGCGCTTCTCGCCCGCATCGTTGCCGTCGTAGAGATGCGCGCCCTTGTATTCGACGGTGAGCACGCGCCCGTCGTTGAGCTGGCAAACAAAGTCGGGGTAAAACCAATCCTTTGACGTTTGCAGCCGGAACGACGTGGATTTCCGTGTGAGGTTGCGCACCCAAAATTTCACCTCGGGCAGCCCGTCGATGAACTGCGCGCATTCAAACTCTTCGGTCGTCTTGCCGTCCGCCTTTTTTTCCCGCAGTTCTCCCGGCCTCGGCCCGAAGTAGTGCTTCTTGAACTGGAAACTCCCCTCGTAAAGCTCGCTCGGTTCATAGCCTTTCTCATGGAAGTTGATCGTGCATTCCTCGCTCACCGTCAGCGCGGACCCGAGCGCCAGCCAATGCTCAAACGCCACCTTTCGTTCGCTGTCACGGTGTTGCCGGATACGCGTCTCGATCTCATCGCGCAAGCGGAAGCGGTCGAGCGCCAGCACGCCCACGTCGGTAATGGAAAACGTTGCAGTGAGCCCGCGAATCACTTTGCGCAGAAACTCCGCTGACTCGCCCGCAGTGATTTCGTGGCGGTCTTCCGCCGCGACGAAAAGGTGCCCGTCCAGCCAGGCTACAAGCATCGCTTCAGTCCAATCGCCTGTGCCCCCGAGTTGCATCACTTGTTGATGTAGCGTCGTCACAAAATCCGTGTCCGGTGTTTTCTCTAGCACGCTCGTCTGCACTTCGCCCTTCACGCCGATTTCTACCAATCCAGCCTTCCCCGTGGGACGGGCGAGCGGATTATAGCCCGCTGACAGCCCCGCATCCTTCGCGCTAAGTTTCCACGGATGTTCTAACAGGAACGTCTTTTCAAACTCCCACAGCTTTCCGTCCTCAAAGACGCAAAGCAGCGGCACAATGAAGTCGAGTTGCTGCTCGTAAGGCGTTGCCGGGCGCGTCTGCCCGCTGCCGCCAAAGGCCCGCTCCGCCTCGCGCACCCTCGTCACGGCTTCCTCTACCTGCCGCTTCGCTTCCGGTGTTTTTACGCAGTGTTTGAGTCCTTCCATCTCCGCCTTGTCGAGCGGCACGAAGACTGTGATTTCACCTTTCGCCACGTCGATCTTCACCTTGCCCGCGAGCGCCGTTTCCTGCGCTTGCGCCACCTCCGCGTCGATCTCCTTCCCCGCCTCGAATCGCACCGTTTGCGGCTGCGAGCCGAGCGGCATCGTGCTTTGCGCGGGCAGGACAATCCGCGCCGCCTCCGCTGCCGTGAAGCCATTGCTTTCCAGCGCCTCGCGCAATTCATTCAACACCTCGGGCATCGAATCCGACACCGAAAAGGCGTAGGAGCAATTCAGCTCGGGATGCTGCTTCGTCTGCGCGTGCGGGAGCCGCAGAATGCGCCCGACGATTTGCTCGATCGCTGTTGCCGAGCGCGTCTCCTTGAGGCTGCAAAGCACGTAGGCAAACGGACAATCCCAGCCTTCGCGCAGCTTCTCCACGGTGAGAATGAAGCGCACCGGACACTTCGGCGAAGCGATGTCCGCGATACCTTTCAATTCTTCAATCCGGCCCACGGAAATCTTCACCTCGTCTTTCGAGATATTGAATTCCTGCACGAGTCGGTCGCGCAGCGGTTCGCAGTCATCCACCCGCTGCGCCTGGATGAGCAGGATGGGCCGGAGATATTCGGCGGTCGCCTGCCCCTCCGCCACGGCCAGCGTTTCCAAGCTCGCGCGCAGGCTGATCGCTTCCGCCAGCAATTGATCGCCCTGGCCCGGATGCCGGGTGAAAACCCGCAACGGCAGCTTCACCATTTGCGCCGCGTTCAGCTCCGCCGCCGTCACGCGATGCAGCACATTCGAGGGCGGATTCGGTTTTTTCTTGCCTGCTGGCGTTTCCAGTTCCCCGCGCGATGGCGTGGCCGTGAACTCGACGATGCAAGTCGGCTGCACCGCGCCCAGAGCCGCAAAGGAAAGCTCCGTCCGTGCGTTGTGCGCCTCGTCCACGATCACGATTGGCCGGCGCATCCGCAGCATATTAACCAGCGAGTTTTTCGGCTTCCCATCCGCCCCGAGCTCCAGCCCCGCCAGCAGAGACACGGGCTTTCCCTCGAAATGCTCCGGCATGTTCCCGTTCTTGCCGTCGTAAACCTTGCGCCCCGTCGTGTCGTCCACGCGGAACGCCTGGATGGTAGAGACAATGACGACCGTCTGCCCCTCCACATCCCCGCGCTTGAGCGCCAGTGCCTCCTCGATGCTCTTCACCTCCACCGCACCGCACGCCATTTCCAAGGCCCGTCGATACGGATGGCGCTCGTCCCGCAAAGCATCGGCAGTTTGGTCGAGAATCGTGTTACTCGGCACCAGCCACAACACCACGGCGCTGTCGGCGTGCATGAATTCCCGCATTGCCAGTCCCGCCGCATAGCAAGCGAGCAACGTCTTTCCCCCTCCCGTCGGCACCCGCAGGCAGACGTAAGGCATCGCCGCAGGCAGCCCGCCGGAGGAGGCGGGAAGGTACGGAATCGGCGCGAAGTTGTTGCGCCGCCGCACCGCGTTGAATGCCTCTTCCGGTCGCCCGTCTTTCGCCGCCTGGCGGAAAAACTCGCACAGCGAATCGAGCACTCGCGTCTGGTAGTCCTTGAGGGTTATCATATCGCTTTGATCTCGTAGGGCGTTTGCCGCGCCGTGATCCGCTCCGCTTGCAATCGGTCGCGCCCGAGGAGGCAACCGGCGCAATAGATCACCTTCGGCCCGTCAAAGGGCGGCAGTTGCGCCAGCGTTGCCCGCGTCAGCACGTTGCCGCCCTGCGCGCTCTTGTCGCCGAGGATGCCATTGAAGAGCAGGTAAATGCCGACGCCCCGGCACGCGGCGAGGAAGGGCGATTTCGCGGAGATGCGTTCGCGCGGCAGCGGCTCGCCCGTCTCGGTGAAATAGACATGCCTCGCAAGGTCGGCGAAGCGCACGACTTCACGAATCTTCCCGTCTTCATCGAACATCCGCTCGCCTAATTCGCAGAAGCGGAAGCTGCCGCCGATACCTTCAACTTTCTCGCCTGCGACCGTTGTATATCCTTCTGAAACAGCCCGCACCCGTTTTGCGGTCAGCTCTTCGCACAGATTAACTCCGCTGTCTCGCTGCTCCTCAGTTTCGTATGGCAATTGAATCAGGATATACCGGCGATTCCCACCGTCTTGGCGATTCAGTTCAATAACTGCGTGTGCAGTAGTTCCAGAACCCGCGAAGGAGTCGAGCACTAACGCCGACTTATCAGCGACCATTGAAATTAAGTAGCGGATCAAACCTACAGGCTTCGGAAACGTAAACTTAATCCCAATGTCTTTTAGAGCCTCGCTAGTGCTTTGTGTCGAACCAACATCACGAATCACAGACACAACGTGACTTTGAGTCAAGCTGCGGACCTTCACTGCTTCGATAGCCCCCGTCTTAGTTATGACGAACTTTGTGTGTTGCCCCTTGGAATCCTCAACTGGTTTCAAGCCGGCAGTAATGAACTCCGTGCAAATTGCCTTTGAACTCCATCCGCTGTTCGCCGCAACTGCCTTCGCAAGCTTGCCGCCTTTTACTACAACGTCGTCCGTATAATGCGGCCATCGGTCTGTGCGAGCGGGGATTACGCCTTCTTCAAAATCCGCAGGAAAGCCGACTGGTAGCTGGATCGGAGACACCGGGTTTTTCGGGCCGTTCTTAACGATGGTATTCCTGATGTCGGGTCGGAATAGTTTGCTCTTTTTGTCGATGGAAGAATCGATAACTGGCGGTGGCGGGAACTCTTCAAAACGACGCGAGTAGGCTAGCACATACTCATGGGCGATCTTCACTTTTGCTTGGTTGTCGAAGTTCCCGTCCGTCTCCCATACGAAGCAAGCGATTCGGTTTTTTGCCTGTGCGTGCGGGAACAACTCATCAAGCACAATTCGCAGAAGGGGCAATTCGATGTCGTCGATAGAAACGAACATCACGCCATCAGGGGAAAGGAAATCTCGGAGAAGTTTCAGCCGCGGATACATCATGCACAGCCAGCGGTCGTGACGGTCGAGCGTCTCGCCTTCCTTGCCGACGACCTTATTCAGCCACTCCTGAATGAGCGGGCTTTTCACGTTGTCGTTATAGACCCAGCCCTCGTTGCCCGTGTTGTAAGGCGGGTCGATGTAGATGCACTTCACCTGCCCGGCGTAGTAGGGGAGCAGCGCCTTGAGCGCCACGAGGTTGTCGCCCTGCACGATGAGATTCCCCTCGCCCGGCTCGCCACAGGCGAGTTCGGGCACGTCTTTGAGGAGATGAAAGGGAACCTGCCGGTGGTGATTCACCACCGCGTCTTTCCCAATCCAGTGGAGCGTCGGCATAGAACCGTCCATTTTGCCGCGAAATGAAGCCCAGAGGCAATTTCCATTTTCTCACCACTTCCGCTTTCGGGGGCAGCGCCGACGACTCGGGGTGACTCGCCGTTGGAAACGCACTCGCCGTCAAAACCGTCAGAACCCCCCGAAAGGCTGGGAACGCGCGGCTTTTGACGTTTTCGACGCTTTTGACGGCAGCAGCTTACGCCTCGGCGCGGTAAGCAGCCGCAGGCAGGAACGCAAATTCGCTCGGCCGCCCCCCGGTTTCCCGCTTTTGAATGGAAAGCTGCGACGGGAAGTCGGCCGCCAATCGACGGACTTCCTCCCCCTCGAAGCCGTTGTTCTTGGCCAAGTCGCGCAAGCTCGCCTCGCCACCGCAGGTCACAATCAGGCTTCGCAGCTTTTCCAGCCTGGCCATCCGCTTCTCGCTCCGGCTCTTTTGCAAAATGGCGAGTTGCTGGCCGCTGAACCAGTCGGCAATCTTTATCGCGGCTGCCGCCGTGTCGGCGTGCAATTCCATGGCTCCGGCTGCCTTGCCGTAAAGGCCAGCGTGTAAACAAAGGGCAATGCGCCACGCCTGTTCTGTCCAGCGGGCGGCGAAACTTTGCACGTCGCGCAATTCGCCCGCATGGCAACGCCGAACAATCGCGTTGTAATGATCGTTCAGCAGGCGCACGGCTTCCGAGTCCGGTTGAACAATCGCAGCCGTTCCCGTCGCCAGCCGGAAACATTCGATCAACTCGCGCACCAGCGTCCGCCAGCCATCGGCTGCCTCCGATGCAATGCCAGCGTCCTCGCTTTCGGCAATCTCGCGCATTTCGCAGCCGGTGTGACAATCCAGCAAACGCGGCAGCAAACCGCCGTCGCTTAAGGCTTGCACCGACAGAAGCGCGTCCACCTTGTCCGGTTGGACGCACCAGAGCGCCGCCAGGCACGGCTTTTCCAGCAAGACACTTTCCCGGCCAAGGCGATCTACTTTGACGCGTTCACCCGTCCACGCTTTGAGATAAATGCCTTCGTCGGTGCGGTCCCCTTTGGAGTAGCGGCCAAGCAAGTTATTGACGACCGCGCCCGCGTCCGACGACACGCTGAAAAGGGTTTCGCCGGGACGGGAAAGCATCAGGGCCAGCTTTTCCGTTGTCACGTCTTCCACGCAGAGTACGGGCGGACGCATCCTCTCTTCGGCGGCGGCCAGCGCAGCCAGTTTAGTTTGCATTTGCGCGCGAATTCCGTCGCGTTCTTCGCCGCCGTCAGAATTGGCGGCAGCTTTCCTCAAGCGGTTGATTTCCGCTTGAAGCATTTCCGCATCGGCTTTCGCACCGGGCAGTGTTTCTGTTTTCCATTGGTCCAACCTTTCACGCTCGACTTCGTAGAATGGTGCGGCCGCTAGCCTGATAACTTCGCTCTTGCCGCTACCGCTCTCCGCGCTCGCGACGATGAAGAGGTTGGCGCGACTGCTACGGTTCGGCCTGCTCTGGACTTCCAGACCCGCGCCGATGGACGCCGAGAGGATGCCAAGCACGCACGGCCCGGCTAGACTCGCGGGGACGCGGGTTGCGCGACAAATGCTTTCTGCAATCGCTAGCGCGTCCGGGGACAGACAATGGAGCGGAAACGGGGCTGGCGTTTGCTCCCCTTCTAGGCTTTCTGGTGCGGCGCTCACGGTAACAGTCCTTCCGGTTGCGCGTCCGCCGCCATGCGGGCCGCATCGTTCAGGTCTTTGACGGTTTGACCACTCGGCAGCGACAATCCCCGGAACCCGAAAACGTCCACTGGCCCCGCACCCGCTCCGACGAGTTGGCTTGCCCACCGGGCGGCAGCTTCCTCGCCGCTTGGATCGGCGTCGGGATAGATGCGGACCCGCTTTCCTCGGAAAAGCGCCAACGCATTGACCGGAAGCCGATTGCCCGCGCCAAGCATGGCGACGGGGGCAAGGTCGAGTTCACGGTTCGTTTCTGCGATAAAATGGCAAGCCGCCAGTAGGTCCGGCCCACCCTCCACCAAAAGCACGGATGGGAAGTTTGAAGCCTCGCGGATGCCAACGGGCCAACTTTGACAACTTCCTTTAAGCGTGTGCGTTTTGCGCTTTGGCAGTGAACCGAATGCCGGAAATGGCCGACCATCTGTGCGCCGAGCCTGTGCCAAGGTGCGCGTGGTATCGGTCACGATCCAGCAAGGAAAGCCGCACACCCGCCCGAAAAGAAGCAGCCCACTTCGACCAGCCATTTTTATCCCCGCAATAGATAGACCGCGCAAGGCGGCAACCTGCCGAAGCTCTGCCTCGTTTCCCCGGTGTAAATCAACGGGCAGCGCAGGTTTCCCCCTGGAAGCTTCAAGGTGGGGCGACAGACAAGCGGGCACGGCAGTCAACACGGAGCCATTGAACACGCTCACGCCGCCTGCCAGTTCAACAAATTTGCGGCAGGATTCACGACGATCAAGGCCGGTCGCCAAAGCAAGGAAGCCAATGGCGTCTACGTCCACCCCTTGCGATTTGTCGGCAAATCGCTGGCAACCGTCGCGTCCCGTGTAGATGACGCACGACGGCGAGCGGTCGGGCCGCAGGGGAGAGCAGAATTTTGCCTTGAGACGCGGGAGTTCTCCTGGCAGCCCCAAGCGTTGCCAGAGGACGGGCAAAATGGGCAGCGTCCGCTTGGCGGCTGCCAGTGAGAGCGAGGATGCGCGGTTCATTGGGTCGCGCCCCCCACGCTCGCTGTCAAGTACCGTAAGACGGTGAAGATACCAGCTAGTTTAGAGGCATTGCCAAGGCGAACAGCCAACCGTGTAGCTGGCTTCAGCCGGTTGGTCAGCGAATCCGCGAAAAGGTTGCATGGAAGAGAGCTTAGCGGCTGAGAAACGCGGCGTGGGCTATGGGAGCAGGAAAGAATTATCATGTCGGGATAGCACCCGACCTTGCGAAACGGCGGCGACTGAGGGAACTTCCGGTTACGAGGCCAGAAAATTCCACAAACCCGTGCTCGTCCGAAGGGGCGGGCGCGGGTTTGTTATCTACGAAGGGTAGCTGTCTGGTATTGGCGCAATGCCGTGAGGACTGCGGGCAATTCGTAACGCGCCATACGAGGTGAAAGCGCCAGCTTTGGAATGACGCCGGTTGACGCCCACTTTTCGATGAGTCGTTGGCTTACACCCAACCGGGAAGCAAGCTGGCGGCCGGTGAGTAGGAGCTTTTCTCCGCCTGAAGCAACGGCTACTGGCAGGTTTTCGGGTCGAGAATCCGCATGGAGCGGCGCGGGTATAGACGTAGAAACGTTCATATCCGCACTTGTAATACGTTAGAGCCTCTCGGCCCAAGGGACCTTAAATCTTGGTATTTATTGTCCGCAGTCGATTCTAAACTGCCGCAGGTGGGTAAAGACTGTCGATGTTGCTTTTGGCGGCCATGATCGCCGTTTTCCAGCGCTTCGAGCCATTATAGATCACAAATCCTACCTCACGCGCTTGTTTCCAGGTGTAGCCAGCCGCATCGAAACGGTAAGCAGAGAGCTGGTTTAAACGGTCGGATGCTAGGCCGGCATTACCTGTTCCACGGCCACCACCCTTTCGTTCCGGGTACTGAGAGGGTCGATTCTTGGATGCCCAAGTTTTGAAGTGTTTCGCAAGCTCTTCATTCGTCGTTCTATCCCAATTCACAGCGAACACATGCGCAGACGTAGCAGCGCGATGTTGAAGTTGTATTCTTTCAACAGGATCGCCCTCGTAGGCCAATCGTGAGAAGGAACTCCAGTTCTCCCAAGGGACCTCTTGTATCCAAGATTTGCGTTTGACGATGTTGCCCGCGCTGATGCCCATAAAAAATGCTGGGTCCAAGCTGTCCAAAGCAATGCGGAATGGAAAATCAGGAAAAGTTTGAGCCCCCGCCAGAAATAATAACTCCACGACATTGAGGAAACCCCGTTCTTTAGTGACACGGTTCAAAATCTCACGCCGAACGGGCTGCCCACTAAATGCTTCCTCCCGCCGCAATATTCTAATCCATTCGATTAGAGAATTGTTGTGCGTTGCGTATTCATAAAGAACAGCCGCCCTCTGCGCTGCATCGCGGTAAGTTTGCGGCAGACCGTCGAGGTAAGCGAAATCCCATTCGGGGCAGTTCATTTCACATCCATACCGCACAACCCCGCACGTCAGCAATCGCAGACCGAACAGTTGCGCGTTAGTTGCGCGCCGTGGGAGTAAAACGGTGCGTTTGCGGGCGAAACGGTGCGGAAGCGAAGATTATCAGCTATCGCTCGCAAATCGCTTAAATAGAGAATTTAACGGAGAAAATCTCGCACGCTCCCGGCGGGGCTCGAACCCACACTCTACGGTTTAGAAGACCGTTGCTTTATCCATTAAGCTACGGGAGCAAATTGTTTGCAGAGACCTATTTATGAGTGCTCAAAAACTTTTTCCGTGGCGGATTGTACCCGCTCATCGTTGCCCTGGTGGGTATGTACACCACGGAGAACACACGAGCAAAAAGCCCACTCGCTTTGAGCAAGTGCCTCGACACAGCGCCTCACTCGATACCGACTGCCGGGACATACTACTTGAAGTTTGAGGTCGGTGGCAAACAGTTCCGGTTTTAGAGCGGTTTAATCAGAGATGTAGCCGTGTTGCCAGCCCCGGCAGGGGCTGGAGAAGGGCCACCCCTTCAGTCAAAATACTCTACACCGTTTCTCAGGTTGGCTGATGCGTTCACAGCCAACGGTGGATGGCGCTCTCCGAGCGGCATCCACCGCTGAAACCACACCTCAACGATCTTGAGAAGCGGTGTAGCCCGAGCACTTCGGTCCGCTTGGCTGCCTTGGTCTCCTGCTCGCGCGAGGCCGATTCCGCGCGGTTCTGGTCCCCACCCCCACCCCCTCACCCTCCGCCTGACTGCCTGAGGCGAGACGAGCGGACGACCAACGTTCGCGGAACCGCCATTTTGCCTGCAACAAAACGGCAAGCGCGGGGTTGCACCATTGCGCGCCAGCAGACATTCTTCCCTTCCCCCCCCTTGCAACTCGCGCTCCCCGCGTGAGGCCGTGGTTTCGGTCGTCCGCCGTCCCCGCGAGCCTGTTTCCCACTGGGATCGACCCACGTCCTTTTTTACCCCCAATGAGCCAAATAAACATCCTGCCGCGCCTCGGGCGCTTTCACCTGCTCCTGGCGTTGATCCTGGCTGCGTTTTCAGCCGGCGCATCCGGCGCATCCGCGGTCACGACCATCATGCGCGAGGGGCAGGCCCGGTACAGCGTGCTGGACCCCGCCAAACTCCCGCCCGGCACCGATCCGAAGCTTTTCGCCGCCGTGGTCAGCGGCAATTCGTTCGACGTCTTCGTGCGCGACCTGCCCGCGCAGCCCATCAACATCGAGCTGGGCTTCGTCGATACCGGCAGCAAGGCCGCCGGGGAGAACACCTTCTCGCTGGACGCCAACGGCACGCCGCTCGACGCCAACCTCGACGTGTGGAGCAAGGCGGGCAGCGCGTTCAAGCCATGGGTCTACAAGACCACCTTCGCGCACGCGGGCGGCGCGCTGGCGGTGCATTTCGTCGGTCTGACCAAACCGGCCTTCGTCAGCTACGCGCGTTTCACGGACGCGAGCGGCAAGGAACTGGCGTTTGGCGGCGGCACCGGGTGGCTGAAGAGCGAGCGGCTCACGCTGCTGGACTCACGCTCCCGGCCCTTTCACACGGTGAAGGTCGGCGAGGTGCCCTTCTTCGACGTGGACCACAGTCCGGTCGGCGCGTGGGCCACCTTCATCTACGGCATGGAAAACAGCGGCGGCGTGCAGGTCTGCAAGCAGCCAGGCGGCGACGGCACGCTCGTGCCCGACCAGGGCGTGATCGTGGCGGTGAAGAACGGCGCGGCTGAGCGTGTGATGCCGTTCACCTCCAATCAAAAAACGCTGCCCGCGGGGGCATTGGTCACGGACAAGGAGACCACCCGCACCCTGGGCGCTTGCACCGACTCCTGGCAAATCCCGCTGGGCGTGAGTTGGACGCACTACACCCCCGTGTGGGCGATGAAGGACTGGGCCACGGCCACTCGGGATGAAAAGCGTCGCTTCGTCCTCCCCGTCACTTGGATGCAGTACCGCATCGACAACCGGACCGGCAAGGAGGAGACGCAATTCCTCTTCAGTCTGCAACAGGCTGCGCAACGCGCGCAGGGCTGGAACGGGTTCGACGGCTACCTCGTGGACGGCGACAGCGCGCTCGCGGTGAAAACGGGCGACGCCGAACTGCTCGGCGCGGACCAGGCCAAACAGGCGTTCGGCGTGGACGGGGCAACCTCCGCCTTTTGCGTCCACGTCGCGCCCGGCGCGGAGAAGACGGTGACGTTCTACGTCGCGCACTACAAACATGGGGTGGAATCCGAATTGGAAAAGCAGCCCCTCACGATGATGTACGACGCGCTGTACGCCGATCTCAACGACGTGCTCAAAACCGCCCAGTCGAGCCTGCCGGCGGTGGTCGCGCGTTGCACCGAGCTGGACCGCAAGCTGGCGGGCAGCAACGAGAACGACGAGCGCAAGTTCCTCGCCGCCGACACGCTGCACTCGTACCAGTACAACACGATCCTCCACGCGACGCCGAAACAGGAACCCGTCTGGGGCGTCATCGAGGGCGAGTGCTCGTGCATCAACACCTTCGACCTGACCGTCGATCACGTTTTCTACGAACTGGCGATGCACCCGTGGACGGTGCGCAACGAACTCGACAACTTCCGCGATTTCTTCTCGTTCACGGACGAACTCTCGCTGCCCGGGCAGGAGCAGTTGTTCCCGGGCGGGCTCGGCTTCAGCCACGACATGGGCTCGCGGGTCAAGTTCACCAACCGCGAGACCGGCGCGGTTTACCCCAACCTGATGACCCAGGAGGAACTGCAAAACTGGATCCTCTGCGCCGCGCTCTATTGGAAATCGACCGGCGACGACGCCTGGTTGCAAGCGAACAAGCCCACCTTTGGCCGCGCGCTCGCTTCGATGGAGCTGAGGGACGACCTGGACCCGGCCAAGCGCGACGGGATCACCACTTACATCTCGCACCACGGCGCGCACAGCCGCGAGATCACGACCTACGACGCGATGGATGCGTCGCTCCAGCGCCCCATCGAAAGTCTCTACATCGGCGTCAAATCCTTCGCGGCCTACGCCATGCTCAAGCCGGTGTTCGCGGCTCTCCGCGAACCCGTCGAGGAACAGCGCGCCGCCGCCGCGGAAGCTTACACCGCCAAGGGTCTCCTCGCCCATTGGGACGAGAACGGCCAGCGTTTTCCCGCCGCCTTCAACGGCACCAGTTCCTCGGCGATCATCCCGGCCATCGAAGGGCTCGCGTACCCGTACATCATGGGCTTGACGCAGGATGTGGCGCTGGATGGTCCGAACGCCGACCTGATCCGACACCTGAAGACGCACATGGCGAGCATCCTGGTGCCCGGGGTGTGCATCGACGCCAAGACGAAGGGGTGGAACCTGTCGTCCTCCAGTTCGACGACGTGGCTGAGCAAGGTCTACCTCAACCAGTTCATCACCGAGAATATTCTGGGCACGAAAAACGCGGCCACCGGGCACGACGCCGATGCCGCCCACTACGCCTACGAGGTGCTCGGTGCCCCTGCCGTGGGTTGGACCGACCAGATTTACACCAGCTCGCACATCGCCTACGGCTGCCGGCATTATCCGCGCGGCGTGACCAGCGCGCTGTGGTGGCTGTACGCGCCCAGCGGCAAGGCGCTGTGAGACTCGCTCGAAACCTTTCCATCTCTAGAAAGTCCCTCCATGTTGTCCCGACGCATTTTTGTCCTTCCCCTCCTTCTCGCCGTCATGGCCCCGCACCTCGCGCGGGCACAGGCCGCCACCCGCAAGGTCGAATCCCTGAACGGCCCCGGCTGGCAGTTCGTCGGCGCGGGCGACGGGGCGACGCTGCCCGAAATCGGGGCTGACGCCTTCCGGCAAGCGGCGTGGACGCCGGTGACGGTCCCGCACGTTTTCCAGACGCGCGCCGCCTACGACACGCTCACGAAGGGTTGGTATCGCCGGTCGGTGGCGGTCGATCCCACGGCCGGTGGCAAGGAATTATATTTGGTGTTCGAGGGTGCGGCGAGCATCGCGGACGTTTACGTCAACGGCCGGCACCTCGGCCAGCACCGCGGCGCTTACACGCGCTTCGTATTCGATGCGACCAAAGCGCTGCACCCCGGCGCGGACAACGAGTTGGCCGTGTTGATCGACGACAGCCCGGAGAACACCCTGGACTGTCTGCCCATCAGCCAGACGGGACTCTACAAGGT